>NZ_NRSH01000151.1 GCF_016584055.1 Halorhodospira neutriphila
GGCGGCCCTCGAGGCCGAGGGGGTCGAGGCCGGGCAGATCCGCGAGGAGCCGCGCTTGGAGCTGCGCTACCGCGGCCAGGCCTTCACCCTGGAGGTGGCGTGGGAGGGCGACCGCGAGGCGGCAGCGGCGGCGTTCCACCAGGCCCACGAGCGGCGCTACGGCCACCGCCTCGACGAGCCGCTGGAGCTGGTGAACCTGCGCCTGGGGGTCTACGGCCCCCGGCCGCCCCTGGCGCTGCCCGAGCTCCCCGGCGGGGCCGCGGAGCCGGCGGGGTGGACGCCGGTCTACGGGGCGGGCGAGGTCGCCGTCTGGGAGCGCACCCGGCTGCCCGAGGACCGGCCCGTCGAGGGCCCCGCGGTGGTGGCCGACGCGGTCTCCACCACCTGGGTAGCCCCCGGCTGGCGCGCTCAGCGTGACCGCCTGGGCAACCTCCTGCTCGAGCGCCCCTTGCCCGGGGCGTGAGCCTCCTCCCGCTCCGCGGCAGCCCGCCGGAGCCAGGCCCACAGCTCGTCGGCCCAGCGGATGGCCTCGAGGTAGCGCTCCGTCAGGGCCTGCTGGGACCAGCCGAGCTCGCCGATCCGCTCCCACTCGCCGTGCTCCTGGGCCAGGGCGCAGGCGAGCAGCCCGCCGTAGGGCCCGCGGTGCTCGAGCAGCGCCTGGCGGGCCTCGGCGCTCAGCGGCAGCTCCTCGCAGATCACCGCCAGGGGCGCGTCGAGGACGCCGTCGAGCCCGGAGAAGAGGCCGATGGTGAACGCCGTCATCCCCTCGAGCCCGCCCTCCTGGGCGAGCTGCTCGCAGAGCCGCGCGCGCACCAGCAGGGAGATGATCCGCTCCGGCGGCTGGTCCTGGGAGGAGCTCATGGCGAGGAGCGTCGCCCAGCGCGCCAGCTCCCGGCTGCCGAGGTAGAGGATCGCCGAGCGGATCGAGTCGACGTTGCGCGAGGGGAACAGCGGCGAGGCGAGGTAGCGCATGAGCTTGTAGCTCAGGGCCACGTCCTGGCTGATGAGCCGCTCGAGCTCGGCGATATCGATCTCCGGGCGCTGCAGCGCGGCGATCAGGCGGAACAGGGGCAGCCGGTGGGCCGGGATCGAGCGGCGGCTGTAGGTGCTCGGCCGCGAGAGGAAGAACCCCTGGAAGAGGTCGAAGCCGGCCGCCTGGCAGCGCTGCATCTCCTCCTGGGTCTCGACCTTCTCGGCGAGCAGGTGCCGCACCCCGTGGCGGCGCAGGGTCTGCGCGTGGCGGGTGACCTCCTGGGCGGAGAGCCGGGTGAGGTCGACCTTGACTGTGTCCACGAAGGGCAGGAGGCGGTCCTGGATCCCGGACTCGAGGATGAAGTCGTCGAGGGCGATCCGGTAGCCCTGGCCCGCGAGCCGGCGCAGCGCCTCCCGGAACGGCCGGTCCGGCTCGATATCCTCGAGGACCTCGAGGACGACGGCGTCCTTGGGGAAGGGGAGGCTGTACTCGGTGAAGAAGGGGCGGGTCAGGTTGAGGTAGGCGGGCTGCCCCCCGGTCAGCGGCTGCAGGCCGATCTCGGCGAAGGCGTTGAGGATGACCGCCGAGGTCGCCGCGTCGCCGTCGAGGACCTGCGCCGACGTGCTATCGGGGTTGCGGCGGTAGAGGAGCTCGTAGCCGCGGACCTGGAGGCGCCGATCGAAGATCGGCTGGCGGGCTAGGCAGATCTCCATCGGCGCTACCTCCTCTCCTCTAGGAGGCACGTGTCGCCTGCTGCGGCGGCGCGGCGCTCACAGGCCAGGAGGCGGCGGGAGGGCGAGCGGCGGCCCCGCCGCCGAGGGGCTCGGGGCGGCCGCTACCCGCTACTGCCCGGACCCGGCTACTTGAGCTTCGTCTCGCGGTAGGTGACGTGCTTGCGCACGACCGGGTCGTACTTCTTGAACTCGAGCTTGTGGGGCGTGTTCCGCTTGTTCTTGTCGGTGGTGTAGAAGTGCCCCGTCCCCGCGCTCGAGACCAGCTTGATCTTCTCGCGTGCGCTCTTGCCGGCCATCAGACTCTCTCCCCGCGCGCCCGCATCTCGGCGAGCACCGCGTCAATGCCGCGTTTGTCGATGATCCGCATCCCCTGGGCCGAGACGCGCAGGCGGACCCAGCGCTGCTCGCTCTCCACCCAGTAGCGGTGGTGGTGGAGATTCGGCAGGAAACGCCGGCGCGTCTTGTTGTTGGCGTGGGAGACGTTGTTCCCTGTCCCCGGGCGCTTGCCGGTGACTTGGCAGACCTTGGACATTGCTACACTCCTCAATCCCCGCTCGCCGGCACCCGGCGTCGTAAAGGCGGGTTTTATACCAGGCCCGGGCCGAGAACGCAAGCAGCGCTTGTCGAGCCCCCCCATACCGCCTAGGATTGCCTCGTTTACGGGAGGCCAAGAGGAAGGGAGCATCATGGGGGCTGAGAACGCCGCGCTCGCGCGCAGCAACATGATCCAACGCCAGATCCGGCCGTGGAACGTGCTGGAGCCTCGGGTCCTCGAGGTCTTCGAGCAGGTCCCCCGGGAGCTCTTCGTCCCCGAGCGCCTCGGCCGGATGGCGTACAGCGACCTGCAGCTGCCCATCGGCCACGGCCAGGTCATGATGGAGCCCCGGGTCGAGGCGCGCATGCTCCAGGCCCTCGACCCGCAGCCCGGCGAGCAGGCGCTGGAGATCGGCACGGGCAGCGGCTTCGTCGCCGCCTGCCTGGCCCACCTCGCCGGCGGCGTCACCAGCGTCGAGATCCACCCGCAGCTCCAGGCCCAGGCGCGGCAGCGGCTCGCCACCCTCCGCGGCGGCGAGCGGGTGCAGCTCGTCGAGGGCGACGCCGGCGGCGGCTGGTCGGACGGACAGCTCTACGACGTCATCGCCGTCACCGGCTCGCTGCCGGAGCTCCACCACGGCTTCCACGACGCCCTCGCCGTCGGCGGCCGGCTCTTCGTGATCGTCGGCGAGGGGCCGATGATGGAGGCGCTGCGCATCACCCGGACCGGGACGCACTTCTGGTCCTGCCAGAGCCTGTTCGAGACCTACGTCCCGCCCCTCGAGAACGCCCCGCGGCAGGCTCGCTTCCAGCCTTGACGCAGAAGGGCGCCGCCAAGCGGTGGAAGCGGAAGCGCCCGCGCGGCATCCGGCCGACGCCGACGGACGACCGGCTGCTGCGCGCCCGCTACCTCCACCCGCGCCTCTGGGGGCACTGGCTCCTGCTCGGCCTGCTGCGTCTGTCGGTGCTCCTCCCGCAGCGCGGCCGCGAGGCGGTCGGCGCCGGCATCGGCGCGCTCTTCTGGCAGTTCGCCCGGGAGCGCCGGCGGATCGTGCTGCGCAACCTCGAGCTCTGCTTCCCCGAGCTCGACGAGGCGCAGCGCCGGGCGCTGGCCCGGCGCAACTTCCGCTCCATGGGGACCGGCCTGATCGAGATGGCGATGGCGTGGTGGCTGTCCGCGGAGCGGCTCCTCGAGCTCTTCGAGGTCTCCGGGCGCGAGCACCTGGAGGCGGCCCGGCGCAGCGGGCGCGGGGTCCTGCTGCTGACCTGCCACATGGCGGGGCTCGAGCTCAGCGGCGCCATGATCTGCCAGCTCGCCCCCTTCAAGGCGCTCTACCGGGACGACCGCAACCCGCTCATCGCCACGGTCATGCGCCGCGCGCGCCGGCGGCGCATCGAGGACGTCATCGCCAACCACGACATGCGCGGGCTGATGCGCGCCCTCAACGCCGGCGACCTCGTCTGGTTCGCCCCCGACCAGGACGTCAAGCCGCGCCGCGGCGGCGTCTTCGCGCCCTTCTTCGGCATCCAGGCGGCGACCACCTCGGCCACCGCCCGCCTGGCGCAGCGCACCGACTGCCTGGTGCTCCCCTACATCCCGCAGCGCCTCGCCGACGGCCGCTACCGCATCGTCTTCGAGCCGCCCCTCGAGGACTTCCCCGGCGCGGACACGCAGGCCGCCACGGCGCGGATCAACGCCATCGTCGAGCGCTGGGTGCGCGAGCAGCCGGAGCACTACTTCTGGGCCTACAAACGCTTCAAGACTCGCCCCCCCGGCGAGCCAGCGGTGTACTGATGCTGCGAGCCGTCTATACCGGGACCCTCTACGCCCTCTCGCCCGTGCTCCTCGCCTGGCTGCTGCGCACGGCGCGGCGCCGCGGCAGCCGGCGGCTGCTGCGCGAGCGCCTCGGCCGCTACCGGCCCTGCGACGCGCGCCTCGGCCAGCGGCCGTCGCTGTGGCTCCACTGCGCCTCGGTCGGCGAGGTGCGCACCGCCGCCCCGCTGGTGCGCACCCTCGCGCAGCGGCGCCCGGAGCTGCCGCTGGTGGTGACCACCGCCACCCCCACCGGCGCCGAGACGGCCGAGCGCACCCTCGGCGCGGTCGCCGAGCACGCCTACCAGCCCATCGACTGGCCCGGCGCCGTCGCCCGCTTCCTGCGGGCCTTCCGGCCCGGCGCGGCCGTCATCCTCGAGACCGAGATCTGGCCCAACCTCTTCGCCGCCGTCCAGCGCCGGGGAATCCCGCTGATCCTCGCCAACGCCCGGCTGTCGAGCCGCTCGCTCAATGCCCCGGCGATCATCCGCCGCCTCCAGGCCAGCGCCCTCGCCCGGGTCGACGCCGTGCTCGCCCGCAGCGGCGAGGACGCGCGGCGCTTCCGGGGCCTCGGGGTCGCCGCCGAGCGGATCCGCACCCTCGGCAGCCTGAAGCTCGCCGCCTCCAGCGCCCCGCCGGCCGAGCCCTTCCCCTTCGGCCNCACCGTCCTCGCCGCCTCGACCCACGACGACGAGGAGCTGCGCATCGCCGCCGCCTGGGCGCGCGCGCGCAGCGAGCGCAGCGTGCCGCGGCTGCTGGTGATCGCCCCCCGCCACCCGGAGCGCGGGGCGAGCATCCGCGACGCCCTGCGCCGGGCCGGCTACCGCGTGGCGCTGCGCTCCGCCGGCGAGGACTGGGCGCAGGCGGAGATCTACGTCGCCGACACCCTCGGCGAGCTCGAGCAGCTCATGGCCGCCGCCGAGCTGGTCATCGTCGGCGGCTCGCTGGTCCCGCGCGGCGGGCAGAACCTGGTGGAGCCGGCGCGGCTCGGCCGGCCCATCCTCTTCGGGCCCTATATGGCCAACTTCGCCGAGGAGTCCGAGCGGCTGCTCGCCGCCGGGGGCGCGCGCCGCGTCCTCGACGAGGCAGACCTGCAGCAGGCCGTCAAGGAGCTCTTCCGCGACGCCCAGAGCCGCCGCCAGCTCGGCGAGCACGCGGCGGCGGCGGTGGTGGCGGCGCAGGATATCGCCGGGCTCTACGCCGACGCCATCCTCGAGCAGCTCGAGCCCGGCGAGGGAGCGCCGGGCGACAGCGGGAGGTAATCGCCGCGATAACCGCCTTGAATCTCGTTGCCCCGGCGAGATGGGTTAGGCTGAGAGCAGCAGACTGAGAGCCCCCGATCGGGGAGCCTCATACCGCCGACGGATTCGAGGAGGAAGGTCTATGCCCGAGCGCGTCACCCTTGCACGTTACCTTGCCGAGCAGCGCCCCGAGACCCGCGGCCTGGACGAGCTCTCCGGGCTGGTCCAGCAGGTCACCGACGCCTGCAAGGGCATCGCCGACGCCGTCCGGGGCGGCGCCCTGCGCGGCGTGCTCGGCAGCGCCGACGCCGCCAACACCCAGGGCGAGGAGCAGAAGACCCTCGACGTGCTCGCCAACGAGCGGCTCAAGGAGGCGGGCCTGTGGGGCGGCCGCGCCGCCGCGGTGGCCTCCGAGGAGGAGGCGGAGGCGGTCCCGGCGCCCGCCGGCCAGCCCAGCGGCCCCTACCTGCTGCTCTTCGACCCCCTCGACGGCTCCTCGAACATCGAGGTCAACGTCTCCGTGGGCACCATCTTCTCCATCCTCAAGGCGCCCTCGGAGGGGACGGCGAGCATCGAGGACTTCATGCAGCCGGGCACCGAGCAGGTCGCCGCCGGCTTCGTCGTCTACGGCCCGTCGACGACGCTGCTGCTGACCCTCGGCAACGGCGTGGCGCAGTTCACCCTCGACCACGGCGCCGGGGAGTTCGTCCTCGTCAACGACAACGTCCAGATCCCGGCGCAGACCAAGGAGTTCGCCATCAACGTCTCCTACCAGCGCTTCTGGGAGGCGCCGGTGCGCCGCTACATCGACGAGTGCCTGCAGGGCGAGGACGGCCCGCGCGGCAAGAACTTCAACATGCGCTGGATCGCCTCGATGGTGGCGGACATGTACCGCATCTTCACCCGGGGCGGGATCTTCATCTACCCGCGCGACGCCAACCGCCCCGACGGCCGCCTGCGGCTGATGTACGAGGCCAACCCCATGGCCTTCCTCGCCGAGCAGGCCGGCGGCGCCGCCACCGACGCCCACCAGCGCATCCTCGAGCGCGCCCCGGAGCAGATCCACCAGAAGGTGCCGGTGGTCATCGGCTCCAAGGAGGAGGTGGACCGGCTCACCGGCTACCACCAGGCCTCGTAGCCCGGGGCCGGGGCGGTGCTCCTCAATCGCGCCGAGCTGCTGCGCCGCCGCCTCGAGAACCTCCTGCGCGTCGCGCTGCTGCTGCTGGCGCTCACCGCCCTGGCCGGCCTGGTCGGCTACCTCATGGCCGGCTGGGCGGGCCTCGCCTGGACGGCGGCCCTCGCCGGCGGCGGGGCCTTCGTCCTCAGCCGCCTGCCCGCCCAGCTGGTGCTCAACCGCGCCGGCGCCCTGCCGCTGGCCTACGAGCAGAGCCCGCAGCTCTACGAGCTCCTCGCCGAGCTCGCCCGGCGGGCCGGCCTGGGCGGCGTCCCCACCCTGCACTACGTCCCCGACGGCCAGCTCAACGCCTTCGCCGTCGGCAGCGGCGGGCGCGGCGGCATCGCCGTCACCCAGGGGCTGCTGAGCACCCTGAGCCTGCGCGAGACGGCCGCCGTCCTCGCCCACGAGCTCAGCCACCTGCGCCACGGCGATACCCGGATCATGGCGCTGGCCGCCCTGCTCACCCAGGCGGTGATGTACCTCGCCTTCCTGGCGCAGCTCCTGGTGCTGCTCTCCCTGCCGTGGCTGCTCATCGAGGGGGAGCTCGGCGGCCCCTCGCTGGTGACGCTGCTGCTGGTGGTCTTCGCGCCGAGCGCCGCCATCCTGCTGCAGCTCGGCCTGTCGCGGACCCGGGAGTACGCCGCCGACCTGGAGGCCGCCGCCCTGACCGGCGACCCCGAGGGGCTCGCCCGCGCCCTGCGCACCCTCGAGCGCTACCAGAGCGCCTGGCTCGAGAGCATCTTCGGCTACCGCCGCGGGCTGCCGCAGCACCCGTGGCTGACGA
>NZ_NRSH01000152.1 GCF_016584055.1 Halorhodospira neutriphila
GCGTAGCCGGGGCGGCGCAGGTGGAGCCGCCCCGGCTACGCCCGCGGCCCCTGCCGCCGGTGCTCGTCCGAGCAGTAGAGGCGCCCGCCGCGCCCGCGCAGCGCCTCGCGCCGGGCGAGGAAGACGCCGCAGTGGGCGCACTCGACCATCTCCTCCGGGGCCGCGTCCTCGCCCCGGCGCCGCGGCGCTCGCTCCTGCGCGTCGGGCTGCTCGCGCGGCCCCTCCCGCCGGTCCGGGGCCGCCTGCTGCTGCGCGTACCAGGCGAGCAGCCGCTCCCGGCGCTGCCACAGCGAGCGGGCCCCGATCCAGGCGAGGACGAGCAGGATCACAAGCAGGATTTGGCTTACCATAAGCGTTCTCTTCCGTGCTTCCCTTGGATCGAGGCCTGCTAGGTTGCACGCTATCGGCCCGGGCGCGGTAGGCTTGCGAGAATACACCGCATAACCTACCACGATACCAAGCCAGAGGCTGGCGAGGCAGGAGCCACAGGAGAGCGGCGGGCATGAATCTCCACGAGTTCCAGGCGAAGCACCTCTTCGCCGACTACGGCATCCCCATCCCCCGCGGGTTCGTCACCCGCTCCGGGGCCGAGGCGCGGGAGGCGGCCGGCCGGCTCGGCGGCGAGCGCTGGGTGGCCAAGGCGCAGGTCCACGCCGGGGGGCGGGGCAAGGCCGGGGGCGTGCAGGTCCTCGACGACCCGGCGGCGCTGCAGCGCTTCGCCGACGGGCTCCTCGGCGAGCGGCTGGTCACGGCGCAGACCGACGAGCGCGGCCAGCCGGTGCAGGCGCTGCTCGTCGAGGAGGGCGTGGCGATCGAGCGCGAGCTCTACCTCGGCGCCCTGGTCGACCGCGCCCGGCAGCGGGTGGTCTTCATGGCCTCGGCGGCCGGCGGCGTGGAGATCGAGGAGGTGGCCGCCCGCGACCCGGCGGCGATCGTCACCGCGGCGGTCCACCCGGCGGCGGGCCTGCAGCCGTACCAGTGCCGGCGCCTCGGCTTCGCCCTCGGCCTCGGCAAGGCGCAGGTCGACGAGCTGACGCGGCTGATGCGCGGGCTCTACCGGCTCTTCACCGAGCGCGACCTCGCCCTCGTCGAGGTCAACCCGCTGATCGTCACCGGCGACGGCGGCCTGCTCGCCCTCGACGCCAAGGTCACCGTCGACGACAACGCCGTGGCCGTCGGCCGCCAGGCGCAGGTCGCGGACATGCGCGATCTCAGCCAGGAGGACGAGACCGAGGTCCGCGCCGCGCAGCACCAGCTCAACTACATCACCCTCGACGGCAACATCGGCTGCATGGTCAACGGCGCCGGGCTGGCCATGGCCACCATGGACGTGATCAAGCGCCACGGCGCGGCGCCGGCGAACTTCCTCGACGTCGGCGGCGGGACCAACGCCGAGCGGGTCGCCGAGGCGTTCAAGATCATCCTCTCCAGCCCCCGGGTCGAGGGGATCCTGGTCAACATCTTCGGCGGGATCGTGCGCTGCGACCTGATCGCCGAGGGGATCGTCGCCGCCGTCCGCGAGGTCGGCGTCGAGGTGCCGGTGGTGGTCCGCCTCGAGGGGACGAACGTCGAGCAGGGCAAGCGGCTGCTCGCCGACAGCGGCCTCGACCTGATCGCCGCCGACGACCTGGCGAGCGCCGCCGACGCCGTCGTCGCCGCCGTCCGCCGGGACGCCTGAGACCGAGCCAGCGCAGGAGCAGCGTGCCATGAGCATTCTCGTCGACCAGGATACCCCGGTGCTCGTCCAGGGCTTCACCGGCCGGCAGGGGAGCTTCCACGCCGAGCAGGCCATCGCCTACGGCACCCGCGTCGTCGGCGGCGTCACCCCGGGCCGCGGCGGCGAGCACCACCTCGAGCGGCCGGTGTTCGACACCGTCCACGAGGCGGTGGCCGCCACCGGGGCCGAGGCGTCGGTGATCTACGTCCCGGCGGCCTTCGCCGCCGACGCCATCCTCGAGGCCGCCGACGCCGGCATCGGGGTGATCGCCTGCATCACCGAGGGCATCCCCACCCTCGACATGCTCGCCGTCAAGGAGGCCCTGCGCGGCACCCCGGCGCAGCTGATCGGCCCCAACTGCCCCGGCGTCATCACCCCGGACCGGTGCAAGATCGGCATCATGCCCGGCCACATCCACCGCGCCGGGCGCATCGGCATCGTCTCGCGCTCGGGGACGCTGACCTACGAGGCGGTCAAGCAGACCACCGACGCCGGGCTCGGCCAGTCCACCTGCGTCGGCATCGGCGGTGACCCGATCCACGGCCTCTCCTTCGTCGAGTGCCTCGAGCGCTTCGAGGCCGACCCGCAGACCGAGGGGGTCGTCATGGTCGGCGAGATCGGCGGCAGCGCCGAGGAGGCGGCGGCCGACTACATCCGCGCGCACATGAGCAAGCCGGTGGTCGCCTACATCGCCGGCGTCACGGCGCCGCCGGGCAAGCGGATGGGCCACGCCGGGGCGATCATCGCCGGCGGCCGGGGCAGCGCCGAGGAGAAGTACGCGGCCCTCGAGGCCGCGGGCGTGGCCACCGTCCGCTCGCCGACGCAGATCGGCGAGCGGATCAAGGCGCTCGTCGATCTCTGTTAGACTCATCGGGCTATGCCTGAAGCCCCCCTGCGCATCGCCGTCGCCCAGCTCCCCTTCCCGGTGGGCGCCCTGCGGGAGAACACGCGGCGCATCCTCGAGGCCGTGCGCGCCGCCCGCGACGAGCACGGCGCCGACCTGGTGCTCTTCCCGGAGCTGGCGGTCACCGGCTACCCGCCCGACGACCTGCTGCTGCGCGGCGACTTCCTCGCCGCCGCCGAGGCCGCCGTCGCCGAGATCGCCGCGGCCTGCACCGGGATCACGGCGGTGGTCGGGGCGCCGCTGCGCCGCGACGGCGGGGTGCGCAACGCCGCCGTCGTCCTCGCCGAGGGGCGCGAGGCGGCCGTCGCCTACAAGCGCCGGCTGCCGAGCTACAGCGTCTTCGACGACAACCGCCACTTCACCCCGGGTGAGGCGCCGTGCGTCGTCCCCGTCGCCGGCCGGCAGGTCGGGGTCCTCGTCTGCGAGGACCTCTGGGCCCCGGCGCCGGCCGCCGACGCCGCGGCCGCCGGCGCCGAGCTGCTGGTCAGCCTCAACGCCTCGCCCTTCCACGACGGCAAGCAGGCCGAGCGCGAGGCCGCGGCGGCGCAGCGCGCCGCCGAGACCGGGCGGGCGGTCTGCTACGCCAACCTCGTCGGCGGCCACGACGAGGTGGTCTACGACGGCGCCTCCTTCGCCGTGGACGGCCGGGGCCGGGTCGGTGCCCGGGCGCCGCTGCTCGCCGACGGCCTCTACCCCCTCACCGTCGCCGCCGACGGCGCGGTGGACGGGCCGCAGGCGCCGCGCCTGGCGGGGCCCGAGGCGGTCTACCCGGCGATCGTGCGCAGCACCGCCGACTACGTCCGGGGCAACGGCTTCGAGCGCGTCGTCCTCGGCCTCTCCGGGGGGATCGACTCGGCGCTGACCGCCACCCTCGCCGCCGACGCCCTCGGCCCCGAGCAGGTCCTGGCGGTGATGATGCCCTCGCGCTACACCGCCGAGCGCAGCCTCGCCGACGCCCGCGCCGTCGCCGAGGGGCTGGGCGTCGACTACCGCGTCGTCCCTATCGACGAGCTGTTCAGCGGCTACGAGCAGGCCCTGGCGCCGGCCTTCGGCGACCGCCCGCCGGACGCCGCCGAGGAGAATATCCAGGCCCGCATCCGCGGCAACCTCCTGATGGCGCTGTCCAACAAGCTCGGCCGCCTGCTCCTCGCCCCCGGCAACAAGAGCGAGCTGGCCGTCGGCTACGCCACGCTCTACGGCGATATGTGCGGCGGCTTCGCCCCGCTCAAGGACGTCTACAAGACCGAGGTCTACCGGCTCGTCGACTACCGCAACGGCCTCGGCGCGGCGGTGCCGCAGCCGGTGGTCGAGCGCGAGCCCACCGCCGAGCTGCGCCCGGGCCAGCGCGACCAGGACAGCCTGCCGCCGTACCCGGTGCTCGACGCCGTGCTGCGTCGCTACATGGAGGACGAGGCGGCGCCCGGCGAGCTCGACGTCCCCGGCGCCGGGGCCGAGCAGGTCCGCCAGGTCGTGCGCATGCTCTACGTCAGCGAGTACAAGCGCCGGCAGGCGGCGCCGGGGGTGAAGGTGACCCGGCGCGCCTTCGGCCGCGACCGGCGCTACCCCATCACCTCCGGCTGGCGCCAGCAGCCGGAGGCCCTGGCGGCGGGGCCGTCGAGGGGCGAGAATTGAGCCGACGGGAAACCGCGTAACCTCCCCAGATTCACTCAGGAGCCGACCCATGAAGAAAGTCGAGGCCATCATCAAGCCGTTCAAGCTCGACGACGTCCGCGAGGCGCTGTCGGATATCGGCATCACCGGCATGACGGTCACCGAGGTCAAGGGCTTCGGCCGCCAGAAGGGGCACACCGAGCTCTACCGCGGCGCCGAGTACGTCGTCGACTTCCTGCCCAAGATGCGCCTCGAGGTCGTCGTCTCCGACGGCGAGGTCGACCGCTGCGTCGAGGCGATCACCCAGGCGGCGCAGACGGGCAAGATCGGCGACGGCAAGATCTTCGTCAGCGAGGTCGAGCGCGTGATCCGCATCCGTACCGGCGAGGAGGGCGACGAGGCCATCTGAGC
>NZ_NRSH01000153.1 GCF_016584055.1 Halorhodospira neutriphila
GGCCGGCGGCAGCGAGAGCGGCGCCAGCGCCACATCGGCCGGCCGGTATGCTGGCCCTTGCCGTGGAGCTCATCGAGCAGCTGCTCGAACTCCTCGTCGGTGATCTCGTCGCTCGCGGCGGCCTCCTCGGCCCGCTCCCGCTCCTCGGTATCGAGGGCGTTGAGCAGCTCGTCGAACTCGGCGTCGCTGAAGTCCCCCGGGGCCTCGTTGCCCGCCCCGGCCGCGCCTTCGGCGGCGCCGGGCGCCGGCTCGCCCGCGCCCTGCTGCTGCCCGGCGGGCTCCTCGGCCGGGGCGCTCGCCGCCGCCTCGCCGCCGGCCTCATCCGGGGCCTTCAGGCGGTCGAGGGACTGGAGGAGGTCGTCGGGCGGATGGTGGGGCTCCGAGCCGCTCTCGATGTCGCCGAACTGCGCCTGCACCACGTCCAGGGCGCGGAGCACGGTATCCATCAGCTCCGAGGAGACCTGCTTGTCGCCGTTGCGCAGCAGGTTGAAGACGTCCTCGGTGCGGTGGCAGACCTCGACCAGCGGATCGAGGCCGAGGAAGCCGGCGCCGCCCTTGATGGTGTGGAAGCCGCGGAAGACCGAGTTGAGCAGATCGGCGTCGCCGCCGCGCTGCTCGAGCTCCACGAGCTGCCCGCCGAGGCGTTCGAGGATCTCCCGCGACTCGACGAGGAAGTCCTGAACGATATCGTCGTTGAGATCGATGGCCATCGCAGCGGCCTCCGCTGTTGTCTGTGCTGCGTCCTAGAAGCCGAGGCTCGAGAGCAGGTCGTCGACCTCGTCCTGCCCGCTGACGACGTCGTCGCTGCTGTCGCTCGGCGTGGCCGGCCCCTCGCCGCGGCGCATGCGCTCGGCAGCGACCTCCTCCTTGCCGGGCCCGCTCTCGCTCGCGCCCTCGTCGCTCATGCGCTGCCCCGAGATGCGCACCAGCTGCACCAGGTTGCCCTCGACCTCCTCGACCAGGGCGATGACCCGGCGGATGATCTGCCCGGTGAGGTCCTGGTAGTCCTGGGCCATGAGCGCCTCGTTGAGCTGCTGGCTCAGGCGCTGGCTGTGGCCCTGGACCTGCTCGAGGAAGGCCTCGAGCTCGCGGTTGAGCTGCCGGAACTGCGCGGCGTCGAGCTCGCGCCTGCGGAAGGCGTGCCAGCGCTCGGCGAGCCGCGCGCTCTCGTCGCTGAGCTCCTGGGCCAGGGGGGTGCAGTCCTCGATCGCCGTCAGGGTCCGGTGCGCGGCCTGCTCGGTCATGGTGATGACGTAGTTCAGCCGCTCGCGGGCGTCCGGGATCTCGGAGGCGGTGAGATCGACGAGGCGGTCGTCGTAGTGGAAGGCCTTGATCGCCTCGTGCAGGTCCCGGGTGAGCGTGCCGAGCTCCCGGAAGAGCTCCGTCTCGCGCAGGTGCGTCAGGTCGTCGATGATCCCCTGCGCCCCCTCGGCATCCCCGGCCTCGACGCACTCGAGCAGCCGCTGCGCCGCGGCGCGATACTCTTCCATCGCGGCGCCGCCGTCCGCGCCCTGTCGCGCCATGCCGCTCAACCCCCGCCCGGTTGGATGCGCTCGAAGATCTTGTCGATCTTCTCGCGCAGGGTCGCTGCCGTGAAGGGCTTGACGATATAGCCGTTCACCCCCGCCTGGGCGGCCTCCATGATCTGCTCGCGCTTGGCCTCGGCCGTGACCATGAGGATCGGCAGATCCTTGAGGTTGGCGTCCGCGCGCACGTGCTTGAGCAGCTCGAGGCCCGTCATCCCGGGCATGTTCCAGTCGGTGATCAGGAACTCGATCCCGCCCTTCTGGAGAATGGGCAGCGCGGTGTTGCCGTCATCGGCCTCCACGACGTTGTTGTAGCCGAGATCGCGCAACAGGTTCTTGATGATCCGCCTCATCGTGGAGAAGTCGTCCACGACGAGGATCTTCATTTTCTTGTCCGCTGCCACATCGCCTCCCTCTTTCGAGGTCTCTTACGCCGTACGTTGCTCGCTCTCCCGCGTCCAGTCGGCGAGCCGGTTGCGCAGCTTGAGCATGATCCGGCCGTGGATCTGGCTGACCCGGGACTCGGAGACGCCCAGCACCTCGCCGATCTCGCGCAGATTGAGCTCCTCATCGTAGTAGAGCGCCATCACCAGGCGCTCGCGCTCGGGGAGCTGGCGGATCGCCTCGGCGAGCTCGCCCTGGAAGGCCTCGTCCTGGAGCATCGCCAGGGGCCCGGGCTCGAAGCCCGCCGGCTCCGGCGGGGCCTCCGTGCCCGACTCCCCGTGATCCATGCTCAGCACCCGCGCCGTGGAGACATCCTGCAGGATATGGTGGTACTCCGCCACCGAGATCCCGAGCGCCTCGGCCACCTCGTGATCGCGGGCGTCGCGGCCGGTGCGGTGCTCGATGGCGCGCACCGCCTCGGCCACCTCGCGGCCCTTGCGGTGCACCGAGCGCGGGGTCCAGTCGAGCCGGCGCATCTCGTCGAGCATGGCCCCGCGGATGCGGATCCCGGCGTAGGTCTGGAAGCTCGCCCCCTGCGAGGCGTCGTACTGGCGGGCGGCCTCGAGCAGGCCGATCATGCCCGCCTGGATCAGGTCCTCGAGCTGGACGCTCGCCGGGAGCCGGCCCGCCAGGTGGTGCGCGATCCGCTTGACCAGCGAGGCGTGGCGCACGACTACATCGTCGTCGCCCTGAGCAGCCACCGCCGTGTACATGGCGTGACCGTTCATCTAGCTTACCTCTCCGGACATCGTGCTGTACTCGATGAGCCGCTCCACGAAGAACTCCAGCCCCCCCGTCGCCCCTGCCGGCGCCGGCCAGCTGTCGATCCGCCGCGCCAGGTTGTGGAAGGCGCGGGCCGAGGGGCTGTTCGGGTGGGTCTGCACCACCGGCAGCTGCTTCTGCACCGCCCGGCGTAGACGGTCATCTTCGGGGATCGCCCCGATGAAGTCCAGGTTCAGGTCGAGGAAGCGCTCGGTGGCCATGGCCAGCTTCTGGTGCAGCCGCTGCCCCTCGCGCCGGCTGCGGACGCGGTTGGCGACCATGTGGAAGCGCTCGATGCCGTGGCGGTTGAGGACCTTGATCAGGGCGTAGGCGTCGGTGACCGAGGACGGCTCGTCGCAGGCGACGACGATCAGCTCGCGGCAGGCGCGCACGAAGTTGACCACCCCCTCGGAGATCCCCGCCGCGGTGTCCACCAGCAGGACGTCGACGTCGCGGTTGAGCTCGCTGAAGCAGCGGATCAGGCCAGCGTGCTCGCTGGCGCTCAGCTCCGCCATGCGCTGGGTCCCGGAGGCCGCCGGGACGATGGTGAAGCCGCCCGGGGCGTCCACGAGGATCTCCTCGAGGGAGGACTCGCCGGCGATGACGTGGGAGAGGTTGCGCTCCGGGGAGAGGCCGAGGGCGACGTCGACGTTGGCGAGGCCCAGGTCGGCGTCGAAGAGCATCACCTCGGAGCCCAGCCGCGTCAGCGAGGCCGCGAGGTTCACCGAGATATTGGTCTTGCCGACCCCGCCCTTGCCCCCGGTGATGGCGATCACCTTGGTCGGCTTGGTACTGGCCATCCTGCGCAACCCCGCAGCCTGATCGAAGCCCGGCTCACTCAGGAACATGAGCCCCTCCGCCGAGCGACAGGGCCAAGGCCTCCTCGTCGGGCTCCTGGCTCCCCTCCTCGTCGAGCAGCGCGCACGCCCGGTGGACGAGGTTCTCCCCCTTCGCCGCCTGCAGATCCTCGGGCACCCGCTGGCCGACGCCCAGATAGCTCACCGGCAGCCGGGTCCGCAAGGCGCAGGTCAAAGCCCCTCCCAGGGTAGTGGCCTCGTCGACCTTGGTGAAGATACAGCCGACCGGCTCCGCGCCGGCGAAGGCGCTGACGGACTCGGTCAGCGTCGACAGCTGCGTGGCCGCCGAGAGCACCAGGTAGGTGCGCACCAGCCCCTGGGCGCTGCCGAGGGTCTTGAACTGCTCGGCGAGGCGCACGTCGCGCTGGCTCATGCCGACGGTGTCGATGAGCACCAGCCCGCGGCCCATCAGGTCGTCGACCAGGCTGCGCAGCTCGTGGCGGTTGGTCGCCGTGTAGACGGGGACGTCGAGGATGCGGGCGTAGGTGAGCAGCTGGTCCTGCGCCCCGACGCGGTAGTTGTCCGTGCTCACCAGGGCCACCTGCTCGCGGCCGTGGTGCAGCGCGTAGCGGGCGGCGAGCTTGGCCACCGTCGTGGTCTTGCCGACGCCGGTGGGGCCGACGAGGGCCACCACGCCGCCGCGGCTGACGATCTCGTCGTCGGCGACGGGCAGGTGCCGGGCGACGAGCGCCAGCGCCTTGCGCAGCGCCGCGTCGGGCTCCTCATCACCCTGGAGATGCTCGGCGAGGTGGCGGCTGACGTCGGAGCCGAGCCCGAGGTCGGCGAGGCGCTTGAGCACCGTGGCGCGGGCGGGGTGGCGCCGCCCCATCCGCTCCCACTCGAGCACCGAGAGCTGGTTCTCGAAGAGGCTGCGCAGGGTGCGGAGCTCCTCGCGCATCTCGCGCATCGCCTCCGGCTCCTCCTCGGGCTCGCGGGTCGACCTGCGCGTCGGCGGCGCGGAGGAGGACGAGGAGCTCTTCGACACCCTCAGCCGCGAGCACCAGGAGGCCGAGCGCCAGCGCAGCCGGCCGGCGGGCGGGGCGAGCGC
>NZ_NRSH01000154.1 GCF_016584055.1 Halorhodospira neutriphila
CCCAGATCCCCGCCCGGGCCCGGCAGGCCGCCCTGGCCCGGGCGGGGATCTGGGTCCGCGCCTTCGACGCGCCGGCCGGCCTGCGCCTCGGCCTCCCGGACAGCGAGCCGGCCTGGGAGCGCCTCGCCCGCGCCCTCGCCGAGGCCGAGCCCGGCCCGGCGTAATGCATTTCGCTTGCGCCCTCTGGTACGCTCTTCGCCAACATTGCGCGCCCCGTCGTCCCTGAAGCCGAGCCGCCCATGACCGCAACCGCCTCCCCGCAACAGCCCGCCCCCCCGCCGCAGGTCGGCGTGATCGGCGCGGGCGGCTGGGGCCGCAACCTCATCGGCAACCTCCACGAGCTCGGCGCCCTGCGGGCGATCGCCGACCCCCAGGAGGCGAACCGGGCGCGCATGGCCGAGCACTACGGCCCGCTGCCCGCCTACCGCGACCACCGGGAGCTGCTCGCGGACCGGCAGATCGACGCCGTGGCCGTCGCCACCCCCGTGGCGACCCACTACGAGGTGGTCCGCGCCTGCCTGGAGGCCGGCAAGGACGTCTTCGTGGAGAAGCCGCTGACGCCCACGCCCGCGGAGGCCTGGGCGCTCGCGGAGCTGGCCGAGGCCGAGGGGCGGGTGCTCATGGTCGGCCACCTGCTGCTCTTCCAGCCGGCCATCCTCTGGCTGCGCGACTTCCTCGCCAGCGGCGCCATCGGCCGCGTGCGCAGCATCCACCAGGAGCGCCTCGGCCTCGGCCGCGCCCGGGACTACGAGAACGCCCTGTGGTGCCTCGGCTCCCACGACGCCGCCGTGCAGCGCTTCCTCCTCGACGCCGCGCCGACGGCGGTGCAGGCCACCGGGCAGTGCATCCTGCAGCCGCAGATCGAGGACGACGTCCACCTCCACCTGCGCTACCCCGGCGGCGTCGAGAGCCACCTGCACTGCTCCTGGCTCTGGCCGGAGAAGCGCCGCTCGCTGGTGATCGTCGGCACCGCGGGCATGGTGACCTACGACGAGCTCCACCAGACCGTCACGCACCACCGCAAGGGCATCGACGAGCGCCTCGAGAACCGCGACGAGGGCGCCGAGGTGGTCTACCACGGCCACGGCCAGCCCCTGCGCCTCGAGCTCGAGCACTTCCTCGAGGCCGTCCGCGAGCGCCGCCCCTGCCGCTCGGACGGGCGCTTCTCCGCGGCCATCGTCGAGCTGCTCGCCGAGGCCACCGAGCAGCTGCGTTCCGCCCCCGCAGGATAGGAGCACTCCCCCGTGCAGATCCCGATCTACAACCCCCGCCCCCAGTACGAGGCCCTGCGCGAGGAGCTCGAGGCCGCCGCCACCGAGCTGCTCGCCTCGGGCGCCTACGTCCTCGGCCCCACCGTCGAGGCCTTCGAGCGCGAGGTCGCCGAGCACCTCGGCTGCCGCCACGCCGTCGGCGTCAACAGCGGCACCGACGCGCTGCTCATCGCCCTGGCCGCAGCCGGCGTGGGGCCCGGCGACGAGGTGGTCACCTCGCCGTTCACCTTCTTCGCCTCCGCCGAGGTGATCAGCCTGCTCGGGGCGACGCCACGCTTCGCCGACATCGACCCGGCCACCTTCAACGTCACCGCCGAGACCCTCGAGGCCGCCTGCAGCGCGCGGACCAAGGCGCTGCTGCCGGTGCACATCTTCGGCCAGGGCCCGGACATGGCCGCGGTCAACGAGCTCGCCCGGCGCCGCGGCCTGCGGGTGGTCGAGGACGTCGCCCAGGCCTTCGGCGCCCGCCAGGGCGGCCGGCGGCTCGGCGCCCTCGGCGATCTCGGCGCCCACTCCTTCTACCCGACCAAGAACCTCGGCGGCTTCGGCGACGGCGGGATGATCACCACCGACGACGACGCCCTCGCCGAGGGCTGCCGGCTGCTGCGCCTGCACGGCTCCAGCCGGCGGGACCACCACCCCCGGATCGGCTACAACTCCCGGCTCGACGCCATGCAGGCGGCGCTGCTGCGGGTCAAGCTCCCCCACGTGGACGGCTGGAACGCCCAGCGCCAGGCGATCGCCGCCGGCTACGACCGGCTGCTCCAGGGCATCAAGGGGGTCACGCCCCCCGTCGCCGCCGCCCACGGCGAGCACGTCTACCACCAGTACACCGTGCGCATCGGCGGCGGGCGGCGCGACGCCGTCCAGCAGATCCTCCAGGAGGCGGGGATCGGCTGCATGGTCTACTACTCGGTGCCGGTCCACCGCCAGCCGGTCTACCAGCCCCTGCAGGCGAGCTGCCCCGAGGCCGAGCGCGCCTGCACCGAGGTGCTCAGCCTGCCGATGTGGCCGGGGATGGGCGAGGAGGCCGTCGAGCGGGTGGCCGAGACCCTGCGCACCGCCGTCCAGGGGCTCGACTAGGGGCTAGGGGCGCCGCGGCGCGGGGCGTGCGCCGCGGAGGCCCGCTCGGGGCGCCCGGCGCCGCGGGCGGCCCTACCGGACGTGGGCCACCTCCTGGCCGAGCATCTCGGCGGTGACGAGCACCACCCCGCCGTCGGTGACGTGGAAGCGCTCGCGGTCGGCGGCCAGGTCCTCGCCGATGGCCGTGCCGGCGGGGATCCGGCAGCCCTCGTCGATCACCGCGCCGTGGATGCGGCTGCCCGCCTCGACGGTCACCCCGGGGAGGACCACCGCCGCCTCGACGTGGGCGCCCGGCTCGACCACCACCTGGGAGAAGAGCACCGAGCGGCGCACCTCGGCGCCGGCGATGATGTTCCCGCCGGAGACCATGGAGTCGATGGCCACGCCGCGCTGCCCCTCCTCGTCGAGGATGAACTTCGCCGGCGGCAGCTGGGCCTGGTAGGTCCAGATCGGCCACTCCTGGTCGTAGAGGTTGAGCTCGGGCTCCTCCTGGATGAGCTCCTGGTTGGCCCGGTAGAAGGCGTCGACGGTGCCCACGTCGCGCCAGTACGCCTGCTGCCCGGTGACGGGGTCGCTGAAGAGGAAGGCGTTGACCCGGTCCCGGGCGATGGCCCGAGGCAGCAGGTCGCGGCCGAAGTCCCGGGAGCTCGCGAAGTCCTCGGCGTCCTCGCGCAGGGCCTGGAAGAGGTAGTCGCGGTTGAAGACGTAGATCCCCATGGAGACGAGGGCCTGGTCCGGCTGGCCGGGCATCGGCTCCGGGTCGGCGGGCTTCTCGGTCAGGGCCGTCACCCGGCCGTCCTCCTCGACGCTCATCACCCCGAAGGCCCGCGCCTGCTCGCGGTCGACCTGGACGCAGCCGACGGTGACGTCGGCGCCGGACTCGGCGTGGCGGGCGATCATGGCGCCGTAGTCCATCTTGTAGACGTGGTCGCCGGCGAGGATGAGCACGTAGCTCGGGTCGTGGGCCTTGATGATGTCGATGTTCTGGTAGACCGAGTCGGCCGTGCCGGAGTACCAGAGGGGCTTGTCCATGCGCTGCTGCGCCGGGATCAGCTCGACGAACTCGCCGAACTCGCCGCGCAGGAAGCCCCAGCCGCGCTGGACGTGCTGGATGAGGGAGTGGGCCTTGTACTGCGTGAGGATGCCGACGCGGCGGATGCCGGAGTTGATGCAGTTCGACAGCGGGAAGTCGATGAGCCGGAACTTGCCGCCGAAGGGGATCGCCGGCTTGGTCCGCCAGTCGGTGAGGCTCGACAGCCGGCCGCCGCGGCCGCCGGCCATGATCAGCGCCAGGGTCTCGCGGGTCAGGCGGCTGACGAAGCGCGGGTTGCTCTCGAGGAACATGCGGCCTCCGGCTCGCGGCTGAATGGCGCCAGGATACCGGGTCCCTGGAGCGCCTCGCCATAGCGGCACCGGGCGCCGGGCGGCAGCGGGCCCGAGTCAGGGCAGTGCAGCCCCCCGTATCGAGCGGGCCGGCCGCCTCGGCCGCGTCCCTCCCGAAACTGCACTGCCCTGACTCGGGCCCGCTACTTCAGTGGCAAATCCTAGCGTCCTGCGCGGCCTCTCGCCAGTAAGCACAGGGAAAAACGTCTACTAATGTAGACAAAAGCAGCGATCATTGCTGCCTCCCTGCCGCTGCCCTGCTGGAGCGTCTAGGATTATTGACAGCCCCCAGGGCAGCTGGGACGGTCGAGCGGACAGGGGACGGAGACCCAGCCGAGGTGCAGGATGCAGGCGGATCTCGAAGGCTATATCCGGCGGGCTGCGCGGCGGCGGGGGCTGCGCCTCACCGAGGTGGCGCGCCGCGCGGGGCTGAGCCGCCAGGCGCTCTACGACGCCTGGCAGCCGGGGCGCTACCCGAGCATCAACACCATCATCAGCCTCGCCGAGGCGCTGGAGCTCCACCCGCTGAGCCTGCTGCAGCGGCTGTTCACCGACACCCCGCAGCCCTCGGTCTACCGCGTCGACGCCAGCGGCCAGGTCGACCGGGGCACCTTCCTCGACGACGGGGGCTGCCCCGACGGCACCCAGGTCCCGGCCGAGGGCCGCTTCCGCAAGGCGTGGATCCTGCAGAACACCGGCGAGCAGCCCTGGCGCGGCCGCCGCCTGGTCTGCCAGGACGGGCAACTGCGGCTGTGCACCGCCGACGGCCACCTCCTACGGCTCAACCCCACCCTGACCCCGGAGG
>NZ_NRSH01000155.1 GCF_016584055.1 Halorhodospira neutriphila
CTCCTGCGCCCCCCCGCGGATGCGCTCGATCAGGCCGGTGGTGGAGGCCCCCTCGAGGAGGGGGAGGACCTCCACGGCGCCGCCGGCGGCGGTGACCGCCGCGTAGCCGGCGATCGCCTCGGGGCGGTAGTCGCCGCCCTTGACCAGCAGGTCGGGGCGGACCGCGGCGATGAGCCGCTCGGGGGTGTCCTCGCTGAAGGGGACCACCCAGTCCACGGCCTCGAGGCCGGCGAGCACGCCCAGCCGCTGCGCCAGGGGCACCACCGGGCGCTGCGGCCCCTTGAGGCGGGCCACGGAGGCGTCGTCGTTGACCGCGACGATGAGCCGGTCGCCGCGCTCCCGGGCGCGGGCGAGGTAGTCGACGTGGCCGGCGTGGAGGAGGTCGAAGCAGCCGTTGGTCATGACGATCCGCTCCCCCGCCGCCCGGCCGCGGCGCGCAGCTCCGCGGGGGTCACCGTGGCGGTGCCGAGCTTGCCCACGACGACGCCGGCGGCGGCGTTCGCCAGGGCGGCGGCGTCCGGCAGGGCCGCGCCGGCGCCGAGGGCGGCGGCGAGGGTGGCGATCACCGTGTCGCCGGCGCCGGTGACGTCGAAGACCTCGCGGGCCCGGGTCGGCAGGTGGACGGGGTCGGCCCCCGGCCGGGCCAGGGTCATCCCCGCCTCGCCGCGGGTGACGAGGACCGCCTCGAGCCCCAGCTCGGCGGCCAGGGCGCCGGCGCGCTCGGCGATCTCGGCGGCGTCGGCGCAGCGGCCCACCACCGCCTCGAGCTCGGCGAGGTTGGGGGTGAGCAGCGTCGCCCCGCGGTAGCGGGCGTAGTCGCGGCCCTTGGGGTCGACGAGCACCGGCACCCCCGCCCGGCGGGCGGCGCCGATCAGCGCCTGCGGGTCGGGGAGCGCCCCCTTGGCGTAGTCCGACAGGACGAGGACGTCGCTGGCCTCGAGCAGCGGCGCGGCCAGGGCGGCCATGGCCTCGGCGCCGAAGCCGGGGAAGCCGCGCTCGAAGTCGAGGCGCAGCAGCTGCTGGTGGCGGCTGATCACCCGCAGCTTGGTGATGGTCGCCGCCCCGTCGACGGGCTGCAGGCGGCACGCCACCCCGGCGCCGCGGAGCAGCTCGGCGAGCCGCTCGCCGGCCTCGTCGGCGCCGGTGGGCCCGAGCACGGTGGCGCCGGCGCCGAGGGCCACGGCGTTGAGGGCGACGTTGCCGGCGCCGCCGGGGCGCTCCTCGGCCGCGTCGACGTGGACCACCGGCACCGGCGCCTCGGGCGAGATCCGGCCCGTGGCGCCGTACCAGTAGCGGTCGAGCATCAGGTCCCCGGCGACGGCGATGCGGACCCCTTGCAAGGGGGGGAGTACGGCTTTCATGCGCTGCTGATCCCGAGCTAGAGTGGATGTCGATCTTCTTGGGCCACCCGCGCCGTCCAGCGAGCCAACGGCATGACCCCCGATACGCAGCCCGCCGCCGAGCTCACCCTCTCCTCGCCCGCGCTGCTCTTCCCGGCGATCTCGCTGCTGCTGCTCGCCTACACCAACCGCTTCCTGGCGCTGGCCTCGCTGATCCGCGACCTGGAGCCGAAGTACCGCGGCAGCCACGACCGGAGCCTGGGCGCCCAGATCGACAACCTGCGCCGGCGCGTGCTGCTGATCCGCAACATGCAGATCGCCGGGGTGGCGAGCCTCTTCTTCTGCGTGCTCTGCATGCTGGTGCTCTTCATCGGCGCCCCGCTCGCCGGCAAGGTGCTGTTCACCGCCAGCCTGCTGCTGATGCTCCTCTCGCTGGCCCTGTCGCTGCGCGAGCTGCAGATCTCGGTGGGGGCGCTGAGCCTCCAGCTCCAGGACCTGGCGGACCGGGACCGGGCGTGAGCGGCGCGGCTAGCCCGCGTGGTACGCCGGGATCGCCTCGCGCTCGATGAACTCGACGGCGCGCCGGTGCCGGCTCGCCGGGCTGCTGTGGTGGGCCTGGAACTCGGCGCGCAGCCGGCCGTAGGGGTTCTGGTAGAGCTCCGCCCCGATGACGTAGGCGATCGCCCGCCGCCACGCGGGCGCCGCCTCGAGCCCGGCGCTGCGGTCCAGGGCCTCGAGGACGTGGCGGACCGTGCGCAGCTTCAGCCCCGGGGCCCGCTCGACGACGGCCTCGTGGGCGAGGCCGAGCATCAGCTCGCTCGGCGCCTCCTCGGCCTCCGCGGCGCCGGCGCTCAGGAGGGTCTGCCCCCACCCCTGGGGCACCATCCACACGCCCATCCCTCGGGCCAGGTCGCGCAGGTACCCCTCGTGGGCCTCCGGGAAGTCGGCCGCGGCGCCGATCAGCCAGAGGCCGAGCAGCTCGCCGAGCGCCTCCCCCCACGGCCCGGCCTCCGGGCGGGCGCGCGCGCCGCCGCCGGCGAGCGCGCTGCAGGCCGCTCCCAGCGCCGCCGTGGCGTTCTCGTGGTGGACGAAGGGGGTGCCGTCCTCGTCGAGGCCGCGCTCGAGGAGCAGCACGGGGGCCTCGAAGCGGTCCTGCTCGAGCAGCTCGAGCAGGGTCACCAGGGCCCGGGCGGCGGGCTGGTGGACGAGGTCGATCGCCGGGACGGGCTCACGGGCACGCCGCGCCGCCTCGCGGTATCCCGGCTCGTCTACGCTGGCGCTCAGCCGGAGGCGCAGGTGGTGGCGCCGATTGGGCCTGGGGGCGTCTTGACTCACGGGGTCAGTCCGTTTGCACTACAGGCGATAGCGTACGCAGACGGCCGACCCGTTACAATCGCCGCACTGCCCGGGGCGGCAAGGGCCCCCCACCCCACAGCAGCGCCGCACACTGGCGGCAGGAGGGTACGGTGAGCGATCCCCAGACCCACGACCGCACGGACCTGATGGAGCCCAGCGCCAGGCGCCGCTACACCGTTACGGCCGCGGACCTGCCGGTCTGCTGCCCGACGCCCGAGATGTACCTGTGGAGCTCCCACCCGCGGGTCTACCTCCCCGTCGGGGAGCTCGGCTACGCCAGCTGCCCCTACTGCGGGGCCATCTTCGTGCTCACGGAGGCCGACGATGAAGGGGCGAAGTGACTGCTGGTACCTGATCCACAGCAAGCCGCGCCAGGAGGAGAAGGCGCGCTGGAACCTCGATCAGCAGGGGTTCCGCTGCTACCTGCCCTACATCCGCGTCCGGCGCCGCCGGCGGGGGCGCTACGAGACCCTCGTCGAGCCGATGTTCCCGCGCTACCTGTTCATCCGCCTCGCTGCCGGCGAGGAGGACTGGAGCCCGATCCGCTCCACCCTCGGCGTCAGCCGGCTGGTGCGCTTCGGGACCTGGCCGGCGCGGGTCCCCGACGAGCTCGTGGCGGCGATCCGCGAGCGCACCGAGGGCGGCTGCTGCGACCTCTGCCCGGAGCCGCTGCAGCCGGGCGAGCGGGTCCGCGTCCTCGACGGGCCCTTCCACGGCTACGAGGGGCTCTTCCGCACCCAGCGCAGCGACGAGCGGGTGATGATCCTCCTCGACCTCGCCGGGCAGCACACCACCCTGACCCTCTCGCAGCACCAGGTCGAGCGGGCCTAGCCCGTCCAGCCGCGCAGCCACGCCCAGGCGAGGCCCAGGTACTCATGGAAGGCGCGCTCGCTCATCCGCAGCCCCTCCGCCGAGGGCAGGAAGTCGCGCAAGCGCGGCCCCGCGCCGGCCTCGCGCCCGCGCACGCGGTGGCGCGTCGGGGCGGGGACGGGATCGAGCCCCTGGCCCCGGAAGAGGGCCACGGCCCGGGGCATGTGGGAGGCCTCGGTGACCAGGACCACCCGCCCGGCGCCCGGGCCGCCGACCCGCCCGGCCACGGCCCGCGCCTCCTCGACGGTGTTGCGCGGCGTCTCGAGCCGGACCACGGCGCCAGGGTCGAGGCCGACGGCGCGCAGCAGGCGGTGCATGACCGCTGAGTTCGGCGTCTCGCCGAAGACCGCGCCGCCGCCGAGGACCAGGGTGGCGTCGGGGAAGGCGCGCTGCAGCCGCACGCCCTCGAGCAGCCGCACCGCCGCGTTGGCGTTGAGCTGCGCGGTGACGGGCAGGCGCGGATCGAGCCGGTGCCCCTCGCCGAGGACCACGATGTGGGAGACCGGCGCCGCCACCTGCGCCCGCGGCTCGAGCAGCGCCGGGTACTGGCGCTCCAGCGGCGCGAGGAGCAGCCCGGCGGTGGCCTCCAGGCCGAGCAGGTAGAGGGCGGCCAGCGTGCCGAGCACCACCCGGCGGCCGAGGCGCGCCCGGCGGGTGAAGAGCAGCGCCGCGCCGAGCAGCGCCGCCAGCAGGACCAGGCTCAGGGGCATCAGCAGGGCGCCGAGGATCTTGGTCAGGGCAAACATCGCTACGTCATCTCCACGGGGTCGACATCCAGTGACCAGCGCACCCGGCGCGCCCCCTCGAGCCCCCCCAGCGCCTGGCTCCAGCGGCGCAGGAACCGCTGCAGGGCCGGGCGCTGGGCGGCGCGGACCATCAGGTGGGCGCGGTGGCGGCCCTCGCGGCGCTCCATGGGCGCCGGCACGGGGCCGAGCAGCTCCACCCCCCGGCCCCCGCCGTG
>NZ_NRSH01000156.1 GCF_016584055.1 Halorhodospira neutriphila
GCCCCGGAGACCGCCGAGCAGCTCGGGGTGCGCGCCGGCGCCCAGGTCCGCGTCCGGGCGCCGGCCGGCGCCGCCGAGCTGCCGGCGGCCGTCGACCCGCAGGTCCCGGCGCGCACGGTATGGATCCCGGCCGCCCTGGACGGCCGCGCCGCGCTCGGCCCGCCCTTCGGGGCGGTGACCGTCGAGGCGCTCTAGGGCGCAGCAGGAGGAGCACGAGGGCATGTTCGAGACACTCTTCTGGCAAGTCGCCAAGATCTGGGCGGTGCTGATCCCGCTGTTCCTCGCGGTGGCGTACTTCACCTACGCCGAGCGGCGGGTCATCGGCCACATGCAGGACCGCCGCGGGCCCAACCGGGTCGGCTACCGCGGGCTGCTGCAGCCCATCGCCGATGCCCTCAAGCTCCTGTTCAAGGAGATCACGATCCCCACCCAGGCCAACCGGGCGCTGTTCGTCATCGCGCCGACCATGGCCATCATGCCCTCGCTCGCCGCCTGGGCGGTGATCCCCTTCGACCAGGGCTGGGCCATCGCCGATATCAACGCCGGGCTGCTCTACATCCTGGCCATGACCTCCCTGGGGGTCTACGGCCTGCTGCTCGCCGGCTGGGCCTCCAACTCCAAGTACGCCCTGCTCGGCACGCTGCGCAGCGCCGCGCAGATCATCTCCTACGAGATCGCCATGGGCTTCGCCCTGGTGGGGGTGCTCATGGCGGCGGGGACGATGAGCCTGACCGGCATCGTCGAGGCGCAGGCCGGCCCGGTCTGGAACTGGTTCTGGCTCCCGCTGCTGCCGCTGTTCCTGGTCTACTGGATCGCCGGGGTGGCGGAGACCAACCGCGCCCCCTTCGACGTCGCCGAGGGCGAGTCGGAGATCGTCGCCGGCTTCCACGTCGAGTACTCGGGGATGGCCTTCGCCGTCTTCTTCCTCGCCGAGTACGCCAACATGCTGCTGATCTCGGTGATCGCCGCCACGCTCTTCCTCGGCGGCTGGTACTCGCCGGTGGCCGGCCTGCCGGTGCTCGGCCCGGCCCTCGCCTGGGTGCCGGGGGTCGTCTGGCTGGTGCTCAAGGCGGCGATCTTCGCCTTCTGCTACCTGTGGTTCCGCGCCACCTTCCCGCGCTACCGCTACGACCAGATCATGCGGCTCGGCTGGAAGGTGCTCATACCGGTGACCGTGGTCTGGCTGGTCGTGCTGACCGGCTTCGCCTACACCGGCCTCGGCCCATGGTTCTGACGGGGGGACGGTCATGAGACCGCTGAGCGAGTATCTGCAAGGCTTCCTGCTCGTGGAGCTGCTGCGGGGGATGCGCCTGACCGGCCGCCACCTCTTCCGCCGCAGCGTCACCCTCGAGTTCCCCGAGGAGCGGGCGCCGAAGTCGCCGCGCTTTCGCGGGCACCTGGCGCTGCGCCGCTACCCCAACGGCGAGGAGCGCTGCATCGCCTGCAAGCTCTGCGAGGCCGTCTGCCCGGCGCTGGCGATCACCATCGACTCGTACCAGCGCCAGGACGGCACGCGGCGGACCAGCCGCTACGACATCGACATGTTCAAGTGCATCTACTGCGGCCTCTGCGAGGAGTCGTGCCCGGTGGACTCCATCGTCCTGACGCGGGTCGACCTCTTCCACATGGAGGACGCCAGCGAGCGCGTCATCGACAAGCAGGGGCTGCTCGAGATGGGCGACCGCCACGAGGCGCAGATCGCCGCCGACCGGGCCGCCGACGCGCCGTACCGCTGAGCGGGCGAGGGGCCCGCCGAGCGCTAACGAAGGACCTCGAAGGCTTATGGAGCAGGTGATCTTCTACATCTTCGCTGCGGTGCTGCTGTTCGCCGGCGCCATGGTCATCACCGTGCGCAACCCGGTGCACGCGGCGCTGTTCCTGGTGCTGGCGTTCTTCAACGCGGCGATCCTCTGGGTGCTCGCCGGCGCCGAGTTCCTCGGCATCGCCCTCGTGGTGATCTACGTCGGCGCGGTGATGGTGCTCTTCCTCTTCGTGCTGATGATGCTCGATATCAACGTCGCGCCGCTGCGCGAGGGCTTCGCCCGCTACCTGCCGGTGGGGGCGCTGGTCGCGGCGCTCATGGCGGCGCAGCTCGGCGGGGTGATCCTCGCCGAGCAGGCCGGGCTCACCGGCGGCATGATCCCGGCGCCGAGCGGCGAGACGAACAACATCCAGGTCCTCGGCGCGCTGCTCTACACCGCGTACGTCTACCCGTTCGAGATCGCCGGCGCGATCCTGCTCGTCGCCATCGTCGCGGCCATCGCGCTGACCCTGCGGCCGGTGCAGCGCGGGCGCTACCAGCGCATCGGCGAGCAGCTGGCGACGAGCAAGCGGGAGCGGCTGCGCATCGTCAAGATGAAGCCCCGCGGAGGCGGCGCCGAGCAGTGAGCGCCACGGCCTCGGGTCCATGCACGTCTAGGCAAGCGGGAAGGCCCAATGATTGAGCTGTCCGACTACCTGATCCTCGGGGCGCTGCTCTTCTCCCTCGGTGTGGCGGGGATCTTCCTCAACCGCAAGAACGTCATCCTGCTGTTGATGTGCATCGAGCTGATCCTGCTCGCCGTCAACATCAACTTCATCGGCTTCTCGGCCTATCTCGAGGATATCGCCGGCCAGCTGTTCGTCTTCTTCATCCTGACCGTGGCAGCGGCGGAGGCGGCCATCGGGCTGGCCATCGTCGTGGTGCTGTTCCGCGCGCGCGGCGACATCAACGTCGCTTCCCTGGATGCCATGAGGGGCTAAGCCATGGAGACGGTCCTCTACCTCATCGTGCTGCTGCCGCTCGCCGCCGCCCTGATCGCCGGGCTCGGCGGCCGCTGGATCGGGCGCGCCGGCGCCCACTGGGTCACCATCCTGGCCGTGGCCGGCTCCTTCGGCCTCTCCCTGTGGGTCCTCTACGGCCTGCTCTGGGGCGGGCTCGCGCCGATCGAGACCACCGCCTACACCTGGGCGGCGGTGGGCGAGCTGCGCCTGGAGGCCGGCTTCCTCGTCGACCGGCTCACGGCGGTGATGATGGCGACGGTGGCCTTCGTCTCGCTGATGGTCCACGTCTACACCATCGGCTACATGCACGACGACGCCGGCTACCAGCGCTTCTTCAGCTACATCGCCCTGTTCACCTTCGCCATGCTCACCCTGGTCATGGCGAACAACCTCCTGCAGCTGTTCTTCGCCTGGGAGGCCGTGGGCCTGGTCTCCTACCTGCTCATCGGCTTCTGGTTCACCCGCGAGAGCGCCATCGTCGCCAACCTCAAGGCCTTCCTGGTCAACCGCCTCGGCGACCTGGGGCTGCTGCTCGGCATCGCCGTGCTCGCCGCCGCCTTCGGCACGGTGCACTACGGCGAGCTCTTCGCCGCCCTCGAGGCGGCGCCGGACGCGACGGTGGCGCTCTTCGGCGGCGCCGAGTGGCCGCTGGCGACGGTGGCCGGGCTGCTGATCTTCTTCGGCTGCATGGGCAAGTCGGCGCAGGTGCCGCTGCACGTCTGGCTGCCGGACTCCATGGAGGGCCCGACGCCGATCTCGGCGCTGATCCACGCCGCCACCATGGTCACCGCCGGCATCTTCCTCGTCGCCCGGCTCTCGCCGCTCTACGAGCTCTCCGGCGTCGCGCTGACCGTGATCCTGGTGGTCGGGGCGCTGACCGCCTTCCTCATGGGGCTGGTGGGCCTGGTGCAGAACGACATCAAGCGCGTCATCGCCTACTCGACGCTCTCGCAGCTCGGCTACATGACCGCGGCCCTGGGGGTCTCCGCCTACTCCGCGGGGGTCTACCACCTCTTCACCCACGCCTTCTTCAAGGCGCTGCTCTTCCTCGCCGCCGGCTCGGTGATCGTCGCCCTGCACCACGAGCAGGACATGCGCCGGATGGGCGGGCTGGCCCGGTACATGCCGATCACCTACGCCGCCATGCTCATCGGCACCCTGGCGCTGATCGGCTTCCCCGGCTTCGCCGGCTTCTTCTCCAAGGAGGGGATCATCGCCGCCGTCGGCCACGCCGATGGGGCGGCGACGGGGCTCGCCTACGGGCTGCTGGTGCTCGGCGTCTTCGTCACCGCCCTGTACAGCTTCCGGCTGCTCTTCCTGGTCTTCCACGGCGAGGAGCGCCTCGACCCCCACGCCCGGGAGCACCTCCACGAGAGCCCGGCGGTGGTGACGGTGCCGCTGATCCTGCTCGCCGTGCCCTCGGCGCTCATCGGCCTCTACACCTTCGGGCCGATGGTCGCCGGCGACCTGCTCACCGGCGAGGGCGGCGGCATCCAGGTACTCGCCGAGGGGACCGGCCTGGCCCACGTCGCCGAGGCGTACCACGGCGCCGCCGGGTTCATCGGCCACGCCTTCGCCACCCCGCCGCTCTACCTGGCGGCCGCCGGGGCGCTGCTGGCGTGGCTGCTCTACCTGCGCCGGCCCGACCTGCGCGAGCGCCTCGTCGCCGGCCTGGGCCTGCCGCGCCGGATCCTGGAGCGCCAGTACGGCTTCGAGGCCCTCTACATGGGCGGCCTCGCCGGGG
>NZ_NRSH01000157.1 GCF_016584055.1 Halorhodospira neutriphila
GTCCGGGGCGCCGTAGACCAGCCGCTCGAGGCGGGCGTGGACGGCGGCGCCGGCGCACATGAAGCACGGCTCGAGGGTGACGTAGAGCGTCGCCCCCGGCAGGCGGTAGGCCCCGGCGGCGGCGCCGGCGGCGCGCAGGGCGCCGATCTCGGCGTGGGCGGCGGGATCGGCGGCGCCGATGGGGTGGTTCCACCCCTCCCCCAGGCAGGCGCCGCCGCGCACCACCACCGCCCCGACGGGGACCTCGCCGCTCTCCCCAGCGTAGCGGGCCAGCGCCAGGGCGCGGCCCATCCAGCCGGCATCGTCCGGCTGCGGCGCGGTCACTCCCACTCGATGGTCGCCGGCGGCTTGCCGGAGATGTCGTAGACGACCCGGGAGATGCCGTCGATCTCGTTGATGATCCGCCGCGAGACGTGGTCGAGGAAGCTGTAGGGCAGCTCCGCCCAGCGGGCGGTCATGAAGTCGACGGTCTCCACGGCGCGCAGGGCGATGACGTGCTCGTAGCGCCGGCCGTCGCCGGTGACGCCCACCGAGCGCACCGGCAGGAAGACGGCGAAGGCCTGGCTGGTGCGCTCGTACCAGCCGGCGGCGTGGAGCTCCTCGATGAAGATGGCGTCGGCGCGGCGCAGCCGGTCGGCGTAGGCCTTGCGGACCTCGCCGAGGATGCGCACCCCGAGCCCCGGCCCGGGGAAGGGGTGGCGGTAGAGCATGTCCGCCGGCAGGCCGAGCTCGAGCCCGACCCGGCGCACCTCGTCCTTGAAGAGCTCGCGCAGCGGCTCGACGAGCTCGAGCTTCATCTGCTCGGGCAGGCCGCCGACGTTGTGGTGGGACTTGATGACGTGGGCCTTGCCGCCGACGCCACCGGCGCTGCCGGCGGACTCGACCACGTCGGGGTAGATGGTCCCCTGGGCGAGGAAGGTGACCCCCTCGAGCTTGGCCGCCTCCTCGTCGAAGATCTCGACGAAGAGATTGCCGATGATCCGGCGCTTCTCCTCCGGGTCCTCGACGCCGGCGAGCGCCTCGAGGAAGCGCGCCTCGGCGTCGACGTAGAGGACGTGGACGCCCATGTGGCGGGCGAAGGTGGCCATGACCTGCTCGCCCTCGCCGAGGCGCAGCAGGCCGTTGTCGACGAAGACGCAGGTGAGCTGATCGCCGATGGCCCGGTGGAGGAGCGCCGCGGTCACCGCGGAGTCGACGCCGCCGGAGAGGCCGAGGACGACGCGCCGCTCGCCGATGCGCTCGCGCAGCCGGGCGACGCTGTCCTCGACGATGTTCCCCGGCGTCCAGTCGCCGGGGCAGCCGCAGATGTCGCGGACGAAGCGCTCGAGGATCCGCCCGCCCTGGGGGGTATGGGTCACCTCGGGGTGGAACTGCAGGCCGTACCACCCCCGATCGTCGTCGCCGATGGCGGCCACCGGCGCGGCGTCGGTGGCGGCGATGACCCGGAAGCCCGGCGGCGGCTCGGCGACGCGGTCGCCGTGGCTCATCCAGACGTCGAGGAGCGCCTCGCCCTCGGCGCCGGCGTGGTCCTCGATCTGGCGCAGCAGCCGCGAGTGGCCGTGGACGCGGAGCTGGGCGTAGCCGAACTCCTTGTGCGCCGAGGCCTCGACGCGGCCGCCGAGCTGCGCGGCCATCGCCTGCATGCCGTAGCAGATGCCGAGCACCGGGGCGCCGAGCTCGAGGACCGCCGCCGGCGCCCGCGGCGTCTCGGTGTCGGTCACCGACTCGGGCCCGCCGGAGAGGATCACCCCGCTCGGGGCGAACTCGCGGATCGCCGCATCGGCGCTGTCGCAGGCGCGGATCTCGCAGTAGACCCCGCACTCGCGCACCCGCCGGGCGATCAGCTGGGTGTACTGCGAGCCGAAGTCGAGGATCAGGATGCGGTGGGCGTGGATATCGCCCGCCGCTGCGGCGGCGTTGGGCATGGTTCCGGCTCGCTCAGTCGACGCGGTAGTTGGGCGCCTCTTTCGTGATGGCCACGTCGTGGACGTGGCTCTCGCGCATGCCGGCGCCGGTGATCTTCACGAACTGCGGGCGGGTGCGCATCTGCGCCATGTCGGCGCAGCCGACGTAGCCCATGCTGGCGCGGATCCCGCCGATGAGCTGGTTGACGATCGCCACCATGCTGCCCTTGTACGGCACGCGCCCCTCGATGCCCTCGGGGACGAGCTTGTCCACCGACTGCGCCCCCTCCTGGAAGTAGCGGTCGGCGCTGCCCTGGCTGCCGGACATGGCCCCGAGCGAGCCCATGCCCCGGTACGACTTGTAGGAGCGGCCCTGGTAGAGCTCCACCTCGCCGGGGGCCTCCTCGGTGCCGGCGAGCAGGCTGCCGATCATCACCGAGTGGGCGCCGCTGGCGAGCGCCTTGGCGGCGTCGCCGGAGAAGCGGACGCCGCCGTCGGCGATCAGCGGCACGTCGGTGCCCTCGAGGGCCTCGGCGACGTTGTGGATGGCGGTCACCTGCGGCACGCCGACGCCGGCGATCACCCGCGTGGTGCAGATCGATCCGGGGCCGATCCCCACCTTCACGCCGTCGGCGCCGGCCTCGAGCAGCGCCCGGGCGGCCTCGCCGGTGGCGATGTTGCCGGCGATGACGTCGACCTCGGGGTGGTGGCGCTTGACCCAGCGGACCCGCTCGATGACCCCGGCGGTGTGGCCGTGGGCCGTGTCGACGACGAGCAGGTCGGCCCCCGCCTCGGCGAGCGCCGCGGCCCGCTCCTCGGCGCCCTCGCCGACGCCCACGGCGGCCCCGACGCGCAGCCGCGCGTACTGGTCCTTGCAGGCGTTGGGGTAGTCGTGGCTTTTCTGGATGTCCTTGACGGTGATCATCCCGCGCAGGTGGAAGGCGTCGTCGACGACGAGGACCTTCTCGATGCGGTGCTGGTGGAGCCGGCTGAGCACCTCCTCGCGGCTCGCCCCCTCGCGGACGGTCACCAGGCGGCTCTTGGGGGTCATGGCCACCGAGATCGGCTCGCCGGTGCGGGTCTCGAAGCGCAGGTCCCGGCCGGTGACGATGCCGACGAGCTCCTCGCCGTCGACCACCGGCACCCCGGAGATCCCCTGCTCGCGGGTCAGCTCGAGGACCTCGCCGATGCTCGCGTAGGGCGACACCGAGATCGGCTCCTTGATGATCCCGCTCTCGAACTTCTTCACCCGGCGCACCTCGGCGGCCTGCGCCTCGACGGTCATGTTCTTGTGGACGATGCCGACCCCGCCCTGCTCGGCCAGCGCGATGGCCAGCCGCGCCTCGGTCACCGTATCCATCGCCGCCGAGATAACCGGGATGTTGAGCTCGATATTGCGGCTCAGCGGCGTGCGCAGATCGACCTCTCGCGGCACCACGCGGGACTCGGCCGGCAAGAGCAAAACATCGTCGAAGGTCAAGGCTTCTTGGGCGATTCGCATCAAGCGCTTCCTCGGCTCGTCAGGGGGTATTTTTAAAGAGGATAGCCGTGTATTTTACGGCTTGAATTGGAATAGTCTCAAGCAACTTCCCCCGCCGAGCGCTCGGCCTGTACCGTAGGCCCCTCGCGCCGCAGTGAGGCCCTGCCCTATGCCGTCCGAGGCGACCCCGGTCTACACCCCCTCGCAGCTCAACCAGGAGGTGCGCGGGATGCTCGAGACCGCCCTGCCCACCGTCTGGGTCGAGGGCGAGATCTCCAACCTCGCCCGCCCGGCCTCGGGGCACATCTACTTCACCCTCAAGGACGCCGGCGCCCAGGTCCGCTGCGCGCTCTTCCGCGGCCGCGCCTCGGCCCTGCGCCACCGCCCCGGCGACGGGGACCAGGTGCGGGTGCGGGCCAAGGCGAGCCTCTACCCGGCCCGCGGGGCGTTCCAGCTCATCGTCGAGCACCTCGAGGAGGCCGGCGAGGGGGCGCTGCGCCAGGCCTTCGAGGCGCTCCAGCAGCGCCTCGCCGCCGAGGGGCTGTTTAGCGCCGCGGACAAGCGCCCCCTGCCGGCCCAGCCGCAGCGCCTCGGCGTGGTGACCTCCCCCACCGGGGCGGCCATCCGGGACGTGCTCACCGTGCTCGCGCGCCGCTTCCCGGCCCTGCCGGTGCTCATCTACCCCGTCGCCGTCCAGGGCGAGGGGGCGGCGCCGGCCATCGCCCGGGCCCTGGAGCTCGCCGGGCGGCGCCGCGAGGTCGACGTCCTGCTGCTGACCCGCGGCGGCGGCTCCCTCGAGGACCTGTGGCCGTTCAACGAGGAGGCGGTCGCCCGCGCCATCCGCGCCTGCCCGATCCCGGTGGTCAGTGCCGTCGGCCACGAGGTCGACGTCACCATCGCCGACCTCGCCGCCGACCTGCGCGCCCCGACCCCGTCGGCGGCCGCCGAGGCGCTCAGCCCCGACGCCGCCGCCTGGCTCGAGCGCACCCGCGCCCTGCGCCGGCGCCTCGAGGCCGCCGGCGCCCGCCACCTCCAGGGGCAGCGCCGGCGCCTCACGGGCCTCGGC
>NZ_NRSH01000158.1 GCF_016584055.1 Halorhodospira neutriphila
TTCGCCGCCCTCACCCCCCGCGAGCGCGACATCCTCGAGCGCCTCGCCGAGGGCGAGAGCAACAAGGTTATCGCCCGCCACCTCGGCATCTCCGACGGCACCGTGAAGCTCCACGTCAAGTCCGTGCTGCGCAAGCTCGAGGTCCACTCCCGGGTGGAGGCGGCCATCAAGGCGCTCGACCTCGGCCTGGGGCGCTCCCAGCGCTCGGCCCGCTAGGGCGGGGGCGGCGGCCCCGGCGGCCGCCGCCCCGGCGTATTACCGAATGGGTATTCCGCCCGCCCCCGCTCCTGTGAAGAATGAGCCCCAATGCAGCCCCGGCGCCCCGGAGCGGGGTAGGCGCCGCCTACGGACCGAAGCCGGGCGCACAAGAGCCGCTGCAAGGGAGCTCACCATGGCCTTCGAGTCCTTCGCCGCCGCGCGCTGGGCCCTGCTCGGCAGCATCTTCCTTATCGCCGTGCTGCTCGGCGCCGTCGTGAACCGGACCCACTTCTGCACCATGGGCGCCGTCTCCGACGCCGTGAACATGGGCGACTTCCGGCGCCTGCGCGCCTGGCTGCTCGCCATCGCCGTGGCCGCGGCCGGCGTCGCGCTGCTCGAGCCCCTCGGGCTCATCGGCGCCGAGCGCACCATGCCGCCCTACCGCAGCGCCGACTTCGCCTGGGCCGGCTACCTCCTCGGCGGCCTGCTCTTCGGCGTCGGCATGACCCTCGGCGGCGGCTGCGGCAACAAGGTCCTCGTGCGCCTCGGCGCCGGGAACCTCAAGTCCCTCGTGGTCGCCGCCGTCCTGGGGGTCAGCGCCTACTACATGACCAATCCGCCGCCGGGCCTGGAGCTCCCCCTGCGGGGCCTGCTCTTCGGCTGGATCGACGCGCTCGCCATCGAGCTCCCCCACGGCCAGGGCCTCGCCAGCCTGGCCGCCGGCGAGGCGGCGGCCCGGGTCCGCCCCCTCATCGCCGCGGCGCTGTGCCTCGGGCTGCTCTACGCGGCGCTGCGCTCGGCGGCGCTCCGGCGCAGCCGCGGGCACCTGCTCGGCGGCGCCGCCGTCGGGGCGGCGGTGGTCGCCGTGCTCCTGATCTCCAGCAACGTCTGGGTCGTGGACGACTTCGGGCAGCGCCAGGACCTGCAGAGCTACGCCACCAACTGGTCCTTCCACCACCCGGACAGCGAGGCCGGGCGCCCGGAGAGCGCGCGGCTGCTCGCGCCCCAGGGGCTGAGCTTCGTCGGCCCCGTCGCCCAGGGGGCGGGCTACGTCGGCCACGGCCTCGACCCGGCCCTGGCCACCATCGGCGTCGCCCTCGCCGCCGGGGTGATCGCCGGCTCCTTCCTGGCGGGGCTCTTCAGCCGCTCCCTGCGCCTGGAGTGGTTCGCCTCCCGGGCCGACCTCGGCAACCACCTCCTCGGCGGGCTCCTGATGGGGGTCGGCGGCGTGCTGGCCATGGGCTGCACCTTCGGCCAGGCGATCACCGGCGCCGCCACCCTGGCCCTCAGCGCCCCGGTGACGATGCTCGCCATCCTCCTCGGCAGCGCCCTGACCATGAAGGTGCAGTACTACCGGCTGCTCCACGAGGAGGAGGCCACCCTCGGCAAGGCCCTGCTCACCGGGCTCGTCGACCTGCGCCTCCTGCCGGCCGCCATGAGGCAGCTCGATGCCCTCTGAGCGACCCGCCCGCTGGGCCTTCGCCCGCCGGCTCGTCCCCTTCAACCAGTGGCCGCGGCCGAGCGCCGAGCGCCTGCGGGCGGACCTGGGCGCCGGCGCGGCGGTCGCCCTGGTGCTGATCCCGCAGTCGATGGCCTACGCCGCGCTGGCGGGCATGCCGCCGCACTACGGCCTCTACGCCGCCTTCCTGCCCGTCATGGTCGCCGCGGTCTGGGGCTCGCTGCCGCAGCTCGCCTGCGGCCCGGTGGCGGTCACCGGGCTGCTCACCGCCTCGGCGCTGACCCCGCTGGCCGAGCCGGGCAGCGGCGAGTACGTCGCCCTCGCCATCACCCTGGCCCTGATGGCCGGGACGCTGCAGCTCGCCCTCGGGCTCTTCTCCCTGGGGACGCTGGTCAACTTCCTCGCCCACCCGGTCATCCTCGGCTTCACCAACGCCGCGGCCATCGTCATCGCCCTTTCGCAGCTCAACGACCTGCTCGGCGTCCCCATGGCCAGCGACACCGGCATCCTCGTCGCCGTCGCCGAGGTCCTCGGCCGCCTGCCGCAGGCCCACCTGCCGACCCTCGCCTTCGGGGTGGCGGCGATGGCGATCATCGCCGCCTGCCGGCGCTGGCTGCCGCGCGTCCCCGGCGTCCTGGCGGCCGCGGCGGGGCTGACGCCCCTCAGCTACCTCGTCGGCCTCGAGGGCATGGGCGGCGAGGTGGTGGGGGCGATCCCGGCCGGCCTGCCGCCGCTGAGCCTGCCGAGCCTCGACTGGGAGCAGGTCACGACGCTGTTCAGCTCGGCGGTGGTGATCGCCCTGGTGGGCTTCATCGAGGCGATCTCCATCGCCAAGGCCATCGCCGCCCGCACCCGGGCCCGCATCGACCCCAACCAGGAGCTCGTCGGCCAGGGGCTGGCGAACCTCGCCGCCGGCCTCTCCCAGGCCTTCCCCATCAGCGCCTCCTTCTCGCGCAGCGCCATCAGCCACAGCAGCGGCGCGCGCACCGGCATGGCCTCGGTCTTCACGGCGCTGATCGTGGCGCTGGCCCTGCTGCTGCTCACCCCGCTGCTCTACCACCTGCCCGTGGCGGTGCTCGCGGCGATCATCATCATGGCGGTGAGCAGCCTGGTGAACATCGAGGCGATGCGCCAGACGTGGCGGGCCCACCGCCAGGACGGCGCCGTGGCGGTAACCACCTTCGTCAGCAGCCTCGCCCTCGCCCCCCACCTCGACTACGGCATCCTCCTCGGCGGGGTGCTGGCCATCGTCCTCTACCTGCTGCGCACCATGCGCCCGCGCGTGGTGATCCTCTCCCGCCACCCGGCGGACGGCGCCCTGCGCGACGCCCGCCGCTTCGGCCTGCCGGAGAGCCGCCACATCGCCGCCCTGCGCTTCGACGGCCCGCTCTACTTCGCCAACGTCGGCCACCTCGAGGACGCGGTGCTCGAGATCAACCACGAGTACCCCGAGGCGCGCTTCGTGCTGCTCGTCGGCGACGGCATCACCTCCATCGACTCCTCGGGCGCCGAGACGCTCCACAACCTCGACGAGCAGCTGCGCGACAACGGCGTCACCCTGGTGCTCGCCGGCGTCAAGCTGCAGGTCATGGAGGTCCTCGAGCGCGCCGGGATCGCCGAGGAGATCGGCCGGGAGAACATCTTCCGCAGCGAGGACGAGGCGATCCGGGCCGTCCACCAGCGCATCGACGAGCCGGGCTTCGACGCCGCGCAGTGCCCGCTGCTGCCGCGGGCCGCCCCCTACCACGGCGCCTAGCGCCTGGCCGGCCGGCGGCGCGGTCAGTCGATCTCGAAGCGGTACATCAGGTCGAGGGCGCTGTCCTCGCCGCTGACCGCCTCGAGGTAGAGCTGCCAGGTCAGGAAGTAGCGCAGCGTCACGGTGTTGCTCGGGGTGAAGACGCCGACGCCGTAGGCGACGTAGAGGCGGGGGCGGACGTAGCCCGAGACGACCACCTCGGCGCCCTCGCCCTGGCCGCGGGTCTCGATCTCGAAGTCCTCGACGCCGAGCTGCTCGGCCACCGAGGAGGCGATCTTGCCGCCGCCGTAGACGCCGAGCGCCAGGGCCGCCTGGGCGAGCATGGCGTCCTCGCCCGGCCCCTCGGCCCCCATGGGCCGCCCGCGGATGAGGTAGGAGAGGGCGTCGGTCTCGGCCATGGCCGGCTCGCTGAACAGGCTCACCTCGGGCGCGTCGGCGTAGCCCTCGACGCGCACCCCGGCGGTGACCTCGTCGCGCTCGATGCGGCGGACCGCCTCGATGTCGAGCTGCGGGCGGTTGACCGGCCCCGTGAACAGCAGCAGGCCGCGGCGGATGCGCAGCCGCTGGCCGTAGGCGCGGTAGCGCCCCTCGTCGATGCGCAGCTCGCCGAAGGCCTCGGGCCCGGACTCCTCGCTGTAGAGCACGCGCAGCGCCCCGCCGAGCTTCCCCTCCACCCCGAAGGCGAAGAGCGCCAGCTCGTCGCCGAGGCCGATCTCGACATCCGCCCTCACCCGCCACCCCTCGGGGACCGGCTCGCCCGCCTCTGCGCCGGCCTCCTCGCCGGCGGCCTCGCCGACGATGACCACATCCTTCGAGCGGGAGACCGCCTTCTCCGGCACCTCCTGGATCTCGATCCGCCCGGCGGGGATCGCCACGCGGCCGTCCACCCGGACCGTGCCGGGCTCCGCGCGGACGGTCAGGTCCGGCGAGACGCGCAGCCGCGCCCGCGGCAGCTGGCCGAGCTCGAGCCGCTCGCCCTCGAGGGAGGCGGCGAGCTCGGCGGCTCGGCGAGCTGGGGCGGCA
>NZ_NRSH01000159.1 GCF_016584055.1 Halorhodospira neutriphila
GGGTTGGACAGAGGGGGCAGGGAGCCTCGGCTCGGGAGGACGGTATGGCGCAGCGAGACCCAGAAGAAGAGAGCAGTGACGGCCAAGTAGAACGGCTGGGGGAGCGGGGGCACCGGCCCTCGCGGCGCCGCTTCGGCAAGGCCGCGCTGGGGGGGATCCCGGCGCTGCTGACGCTGCGCAGCCAGCCGCTGCGGGCGGCGGGCAACTGCAGCATCTCGGGGTTTGCATCGGCGAACTCCGGCGAGTCGGAAACGGAGTCCTGCGGCGGCCGGGGCTCCGAGTATTGGAGTGGGTCGTTGTCTAAGCAGGATTTCCCGGAGTGGGCCCGCAACCAGAACGAGCCTGTCGACTCCGAGTACGGTTTCCCGGAGCTCGTGAATGCGGGGAATATCACCCTTCAGGAGGCGGTCGAGGGGGCAGCGTCCGAGCTCCTGCGCGCCGGCACGGCGGCGCTGCTCAACGCCAAGTTCATCCTGGGGTATACGCTCACCGAGGAGGAGGTCCGGGAGATCGTAACCGTGACCCAGCGTGATGGGGTGTACGTTACCAGCGCCGGCGACGAGCTCACTACGAGCCAGGTTACGGCCTTCTTCGAGAATACCTTCGACTTTTGATCAGCGCGGGAGCGGGATTGATGGAGCCCGAGGCTTTGCCGGGCGGTGAGGGCGACCGGGTGCTGGAGGGGGAAGCGGCCTTCCTGGAGATCCGGGCGCTCGACGGCGGGGTGCTCGCCTTCCACGCCGGCAGCGGGGAGACCCACTGGCTGGAGGGCCTGCCCGCGCGCCTCCTGTGGGCAGGCGCTCACCTCGGCGGGGCCGCCCCGGAGCGGCTCCGGGAGCGCCTCGGCGACGAGGCGGCGCTGGCGGAGGCGATGGCGGGCCTTCGGGCAGCGGGGCTGATCCGGTAGCCGGCCGCGTGCGGATCGGGCAGCTGAGCCGCTCCGAGCTCGCCGGGCGCCTAGCGCGGGGCGGGCTGAGCCTGGCGACGGGGCCGGTGACGACCCGGATCCGGACCTCGATCCCGGGCGTGGCGGCCCATCTGGCGGCGCTCTACGCCGACTTCCCCCTCGGCGAGGCGGACGGGATCGCGGACTTCTCCTGCCAGCTACGCCCCCCCCGCGGGGTGCGGCGCTACTACCGCCCGCAGGTCCTCTTCCTGGCGGACGGCCGCAGCGTCTTCAAGCCCCTGGCCTACCACCAGGCCGGCCCCATGCTCGAGTGGGGCATGAACTGGTGCATCGCCAGCCAGCTCCGGGACCGCCTGATCTTCCACGCCGCCGCGCTCGAGCGCGGCGGCCGGGCGCTGCTCCTGGCGGCGCCGCCCGGCTCGGGCAAGAGCACCCTCTGCGCGGCCCTGGCCTGCCGGGGGTGGCGGCTGCTGACCGACGAGGCGGCGCTCGTGGAGCTCGGCGCGGGCCGCGTCTCGGTGGCGGGCACGGCCCGCCCCGTCAGCCTGAAGAACGCCTCCATCGAGGCCGTCCAGCGCCTGGCGCCCGAGGCGGCCCTGAGCGCGCCGTGCCGGGACACCCTGAAGGGGACGGTGGCCCACATGCGCCCGCCGCCGGAGAGCGTGCGGCGGGCGCAGGAGCCGGCGGCGCCGGCGTGGCTGGTCTTCCCGCGCTTCGTACCGGGGGCGCCGACACGGCTGACGGAGCGCTCCCGGCCCGAGGCCTTCATGGGCCTGGCGGCCAACGCCTTCAACTACGCTGCCCTGGGGCGGCGGGCCTTCCACCGCACGGCCGATCTGGTCGAGCGGGTGGCCTGCTACGATTTTCGCTATAGCCGTTTGGAGGAGGCGGTACAGGTCTTCGATGAGCTCGCGACCCGACGGGAGCCGAGCGCTGTGCCGGGCGCTGGCGAGCCCGGATACCATGGCCGGCCTCACGGGCCCGGAGTGGACGGGGCTGCTGCAGGCGGCGCGGGAGAGCGAGCTGCTCGGCACCCTGTGGCGCCTGGCCGGTGAGGCCGGGGTGCAGGAGCGGCTGCCGGAGCCGGCGGCGCGCCACCTCTGGGGCGGGTACCTCGCCGCCGAGCGCAACGCCGAGGCGGTGCGCTGGGAGCTCGAGCAGCTCGACGGCGGGCTGCTGGGGCGGCTCTCGCCGCCCGTCGCCCTCAAGGGGGCGGCGTACCTGCTCGCCGGGCTGCCGAACGCGGCGGGCCGCGTCTGCCACGATATCGACCTGCTCTTCCCCGCCGACGAGGTGGGCCGGGCGGAGTCGCTGCTCTTCTTCGAGGGCTGGCAGGCGAGCCCCCACGACGCCCACGACCAGCGCTACTACCGCCAGTGGATGCACGAGCTGCCCCCGCTGGTCCACCGGCGCCGGGGGGCGACCCTCGACCTGCACCACAACCTCCTCCCCGAGACCTTCGCCGTTCGGGTCGAGCCGCGGCGGGTCCTCGACGCGGCCGCCCCCCTGGCGGCGCCGTGGCGGCTGCGGGTCCCGGCGCCGGAGCACCTGGCGCTCCACGCCGCCGTCCACCTCTTCGCCGAGACGGAGTGGCAGCGCGGGCTGCGCGATCTCTACGACATCCACGCCCTGGTCGAGCACTTCCAGGCCGCCCGCGGCGATCGGTTCTGGGAGGAGCTCCTCGATGAGGCCGAGGCGCTCGGGGTGGCCTGGCTCGTGGAGCCGGCGCTCGCCTGCGGCCGCACGCTGCTGGGCACCCGCGTCCCCGCGGCGGCCGCCGAGCGGCTCGAGCGCCACGGCCCGCCCCGCTGGCGCCGGGGGCCCATGCGCGCGCTCTTCCGCCACGGGCTCAACACCCGCGCCTCGCGGACCCCGCGGCGCGACGCCCTGGCGCGGGCCGCGCTCCTGCTGCGGGGCCACTGGCTGAAGATGCCGCCGACGCTGCTCGCCCGCCACCTCCTCTACAAGGCCTTCCGGGCCCCGCAGGGGGCGAGGGCAGGGGGCGGCGAAACCCCGACCCACAGACACGGGTAGCACCACGATGACGGCAACCACCTCTGGGGAAGCGGCGCAGGGGGCGCAGCGCCGCCACGCCCTGATCCTCGCCGGCGGCTCGGGGACCCGCCTGTGGCCCCTGTCGCGGACGAACATGCCCAAGCAGCTGCTCGCCCTGACCGGCGAGCAGACCCTGCTCCAGGAGACGGCGCGGCGCCTGCTGCCGGCCGTGGCGGCCGAGCGGGTCACCACCGTGACCCACGCCGACCACCGCTTCGAGGTGGTCGGCCAGCTCCACGAGGTCGCCCCGGCGCTCGCCGAGCGGGTCCTCGCCGAGCCCCTCGCCCGGAACACCCTGCCGGCCATCGCCTGGGCGGTGGCGCGGATCGCCCGCGACGAGCCCGAGGCCCTCGTCGGCGTCTTCCCCTCCGATCACTGGATCGAGGCGCCCGAGGCGCTGCGCGCGGCCTGGGAGGCCGCGGAGGCGGCGGCGGAGGCGGGCTACCTGGTGCTGTTCGGGATCCGGCCCACGGAGCCGGCGACGGGCTTCGGCTACATCGAGGCGGGTCCCGCCCTCTGCGCCGGCGTCGAGGCCGTGGGCCGCTTCGTCGAGAAGCCCGACGCCCGGACGGCGGCCGACTTCCTCGCCCGCGGCGGCTACTACTGGAACAGCGGGATGTTCGTCTTCCGCGCCGACACCTTCCTGGGCCTGCTCGCCGAGCACCAGCCGGAGCTGGCCGCCGCCGTGACCGCCTGGGCCGAGCAGGGCGCGCTCCCCGGGGCGGAGGCCTACGCGGCGCTGCCGGAGGTCTCCATCGACTACGGCCTTGTGGAGGAGGCGGCCGGGCGGGTGGCGGTGGTGCCCGCGGATCTCGGCTGGAGCGATCTGGGCAGCTGGGAGGCCCTCTACCAGCAGCGCGATAAGGATGCGGCCGGCAACGTCGTCGACGGGCCCGTGCTGCCGGTGGACAGCGGCGACAGCCTCCTGTGGAGCGCCGACGGCGGCCTGATCGCCGCCTACGGGGTCCAGGGGCTCGCCGTGGTCCAGACCCGCGACGCGACCCTGGTCTGCCCCCGCTCCCGGCTCGCCGAGCTCAAGGAGCTGGTCGGCCGGGTCCGCCAGCGCCGCCGCGAGCTCACCGAGACCCACGTGACCGTCGCCCGCCCCTGGGGCAGCTACACCACGCTGGAGAGCGGCCACCGCTACAAGCTCAAGCGCATCGTGGTCCACCCCGGCTGCAAGCTCTCCCTGCAGATGCACTACCACCGCTCCGAGCACTGGGTGGTGATCGCCGGGACGGCCCGCGTCGTCAACGGCGACTCGGAGATCTACCTCGAGGAGAACCAGTCCACCTACGTCCCGGCGACGCGCCCCCACCGCCTGGAGAACCCGGGGCGCATCCCGCTGCAGATCATCGAGATCCAGACGGGCCCGTACCTCGAGGAGGACGACCTGGTCCGCTTCGAGGACCTCTACGGCCGCTCCTCCTAGGCCGGGGGAGGAAGCAGCG
>NZ_NRSH01000160.1 GCF_016584055.1 Halorhodospira neutriphila
GCCGGCGCCACGCCCTGGGCAACGGCGGCGGCGAGGCCACCGTGGGCGAGCGCTCCCTGCTGCCGGACGAGGCCGAGGCCGCCCTGGTGCTCGACGCCCACAGCGTGCCGGGGAAGGGCACGCGGCAGACGGTGACCGTGGCGAGCTGCCTGGCCCCCCTGGCGCTGGCGGACCTGGCCGCCGCCGGGGTGTGCACGACCCGGGTCGCGGAGCCGGCCTGGGACGGCGAGGCCCTGACGGCGCAGCGCGAGCACTGCTACGCCGGGCGGGTCGTGGCCAGCGAGCCGCTCCACCCGGGGGGCCCGGAGGCGCGGGAGGCGGCGGCGCGGCTGATCCTCGCCGATGAGCTGCTGGCGCCGGCCGGCTCGCGGCTGCGCGACGACCTCGAGGCGTGGGCCCTCTACGTCGCCCTCGGCCACGCCGACGGCGCGGTCCCGGAGGCCCACGAGTGGCTCGTGGCGCGGCTCGAGCGCCTCGGCGTGGAGACCGGCGAGGACGTGGCGCTGCTCGAGCCCGCTGATCTGCGCCTCGACGGCGTCCCCGCCTGGGAGCGCGAGGCCTTCGACGAGCGCTACCCGCGGGAGGTCCACCTGCCGGATCTGCACATGCGCATCCACTACCACGTCCGCCGCCGCGAGGTCGTCGCCGAGAAGGTCGGCGGCATCCGCCGCGGCGACCCCAAGCGCTGGGAGCTGCCGGCGTGGCCGGGGTGGCGGGTGAAGTTCCAGCGCGCCAGCCGCGTCGTCGAGATCCGCTAGGGCGGCCGCGGTGGGCGAGCGCTACGAGGTGATCGTCGTCGGCGCCGGGGCGGCCGGCCTGATGAGCGCGGCCACCGCCGCCGACCGGGGCCGGCGGGTGCTGGTGCTCGACCACGCCCGCCGGCCCGGGCGCAAGCTCCTCGCCTCCGGCGGCGGGCACTGCAACTTCACCCACCTCGACAGCGGCCCGGCGCACTTCCTCAGCGACAACCCGCGCTTCTGCATCTCGGCGCTGCAGCGCTACACCCCCTACGACTTCCTGGCGCTGCTCGAGCGCTACGGCCTCGGCTACGAGGACCGGGGCGGCGGGCAGCTCTTCTGCCGCCAGGGCAGCCGGGCGATCCTGGAGATGCTCCACGGCGAGCGCTCGCGCGCCGGGGCGGAGCTGCGCACCGCCACCCCCGTGCGGGCGGTCCGCCGCCACGAGGCGGGCTATAGCCTAGCGACGGCCGGCGGGGAGCTGGCCTGCGAGTCGCTGGTGATCGCCACCGGCGGCCTGTCGCTGCCCAGGTCCGGGGCGAGCGGCTTCGGCTACGCCGTCGCCCGGCAGCTCGGGGTGCCGGTGCGCCCGACGCGCCCGGGGCTCGTCCCCCTGGTCTTGCCCGCGGCGCTCCAGGAGCGCCTCGCCCCCCTCGCCGGGATCAGCGTGCCGGCGGGGGTGGCCTGCGGTGACGCCGCCTTCCACGAGGCGCTGCTGATCACCCACCGCGGGCTCAGCGGCCCGGCGGCGCTCCAGGCCTCCAGCTACTGGCGCCCCGGCGAGGCGCTGCACCTCGACCTGCTCCCCGGCCAGGCGCCGCGGGAGGCCCTCGAGGCGCAGCGCCGGCGCCGCCCCCGGGCGACGCTGCAGCGCTACCTGGAGGGGCACCTGCCCAAGCGCCTCGCCCGGGCCGTCGTCGAGCTCCACGGCCTTACCGGGCCGCTGCAGGGCTACCGCAACGCCGATCTCGACGCCGCCGCCGCGGCCCTGGCGGACTGGCGGGTCACCCCCGTGGACACCGAGGGCTACCGCAAGGCGGAGGTGACGGTCGGCGGCGTCGACACCCGGGCCCTGTCGTCGAAGACCCTCGCCGTCCGCGACCAGCCGGGGCTCTTCTTCGTCGGCGAGGTGCTCGACGTGACCGGCCAGCTCGGCGGCCACAACCTCCAGTGGGCGTGGTCCTCGGGGGTGGCGGCGGGGCGCTTCGCCTGAGCGGGGTGCCGCCGCCCTACGCCCCCTGGGCCTGGGCCGCGTGGGCCTCGGCCGCCTCCATCTCGACGAAGACCCGGCGCACGTCGGGGAAGGCCTCCTTGATGGCGCGGTTGAGCGCGGCGGCGGTTGCCTCGACCTCCCGGGCGCTGAGCTCGTCGCGGAAGTCGAGGCTGAGGGTGGCGATGATGTGCGAGGGGCCCATGTGCAGGGCGATCACCTCGTTGACGGCCTCGACGCCCGGCTGCGCGCGGGCGATCTCGGCGATCCGCTGGCGGACCCCCTGGTGGGCCGCCTCGCCGATGAGCAGCCCCTTGGTCTCGAAGGCGAGCCACAGGGCGACGGTCCCGAGGATGGCGCCGATGATCACCGAGGCGATGCCGTCGTAGACGGGGTTGCCGGTGACCTGGGCCGCGGTCACCCCGGCGAGGGCCACCACGAGCCCGAGCAGGGCGGCGCTGTCCTCGAAGAGGACCACGAACAGGGTGGGGTCCTTGCCCTTGCGCACGGCCTCGAAGGGGCCGAGCTCGCCCCGCGCCCGCTGGAACTCCCGCCAGGCGTAGCGCCAGGCCACGCCCTCGGCGACGATGGCGATGAGCAGCACCACGTAGTTGATGGCGGGGTTGCCGAGCGCCTCGGGGTGGCGGATGTGGTGGATGCCCTCGTAGAGGCTGACCCCGGCGCCGACGGCGAAGATCGACACGGCGACCACGAAGCTCCAGAAGTAGACCTCCTTGCCGTGGCCGAAGGGGTAGTGCTCGTCCGCCGGCTTGCGGGCGCGGCGCAGCCCGAGGAGCATCAGGAGCTGGTTGCCGGTGTCGACCACCGAGTGCACCCCCTCGGCGAACATCGCCGAGGAGCCGGAGACGGCGGAGGCGATGAACTTGGTGACGGCGATGACGGTGTTGCCGGCCAGCGCGGCCAGCAGGACGGTGCGCGATTCGCTAGCCATGCCCTCGGCGTCCTCTACTGCTCGCTTGTCTGCATCTCTCGTCGACCGGCGCCCCGTCCGGCGCGAGGAGCCAGCGTACCACCTCGGCGAGGGAGTCGAAGACCGGGAAGGGGAGATCGCCGGCCCGCTCGTCGCCGGGGCGGTACTTGCCGGTGCGCACGAGGGCGGCCTGCAGCCCCGCGGCGAGGGCGCCCTGGACGTCGGCCTCGACGTCGTCGCCCACCATCAGCACCTCGTGGGGCGGCAGGCCGAGCTCGGCGGCGCCCTGGCGGAAGAAGGCCGCCGCGGGCTTGCCGTAGAGCTCGGCCTCGGCGCCGCTGGCGTACTCGAGGGCGGCGACGAAGGGGCCCATGTCCAGCGAGAGGCCGTCCTCCTCCTGGAAGTAGCGGTTCCGGGCCACGGCGAGCAGCGGCGCGCCCCGCAGGAGCAGCCGGAAGGCGGCGTTCAGGCGCCGGTAGGTGAACTGCTCCGCGGCGTCGGCGATGAGCACCGCGCTCGGGTCCCTCGTCTCCAGCCCGCGCAGATCGGGCTCGAGGTCCGGGTGGGCGATGAGGTAGGGGCGCAGCCCCCGCTCGGTGACCGCCTGCGCCGCGGCGCGGGGCGCGGTGAGGATCTGCTCGGCCTCGACAGCGTAGCCCAGCCCCCGCAGCCGCTCGGCCACCGCCGCCCGGGCGCAGCGGCTGGTGTTCGTCGCGAAGCGCAGGGGCACGCCGGCGCGCCGCAGGGCCGCCAGGGCCTGGGGGCCGCCGTCGGTCGCCCGTTCCCCCTCGTGGAGGACGCCGCCGATGTCGAGGAGGACGCCGCTGATCATGGCCGGGCTATCCAGGGGTGCAAGTTGACGATCCTCACCAAGCCGCGAGAGAGTGCAGCTCGAGCCGAGCGCCTCTAGGATAACGCCCTCTCCAGGGAGAGTGGCCCCGGCGGCAGAAGGGAGGAGCGGTGAAGGCACCAGAAGGCCTGCAAACGGCCATCGGCCAGCGTCTGTTCCTGGACGGCCTGGATGCGGTGGTGGTGCTCGATCCCGAGCAGCGCATCCTCTCGTTCAACCCCGCCGCGGCGGCGCTGTTCGGCTACGAGGAGGCGGAGGTGCTCGGACACCCCCTGGAGTGCCTGCTGCCGCAGGAGACCGCCGGGGCCCACCGGGCCTACATCGAGGGCTTCCTGGCGGAGGCCTCCGCCCCCTTGCGCCTGATGAACGAGCGGGAGCCGATCCACGGCCGGCGCAGGGACGGCAGCACCTTCCCGGCGGAGGCCACCATCGGCGTCCAGTGGCACGAGGGGCGGCCGTACCCCTTCGCCATCCTCCGTGACGTCTCCGCCCGGGCGGCCCGGGAGGCGGAGCTGGTGCAGCAGCGCAACCTCTACCAGGCCCTGAGCGAGAGCAACCACCTGCTGATCCGGACCCCGCCGCCGGAGCAGCTCTACGCCGAGGTCTGCCGGATCGTCGTCGAGTACGGCGGCCTCGCCCTGGCGTGGATCGGGCTCGGCGGCCTGGCC
>NZ_NRSH01000161.1 GCF_016584055.1 Halorhodospira neutriphila
GCCGGAGCGGCCGCCCGGCGGGGCGCCGGGCGGCAGGGGGTGCGGGCTGCTACTGCTTGCAGGTCTTGAGGCCGAAGGGCATGTAGGCCGGGCAGACCCCCACCGCGGCGGTGGCCAGCGGGATCAGGCCGATCCAGCCCCAGGCCGTCTGCGGGCCGACGAAGGCCAGGGCGATGAGGATGAGGCCGACGACGGCGCGGATCGTCCGGTCGGCCGTGCCCATGTTGCGGTTCAGCTCCATTGCGCCACCTCCTTCGCTGCTCGACGTGTGCCGTGTAGCCAGTCTGGCATATCAGCCCGGATGTCGTCGCAGGACGCGCTCGACCCACAGGGCGGCGAGCCGGTCGGCCAGGCGGTTCTGCTGCTGCCGGGCGGTGAGGTTGTCGAGGTCGACCCAGGCGAGCGGCTGGTCCTGCTCCGCACAGCTAAACACGGCCCGGGTGCGCTTGCCCGTCTCCGGGTCCTTCTGCCACTGCAGGCACTGCGCGCAGACGCCCTTGAGCATGCACTGCATGGGGCTGCCGACGGTGGCGACGGCCGCCAGGTGCTCGGGGAAGTAGCCGCGCAGGCCGTCGTCGAGGGCCTGCTGGAAGCCGCGCAATAGCCCCGTGCCGCCGACCACCAGCAGCCGGTCCACCTCGCCGAGGGGGATGCCGCCGCCGGCGATCTCGCCGTCGCCGTAGCGCCGGACCAGGTCGACCATGTCGGCGCTGACCACGGCGGCGTCCTGGCGCCGGCGGGGGGTGAAGGCCGGCTCCCGGGCCGTGGCCCAGACGATCTGGTCGGCGCCGGCCTCCAGCTCGTCGGGGTGGTCGATCTCGTCGGCGCCGGCGAAGGCGGCGATGTAGAGGACCCGGTTGCCGGCGGCGCGCAGCGCGGTGCCGATATCGTGCATCACCGCCGCCCCCCAGCGCCCGGCGACGACCATGACGGTACGCCCGGCGGGGATCTCGGTGGGGGCGCCGGTGGGCCCCATGAGGACCACCGGGTCGCCGGGGCGCAGCTGCGCGGCCACCCGCGCCGGTGCCCCCCACTGCAGGACCATCAGCCGGATGCAGTCGCCCTCGATGCCGGTGCCCGAGACGGTCAGCAGCGGCACCTGCAGCCGCGTGCCGTCGACGACGGGGCTGGCGCTCTCCAGGGTCTGCAGGCGGAAGAACTGCCCGGGCCGGAAGCGCGCCGCGGCCAGCGGCGCCCGGACCCAGATCTCGGCCACCCCCGGGCTCGGCCGCTCCACGGAGACCACCCGCGGGGTGAGCCGGGCGGCGAGGCCGTCGAGGAAGGCGCGGACGTTGCCGCCGGCGCGCCGGGGGCGGCGCTGCAGGGCGGTGAGCACCTGCGGGTAGCTGCGCCGGGCCGAGGCGATCGCCTGGACCACGCTGCCGGCGAACATCGGGTGGGTGTCGCCGAGGAAGCTCACCCGGCGGCCCTCGCCGGCGTAGGAGGTGAACGGCGCCACCTCCGGGGCCTTGCAGTGCTCGCCGCGGCTGACCGGCTGCAGGCCGTTGGGGTGGTCGATGTGGGGGCGGTAGTGGTCGGCCTCGAGGGCGAGGCTGCCCGGGTGCTCGTGGGCGTAGATGGTGTTGGGTACCGTCCCGGCGGCGACGAAGACCGAGCGCGCCGGCAGCTCCACCTCCTGCCCGGTGGCGTACCAGCGGCCGCCGCGGTCCTGGCGCATGCGCCGGAAGACCACCGCCTCGGTGTGCCCGAAGCGGTCGAGGCGGATGTGCAGCGGGTCGAGCCCCTCGGCGAAGAGGATCCCCTCCTCGGCGGCCTTGCGCAGCTCCTCGTGGTTGCGCCGGTAGGCCGGCGAGGCGCTCAGCGCCTTGCGGTAGGCGAGGGTCGCGCCGCCCCAGCGGTGGAGCAGGGCGGTAAGGTCCGGGGGCTCGCCGGCGGCCGCCGCCCGCCGGCGCTCGGCCTCGACGGCGCGGCCGTGCTCGAGGAGCTCGTCGAGGATGAGCCGGTCCTCCTCGCCGAGCTGCTCGCGCACGGCCGCCTCGCCCTGCTCGGCGGCCAGGGTTTCGTAGCGCCGGCGGATCTTCTCGGCCTGGGCGATGTAGTGGGCCTGCGCCTCGGTGGCGGTGTCCACGGCGGTCAGGCCGCCGCCGATGACCACCACGGGCATGCGCACCTGGAGGTTGGCGAGGCTCTCGGCCTGCCCGGCGCCGGTCAGCTGCAGGGCCATGAGGAAGTCGTTGGCCTGGCGCATGCCGCGGGCGAGGCTGTTGCCCAGCTCGAGCACCCGCGGGTAGCCGGCGCCGGTGGCCAGGCAGACGTGGTCGAAGCCGAGCGACCAGGCGTCCTCGAGGGTCAGGGTGCCGCCGAGGCGCACGCCGCCGTGGACGCTGTAGCGCGCCCGGCGGGCGAGGGTGAGGTAGATGAGCTTGAGGAAGTTCTTGTCCCAGCGGCTGGTGATGCCGTACTCGGCCACGCCGCCGAAGCCGTAGAGGGTGCGCGAGGCCAGCGGCTCGCGGATCGCCTCCCAGTCGCGGATGGGGCCGTCGAGCCACGCCTGGGGCAGCGGCTCGATCTTGAGGCCGTCGACGGCGACGACGGTGCAGCCGGCCATGGTCAGGTGGTGGGCCATGGTGAAGCCCGCCGGCCCCTGCCCGGCGATGAGCACCCGCCGGCCGTTGTCCGGGGCCGGCAGGTACTGCTCCCGGCGCAGGGGGTTCCAGCGCACGAGCAGGTGGTAGATCTCGACGCCGTAGGGCAGCGCGAGGACGTCGGTGAGCGCCCGCGTCTCGATCTGCGGGATGTCCACCGGCTCCTGCTTCTGGTAGATGCACGCCTTCATGCAGTCGTTGCAGATGCGGTGCCCCGTGGCCGGGACCATGGGGTTGTCGGCCATGGCCACGGCGAGCGCCGCCAGGGGCCGGGCGTCCCGGTAGAGGCGGTTCATCTCGGAGATGCGCTCCTCCAGCGGGCAGCCGGTGAGGGTGATCCCCAGCGGGTCGACCTTGAGGCCGAGCTCCGGGCGGCTCTTGCTCTCGGGGAAGCCGCGGGCGCAGAAGTCGCCCTCGTGGTCGTGGCAGTAGATGCAGTAGTGGGCCTGGTCGACGACCCGGCGCCGGCCGGCGCGCGCGTCGGTGAGCTCGAAGCCGTCGCGCCGGCGCCAGCGCTCCGGCGGGGCGTGCCAGCGGATGGCCCGCTCGTCGCCGCCCTGGGGCTCGAGCTCGACGAGCCGGGCGGGGTCGACGCGCTGGGGCAGGTCGAAGGCCGTCCAGCCGGCGACGGCGCGCTGCCCCTCGGGCTCGTGCAGGGCCGCGGCGCACCAGCGGGCGAGCCGCGCCGCGCCGGCCTCGTCGCCGGCGTCGAGCAGCTGCGCGCCGAGCCGGGCGACGCCCAGCTCGCGGTCCTCGCGGGGCAGCTGCCGGGCGGCGAGCTCGCCGTCGACCCAGGCGTCGAGGGCGGCGAAGGACTCGTCGCCGCGCTCGCGCAGGCGCCGGGCGCGGCGCTGCACGAAGGCCTGCTTGAAGGCCGCCACCTCGCCGTCGCGGGCGATGGCCGCGGCGGTCTCGGCGAGGGCCGCCTCGGCGCCGAAGAGCTCGGCGACGAAGGCCTCGAGGTGGGGGGCGGCGGCGAGGAGCAGGGCGCTCAGCGCCCGCCCCGGCTGCGGCTCCGCCGGCTGGTCGCGGCGCCGGCGCAGCTGCTCGGCGGTCTCGGGGGCGGCCGCGGCGAGGTGCTCGAGGAACGCCGCGTCGAGGCGCAGCAGGCCCTCGCGCGTGCCGAGATCGGCGAAGGAGAGCTCCGGGTGGCGGATCGGGTCGTCGCTCATGGCGTCTCCACGCGGGCCCGGTAGGTGAGGGTGCGGGTGCCGCCGGCCTCGAGGCGCAGCCGCCACTCGGCCCGGCGGGCGTTGCGCTCGGCGGGGCTGTCGCTGGCCGCGAGCAGCCGCCAGCGGCCGGGGAAGCGCTCGCGGAGGGTCACGGTGGTGGCGCGCTCGGCGCCGTTGCGCAGGCGGATCGCCCACTGCGCGATGAAGCCCTCGGCGCCCTCGAGCGCCCGGCGCGCCTGCAGCTCCCGCCGGGCGGTGACGGCGAAGCTCGGCCCCAGGGCCACCGCCACCGGCTCGCCCTCCGGCGTCGGCGGCAGGCGGCCGCTGCCGAGCCACGTGCTGCCGCGCTCCTCGTGCCGGTACAGGTCGAGGTTCCCGCCGGGCAGGTCGCCCTCCGCGGTCCAGGCGACCACCCGGGTGACCGCCGGGCGCTCGGTCTCGCGGGGCTCGGCGCCGGCGTCGCCGGTGACGCGGTGGTAGCGGCGGGCGGCGAGCCCCTCGCGGCGGAACAGGGGCAGGCGGTGGCGGCGCCCGGCGGTGAGGTCGTGGTGGCCCTCGAGCCGGTAGCGGGGGAAGC
>NZ_NRSH01000162.1 GCF_016584055.1 Halorhodospira neutriphila
CGCTACCTGCTGTCGCTGCCGCTGAACCACGTCGGCGGCCTGGCGATCATCGTGCGCTGCCTGACGGGCGGCGCCGCCATGGTCCTCGGCGGCCGGGCCGAGGACGCCGACTTCCTCGAGCGGCTCGGGGTGACCCACGTCTCCATGGTCGAGACGCAGCTGCGCCGGCTGCTCGACGCCGGCCGGCCGATCCCGGAGCGGCTGCGCTGCGCCCTGCTCGGCGGCGGCCCCGTGGCGCCGGAGCTGCTCAGCCGCGCCACGCAGCAGGGGCTGCCGTGCTGCGTCAGCTACGGGCTCACCGAGATGGCCTCGCAGGTGGTCACCCACACGCCGGCGGGCGAGGCCGTGGTGCTCCCCCACCGCGAGTGCCGCATCGGCGCCGACGGCGAGCTCCTCGTCCGCGGCGGGACCCTCTTCCTCGGCTACCTCGCCGAGGGGCGGCTCCGGCCGGCGACCGACGAGGCGGGCTGGTTCCACACCCGGGACCTGGGCCGCTGGCGGGCGGGCCGGCTCGAGCTGCTCGGGCGCAAGGACAACCAGTTCGTCAGCGGCGGCGAGAACGTCCAGCCCGAGGCCATCGAGCGCGTCCTGCGCGAGCACCCGGAGATCAGCGAGGCGGTGGTCGTCCCCCGCAGCGACCCGGACCTCGGCCAGCGGCCGGTGGCCTTCCTCGAAGGGGACGCCATCCCGGCGGATACGGCCCTCCACGCCTGGCTGCGCGAGCGGCTCAGCCCGCACCTGCGCCCAGCCGCCTTCCACCCCCTGCCCCGCCGCGAGGGGCTCAAGGCCCGCCGCGCCGAGCTCATCGAGCTGGCCGAGCAACGGCCCGCGTAGTGGGGTAGACTGGCACTGCGACCCACGGGCCGGCCGCCCCCTAGCCTCGGGCGCCCCGGCCACCCCCCCACGTCAAGGCGAGCCCCGGCTCGCGGGAGGCCCGGATGGACGGCGCGACCGTCATGATTGTCGGCAAGCTCCTGCTCACCTTCGGCACCCTCATCGCCATCGCCATCTGGCAGATCTACGACACGCGGCGCTGAGGCCAGCGCCGCCGCTATCCCCCGGCCGCCTACTATAGTGAAGGGCGGATATGCTGGGCGGGGCCCCCGGCCGGCGGACCCCGGCGGCGCGGCCGCCGAGGGTGCCGACGGGCAGCGCCCCGCCCCGAGCCGAGGCCTTCACAAGGGGGTAGCCATGAGCCGAGCCAGAAGAGCGCCGCGACTGCGCACGCAACCGATCCTCTGCACCCTGCTCGCCGCCGCGCTGGCCCTCCCCGGCACCGCGGCCGCCCAGCGGGGCCAGGGCGCCGGCCCCGGCGGCGGGATGCAGGGAGGCATGGGGCCCCCCGGGATGATGGACGGCGGCTGGGGCGGCATGGGGTACTACGGCCCCGGCGGCTGCCCGGGCGGGATGGACGGCGGCATGGGCTACGGCGCCGGCCCCATGGGGTCGATGTGGCGCCTCGACCTCTCCGAGCAGCAGATGGCGCAGTTGCGCGAGCTGCGCCGCGAGCAGTACCGGATGCAGGCCGAGCGGGGCGCCGAGCTCGCCGGGATGCGCGATGAGATGCGCCGCATGCTCACCGCCGAGCGGCCCGATCCGCAGGCCGTCCAGGAGCTGCACAACCGCATGGCCGAGCAGCGCGGCGAGATGCTCGCCGAGCAGGTCCGGCTGCGCAACGAGGTGATGGAGCTGCTCGACGAGGAGCAGCGCGATCAGCTGATGCTGCGCGACAGCGGCGAGTAGCCGCCCCGCCCGGCGGGGCCGGCGCCCCTCAGTGGGGCCGGCCCGCCGGCGTGGCCTGCCCGCCGGCGAAGTGGCGCCGGGTCACGGCGAAGACGGTCCCGGACAGCGCCAGCAGGGCGATCAGGTTCGGCACCGCCATGAGGGCGTTGAGGATGTCGGCGATCGTCCAGACGATGCCGAGCTTGGCGACGGCGCCGACGAAGAGCAGGGCCACCCAGAGGTAGCGGTACGGGGTGATCGCCCGCACGCCGAAGAGGAACTCGGCGCAGCGCTCGCCGTAGTAGCTCCAGGCGACGATGGTGGTGAAGGCGAAGACCACCATGCCGATGGTGACGATCCAGTTGCCGCCCGGCACCCCCGCCCCGAAGGCGGCCGCCGTCAGCGAGGCGCCCGTCTCGCCGCTGGTCCAGGTGCCGGTGAGCACGATCACCAGGGCGGTGACGGTGCAGACGATGATCGTGTCGATGAAGGTCCCGAGCATCGCCACCGTCCCCTGCTGCACGGGGTCGTCGGTGCGCGCCGCGGCGTGGGCGATGGGCGCCGAGCCGAGGCCGGCCTCGTTGGAGAAGATCCCCCGGGCCACGCCGTAGCGGACCGCCGCCCAGATCGCCGCGCCGGCGAAGCCGCCGGTGGCCGCCGTGCCCGTGAAGGCGTCACCGACGATCTGCCCCAGCGCCCCGGGCACCGCCGGCAGGTTCAGGGCCACCACGACCAGGCCGCCGGCGATGTAGAGGGCGGCCATGGTGGGCACGAGGCGCTCCGCCAGGTGGGCGATGCGCCGGACGCCGCCGATGATGACGGTGAAGACCAGGGCGGCGAGGAGCAGCCCGGTCGCCCAGACCGGCACGGCCAGGTTGGACTCGAGGACGTCGGCCACGGCGTTGGCCTGCACCGTATTGCCGATCCCCAGCGCGGCGACCATGGCGAAGACGGCGAACAGGCCACCGAGCCACGTCCAGCGGCCGCCGAGGCCGTTCTTGATGTAGTACATCGGCCCGCCGACGTAGCGGCCCCGCTCGTCGACCTCGCGGTAGCGGACGGCCAGGACGGCCTCGGCGTACTTCGTCGCCATGCCGACCAGCGCGGTCAGCCACATCCAGACCACCGCGCCCGGCCCGCCGAGGGTGATGGCCGTGGCGACGCCGGCGATGTTGCCGGTGCCGATGGTCGCGGAGAGGGCGGTGGCGAGGGCCTGGAAGGGGGTGATATCGCCGCGCTGCGTCTCGTCGGCCCGCCGCCCGCTGGCCAGGCGCCGGAAGCCGTAGCCGAGCCGGCGGATGGGCATCCCCCGCAGCCCCACCGTGAGGTAGAGCCCGGTGCCGAGCAGCAGCGCGAGCATGGCCGGGCCCCAGACGAATGCGCTGACGGCCTCGAGGATGTTCGTCGCGGTCTCCATGCTTCCCCCTTGTCCGAGTCGACGGGCGGCGCTCTCCGATCGCAAGACGGTATAATAATCGCCCGACAGCGGGAAATGCCCTGCGACTCGATTTCATTCGCGCCCAGGAGGGGGTATGGAGATCGCCCAGCGCAGCCTGACGGTGGCGACCCGGGGCCGCGGCACCACGGAGATCACCCGGCAGGTGGCCGAGGCCGTCGCCGAGGCCGGGCTGCACACCGGCCTCTGCCACGCCTTCTGCCACCACACCAGCGCCTCGCTGACCCTCACCGAGAACGCCGACCCGAGCGTGCGCGCCGACCTCGAGCAGTTCATGGCGCGCACCGTCCCCGACGGCGACCCGCACTACCAGCACGACATGGAGGGCCCGGACGACATGCCGGCGCACATCCGCAGCGTGCTCACCGGCAGCGGCCTGACCGTGCCCATCACCCGGGGGCGCCTGGGGCTCGGCACCTGGCAGGGGCTCTACCTCTGGGAGCACCGCAGCGCCGGGCACCGGCGCAGCATCACGGTCACCTGCCTCGGCAGCCGGGAGGGCTAGCTGTGGGGTAGCTGCGCGGCCAAGGCCAGTGCCGCGGCGGGCGCCGCTGCAAGCGGCGCCGCGGGGAGATCTGGCCCGCCCGGCAGGATTCGAACCTGCGACCTTCGGCTCCGGAGGCCGACGCTCTATCCGGCTGAGCTACGGGCGGTAAGAGCGAACAATGATAACGCCTACACCGCCCCTCGCCAAGGCCTAGCCGCCCAGCTCGCGGATGCGCGGCAGCAGGGCGACGAAGTTGCAGGGCCCGCCGCGGGCGTCGAGCTGGTGGGCCAGGATGGCGTCCCAGGCCGTGCGGCAGGCGCCGGTGGAGCCGGGCATGGCGAAGACCAGGGTGGCGTTGGCGATCCCGGCGAGCGCCCGCGACTGGATCGTCGCCGGGCCGATCTCCTCGTAGGAGCGCTGCCGGAAGAGCTCGCCGAAGCCGACGATCTCGCGGTCGAAAAGCGGCCGGATCGCCTCGGGGGTGATATCGCGGCCGGTCAGCCCCGTGCCGCCGTTGATGAGCACCGCCTCGACGGCGTCATCGGCGATCCAGGCCGCCACCTCGGCGCGGACGCGGTAGAGGTCGTCGGTGACGATGCGCCGGTCGGCCAGGCGGTGGCCGGCGCCCTGGAGCCGCTCGGCGAG
>NZ_NRSH01000163.1 GCF_016584055.1 Halorhodospira neutriphila
GGCCACGGCCATGCCCTCGCGGGCGAGGGCGATGGCCGCGGCGAGGCCGGCGGGGCCGGCGCCCTGGACGATGGCGTCGCAGTCGGTCACGTCGCCAACGGTCACTCCTGCTCGGGGCCGCTCCCCCGGAAGGCGCCCATCAGCGCCTCGATGGCCTCCGGCTCCTTGGGGACCTCGGCGGTCAGCACCCGCGGGTCGCCCTCCTCGACGACGACGTCGTCCTCGATGCGCACCCCGATGCCGTGCCAGCGCGCCTCGACCCCCTCGCTGCCCGGCGGGCAGTAGAGGCCCGGCTCGACGGTGAGCGCCATGCCCGGGGCGAGGGTGCGCCACTGGCCGTCGACGGCGTAGGCGCCCACGTCGTGGACGTCCATGCCCAGCCAGTGCCCGGTGCGGTGGGGGAAGAAGCGCCGCTGGGCGCCGTCCTCGATCAGGGCGTCGACCTCGCCGGCCAGCCAGCCGAGCTCGACCATGCCCTCGACGAGGGCGCGGGTGGCGGCCTGGTGGAAGGCGTCGAAGGAGAGGCCGCTGCGCACGCAGTCGATCGCCCGGCGCTGGGCGTCGAGGACGATCTCGTAGACGGCGCGCTGCTCGCCGGAGAAGCGGCCGTTGACGGGGAAGGTGCGGGTGATGTCCGCGGCGTAGCCGTCGAGCTCGGCGCCGGCGTCGATCAGGACCAGGTCGCCGTCGCGGAGCGTATCGCGCTGGGTGACGTAGTGCAGCACGCAGGCGTTGGCCCCGCCGGCGACGATGGCCGGGTAGGCCGGCTCGCCGCCGAGGCGCTGGAAGACGGCGTTGACCTCGGCGGCGAGGGTGTACTCGGCGATCTCCGGGCGGGCGAGCTGCATCGCGCGCCGGTGGGCCATCACCGAGACCCCGGCGGCGCGGTGCATCGCCGCGAGCTCGGCGGCGTCCTTGACCAGGCGCTGCTCGTGGAGGTTGTCCTGGAGCAGCTCGATGCCCGTCGGCGCCGGCGCCGAGACCCGCGCCCGGGCGGCGGCGGCGCGCAGCCAGCCGAGCAGGCGGCGGTCCCACGCCTCGTCGCGGCCGAGGGGGCAGACCAGCCGCCGGCGGCCGGTGAGCAGCCCCGGCAGGCGCTCATCGAGCTCCGCCAGCGGGTAGGCCTCGTCGGCCCCGTACCGGGCCTTGGCGCCCTCGGTGCCGGCGCGCGCGCCGGCCCACTGCTCCTGCTGCGGGTCGCGCTCGCGGACGAAGAGGACGTAGGCCGCCTCGGGGCGCCCCGGGGCGAGGACGGCGACGGCGTCCGGCTCCGGGAACCCCGTCAGGTAGCGGAAGTCGCTGTCCTGGCGGAAGGGGTGCTCGACGTCGCGGTTGCGGGGCTGCTCCCGGGCGGCGGGGATGACCGCCACGGCGTCCTCGCCGAGGCGCTCGGCGAGCTGGCGACGGTGCTGTGCGGCCTGCTGGAGCGGGTCGATGGTCTCGGTCACTGCGGATCGGCTCCGATGGTCGGGTGGCTGAGGTGCTCGCGGCAGAGCAGGACGGCGACGCGCACGTACTCGAGCAGCTCGGCGTAGGCCTCCTCGTCCTCCTCGCCCTCCTCCGGCTCGGCGGCGACCCGGGCGATCTCCGCCAGGTCCGTGAGCGCCTCGCGGACCTGGCTCGGCAGCGAGGCGTCCTCGCCCGGCTCGGTGTAGCCGATCCCGAAGAGGAAGCCGCCGCACCAGCCCGCCAGCGCCCGGGCGCGCTCGGGCAGCGCCGCCTCCTCGGTGGGCAGCAGCGGCTCGAAGGTGAGCTCCTCGTCGGCGAGCGCCGCCGCCGTCTCGTCGTAGAGCAGGGCGAGGGTCTCCAGGCAGGCCCGGGCGGCCTCGCCGCGCGGCTCCGTATCGGCGAGGACCTCGGCGATCCACCGCGCCTGGCTCGTATCGCTGGCGCCGGTGAGCATGCCGGTGAGCATGCCGTGGGCCTCGGCCGCCCCCGTGTGGGCGCCGACGGCCTCGAGGGCCTCGGCGATCCCGTCGTAGCGCTCTCCCCCGCTCATGGTAGTGCTCCACCTTCGCTTTCGCCCTACAGATGCCCTATCGTATCAGTGCTGTCCTGGATTGACCGGTGTTGTCTGGCCCGCTCTCTCGAATCGAGCTACCCTAGAGGTGGATCCAAGTGCCTGATAAATCGGTCGAAGAGCTCGACCAGCTGGAGCAGCGGATCGAGGGGCTGCTGGAATGGTGCGAGCAGCTGCGCGAGGAGAACCGGGCGCTCCGCGAGTCGCTCGAGCAGCTCAACGCGGAGCGCGCTAGGCTCCAGGAGAAGCACGAGGCGGCGCAGTCGCAGATCGAGGCGATGATCGGCCGGCTGAAGGCGATGGAGCAGTGAGCAGATGACCGAAGCCGTCAAGGTGCGCATCCTCGACCAGGAGTACACGGTCGCCTGCCCGGAGGATGCCAAGAACGACCTGCTGCAGTCGGCCGACTACGTCGACCGCAAGATGCGCGAGATCCGCCAGGGCGGCAAGGTGGTCGGCACCGACCGGATCGCGGTCATGGCGGCGCTGAACATCGCCCACGAGCTGCTCGAGGCGCAGGCGGAGAACGAGCGCCTCGCCGACGTGCGCCAGCGCCTCGCCCGGCTCGACGCGCGGATCGCCGCCAGCCTCGACGACTCCTGAGCCCGCTTGCGCCCGCTGCGGGCGTGCGCGATCATGGCTGCGACGGCATCCCCTGCGGTGTACGAGATCAGGCCAAGCGATCTTGACCCTCAACACACTGCCCAGGGACCAGGCGTGAGCTCGCCGGTGAGCAGGTCCGCCACCGAGCGGAAAGCCTAAGGGGGCTCCCCTCGTCCCAACTTGAACCCCAGGGTTCAAGGGCAGGCCTGTACGACACTGCGGGGGATGTCTTTTTTTTGCCCCTGCGCCCGATCCTCACCCCCCTGCACCGGCCTAGCGGAACGGAGCTCGCGCCCAGTGGAGACCAAAGGGGAGATGCGCCGCCGGCTGCGGCGCCGCCGCCGTGAGATCCTGCCCAGCTACCGCCGCGCCGCCGAGCGGCGGGTCGCCGCCGCCGCCCTGGCCTGGGTGCGGCGCTGCCAGGCCCGCCGCGTGGCGTGCTACCTCGACGCCGACGGCGAGATCCCCACGCGCGGGGTCCTCCAGGCTCTGCAGGAGCGCGGCACGGAGCTCTACCTGCCGGCCCTCGGGCGCGGCGGGCGGGCCCTGGAGTTCCGCCGCCACCGCCCGGGCGGCCCCCTGCGCCCCAACCGCTACGGCCTCCCGGAGCCGCCGCCCTCGGCGGCGCGGAGCCTCCCGCCGGGGGCGCTCGGCGCCGTCTTCCTGCCCCTGGTGGCCTTCGACGCCGAGGGGCGGCGCCTGGGGATGGGCGGCGGCTACTACGACGCCACCTTCGCCTTCCTGCGCCGCTGGCCCTGGCGCCCCCCGCAGCTCGTCGGCCTCGCCTACGCCTGCCAGCAGGTGGCGCAGGTCCCCGGGGCGCAGTGGTGGGACGTCCCCCTGCAGGGGGTGATCACCGAGCGCGGCTGTGCCATCCTCTCCCGGCGCTCGCGCTAAGGGGGAGAGGCCGGTGAGCAGCTACTGGCTGATGAAGTCCGAGCCCGAGGCGTTCGGGATCGACGACCTGGCCGCCGCGCCGGGGGCTACCGCCATGTGGGACGGGGTCCGCAACTACCAGGCCCGGAACCTGATCCGGGACCATATGCGCCCCGGCGACCGCGCCCTCCTCTACCACTCTAATACCCGGCCGCCGGGCGTGGTCGGGATCGTGGAGGTGGTCAGCGAGCCGTACCCCGACCCTACGGCCTTCGACCCGGACGAGGCGCACTACGACCCGAAGAGCGATCCGCAGGCCCCCCGCTGGTTCTGCGTCGATGTCCGCCTGCGCGAGCGGCTGCCGCGCCAGGTGACCCTGGCGGCGCTGCGGGCGTGCCCGGCGCTCGAGGGCTCGCCGCTGCTGCGCCGGAACAACCGCCTGTCCATCGTCCCGCTGACGGGGGCGCAGTGGGGGGCGGTCCTCGCCCTGGCCGAGGGGCGCTGAGACCCATCCGCCACTCGAAAGGATTATGAGGTAAGCCTTGGAAGAGCACGAGCAGGAGCCTGCGCACAAAGGCCCGGGGGCGCACTCCTTCCTCCTCAGGAGCGGTATCGCCGCCGTCCTCGCCGCCGTCGGCGGCGGGCTCGGCCTCGTGGCGTGGCTGGGCCCCTTGCCCCAGGAGAAGCCCGGGACCGCGAGCGCGCCGGGGCCGGAAGCGGAGCCGCGGCCGGAGCCCCCCGAGCCCCCGCCCTTGCCGCCCTTGG
>NZ_NRSH01000164.1 GCF_016584055.1 Halorhodospira neutriphila
GCCGCACCCTGGACCAGGGCGAGCTCCTGGAGGCCCTGTGGCGGGAGCCCGGCGAGGAGGCGGCACCGGCCCTCGACGCCGGCCCTGGGCACCGGATCCTCGGCGAGGCGGTGGCCGCCGAGCTCGACGAGGCGGGCCTCGAGGGGGCGCAGCGCCGCTTCACCCCCCTGGAGGGCCTCCTGCCGCGGCTGCGCCGCCGGGTGCAGGCCGCCGCCGCGGAGTGCTCGCGGCAGGTGGCGCTGGAGCTCGAGGGCGGGGCGTACGAGCTCGACGCGGCCGTCCTCGAGCGCCTGGCGGCGCCCCTCGAGCAGCTGCTGGTCAACGCCGTCGTCCACGGGATCGAGCCGCCGGCGGCGCGGCGGGCCGCCGGCAAGCCGGAGCGCGGCTCGCTGCGCCTGGCGGCCCGGCTCGAGGGCGGCGCCCTCGTGCTGGCCGTCAGCGACGACGGCGCGGGGCTGGACCTCGCGGCCCTCGAGCAGCAGGCCGGCAGCGCCGGCGAGCCGGCGCGGGGGGCGGTGCTGAGCAACGAGGAGGCGCTGGGCCTGATCGTCGTCCAGGGCGTCTCCACCCGGCCTGCCGCCGGGGTGGAGGCCGGCCACGGGATCGGCATGGACGTGGTCGCGAGCCGGGTGCGCGGGCTCGGCGGGCGCCTGGAGCTGGATACGCGCCCGCCCCACGGGACGACCTTCACCATCCGCCTGCCCGTGGAGCGGGCGCTCAGCCGCCTCCTCGAGCCCCGGGAGGAGGCGGCCGCGGGGCGCGTGCTCGTCGTCAACGACTCCCGGATCCTGCGGCGGATCGCGGTGCAGCTGCTCGAGCGCAACGGGCTGGGCGCGGTGGCCGCGGCCGATGCGGCGGAGGCCGTCGAGGCGCTGCGGGAGGGGCCGTTCGAGGCCGTGCTGCTCGACCTGGAGGTGGCCGCGAGCGCCGAGGAGGCGGCGGGGGTGCTCACCCGGCTCGCCGAGGCGCTGGGCCTGGCGCCGCAGGCGTTCGTCGCCGTGACCACGCGTGCCGGGGACGGCGGGCGCCTCGCCGAGCACGGGGCGGCGCCGGGGGCCGTGCTCCTCAAGCCCCACGACGAGGGGCAGCTCCTGGCCGCCGTGCGCCGGGCGATCGCCGCCGGGCGCGGTACGCCGCCTCCAGGGCCGGAGGCGAGGCCCGCCTCAGAGCTCGCCGGCGGCGAGGCCGACGGCGGCGAGGGCGACGACGGCGGCGGTCTCGGTGCGCAGGGTCCGCGCCCCTGAGCGCACGCGCCGGAAGCCCTGGCGCTCGGCGGCCTCGAGCTCGGCGGGCGTCAGGCCGCCCTCCGGGCCGATGAGCACCGCGGTGGCGCCGCCGCCCGCCGTCGCCCCGAGGCTCGGCGCGGCCTCCGGGTCGAGGGTCAGGCGCAGCGGGTAGGGTGCCGCCTGGGCCCAGGCGCCCGCCAGGGGCGTGGGCTCGGCGATGGCCGGCAGGCGGTTGCGGCCGCACTGCTCGCAGGCGCTCGCCGCCACCGCCTGCCAGTGGCGGCGGCGCTTGGCGGCGCGCTTGGCGTCGAGGCGCACGACGGTGCGCTCGGTGAGCACGGGCACGAGCTCGGTAACGCCGAGCTCGGTGGCCTTCTCCACGGCGGTGTCCATCCGCTCGCCCTTGCCCACCGCCTGCAGGAGCTGGACCGCCACGGGGAGCTCGCGCTCCACCGGCTCGTGGGGGCCCACCTGCACCGTGACCCGGCGCCGCTCCACGGCGCTGACCGTGCTCGGGTGCTCGCCGCCGGCGCCGTTGAAGAGGGTCACCGGGGCGCCCGGCTGCAGGCGCAGGGCGCGGGCGTGGGCGGCGGTGTCCGCCGGCAGCTCCAGCTCGCTGCCGGCGGCGAGGGGCAGGGGGAGGTAGAGCCGGGCCACGGCGCCCTACGCCCGCGTCGCCTTGTCGATGCCCTCGGCGGCCACCTCGCCGAGCAGGCGGACCTCCTCCGGGCTGATGACGTACGGCGGCATCCAGTAGACGACGTTGCCGAGCGGGCGCATGAGCACGCCGCGCTCGAGGGCGTGGCGGTAGACGTGCAGCCCGCGGCGCTCCTGCCACGGGTAGGGGGCCTGGGCCGCCTTGTCCTGGACCATCTCGGCGGCGAGGACCATGCCGTGCTGGCGCACCTCGCCGACGTGGGGGTGCTCGGCCAGCGGCGCCGCCGCCTCGGCCATGAGCGCGGCGGTCTCGCGGTTCTGGGCGAGGACGTCGTCGCTGTCGAAGAGCTCCAGGGTCGCCAGGGCGGCGGCGCAGGCGAGGGGGTTGCCGGTGTAGCTGTGGGAGTGGAGGAAGGCGTTGAGCTTGGTGAAGTCGTCGTAGAAGGCGGCGTAGACCCGCTCGTCGGTGAGCACCGCCGCCAGCGGCAGGTAGCCGGCGGTCAGCCCCTTGGACAGGCACATGAAGTCCGGGGTGATCCCGGCCTGCTCGCAGGCGAACATCGTCCCCGTGCGCCCGAAGCCGGTGGCGATCTCGTCGGCGATGAGGTGGACGCCGTGGCGGTCGCACGCCTCGCGCAGGCGCTCGAGGTAGCGGGGGTGGTACATGCGCATGCCGCCGGCGCACTGGAGCAGCGGCTCGACGATGACCGCCGCCGTCTCGTGGGCGTGGGCCTCGAGGGCCGCCTCCATGTGCACGAACATCCGCTCGGCGTGCTCCGCCCACGAGACCCCCGCCTCGCGGTGGAAGGAGTCCGGGGCCGGGACGGTGATCGGCTCCATGAGCATCGGCTCGTAGGCGGCCTTGAAGACGCCGACGTCGCCGACGCTCAGGGCGCCGACCGTCTCCCCGTGGTAGCTGTTCGAGAGGTTGATGTACTTGAGCTTCTCGGGGTGGCCGCTGTTGCGCCAGTAGTGGTGGCTCATCTTCAGGGCCACCTCCACCGCCGAGGAGCCGTTGTCGGTGTAGAAGCACCGGCTCAGCCCCTGCGGGGTGACGGCGACGAGCCGCTCGGCGAGCTCGACCGCCGGCTCGTGGGAGCAGCCGGCGAGGATGACGTGCTCGAGCCGGTCGATCTGCGCCTTGATGCGCTCGCTGATGCGCTCGTTGGCGTGGCCGAAGAGGTTGACCCACCAGGAGCTGACCGCATCCAGGTACCAGCGGCCGTCGAGGTCCTTGAGCCACGCCCCCTTGCCCTCCTCGACGGGGATGAGCGGGATCCGCTCGTGGTCCTTCATCTGGGTGCAGGGGTGCCAGAGGACGTTGAGGTCGCGGCGGATGAGCTCGGCGTTGCTGCGCTCGGCCATGGATCGCTCCCGACGGCGGGCAGTCCCAGAGAATCCCTCATGATGCCATCCCCGGGGCCGGCGGTGTACCGATGGCCGCAGGGTGGCCGGCGCCCCGGGGCGTGGCACTCCGCCGGCCGGTGGGCTAGAGGGCCGCGCGCGCCAGGTAGGCGGCGCCCACGGCGGCGTCGGTCTCCTCGGCGGGGGCGACGGGGACGCCGAGGTAGCGCGCCCGGATGCGGGTCCAGGCCGGGTTGCCGGCGCCGCCGCCGACGGTGCGCACGCGGCCCACGGGCGGGGCGCCGAGCTCGGCGAGGCGCCGGTAGCCCTCGGCCTCGACGGCGGCGATCCCCTCGAGCAGCCCCTGGAGGAAGCGGGCGTCGTCGTCGGGGCGCGGCTCGAGCCGCGGCGCCAGCGCCGGGTCGCTGCGCGGGAAGCGCTCGCCGGGGCAGGGCAGCGGGTAGTAGCCCAGGCCGGTGTCGCGCTCCGGCTCGAGCCGCGGCGTCAGGCGCTCGAGCGCCGCCGGCGTGAAGAAGCGCGCCAGGATGCCGGCGCCGCAGTTGGAGGCGCCGCCGGCGAGGAAGTGCTCCCCGAGGCGGTGGCTGTAGACGCCGTGCTCGGCGGCGAAGACCGGCACCGGGGAGAGCAGCTTCAGGGCCAGGGTCGTGCCCAGGGAGGTGACCGCCTCGCCGGGGTGCGCGGCGCCGGCGGCGAGGAAGCCGGCGACGGCGTCGGTGGCCCCGGTGGCCACGCGGCAGCCGGCGGGCAGCCCGGTGGCTCGCGCCGCCGCGGCCGTCACGCCGCCGACGGCGGTGCCGACGGGGTGGACGCGCGGGAGCGCGTCCGGGGGCAGCTCGAGGCCGGCGAGCCACGCCGGCCAGCGCCGGGCGACGGGGTCGTAGCCGAGCTTGAGGGCGTTGCTCTCGTCGCTGGCGTCGAAGCGCCCGGCCAGGCGCCCGGCGATCCAGTCCGCCTGGCTGAGCACCCGCAGCGGCCCGCCGGGCCGGTGGTCGCGGAGTAGCTGCAGG
>NZ_NRSH01000165.1 GCF_016584055.1 Halorhodospira neutriphila
CCCCGCCGGGCCCTCCGCCTCCGGCCCCGCGGGGTCGTTCATCCACGCCAGGGGGTCGCGGCCGAGCTTCTTGTCGCCGCCGCCCTTGGGAGCGTTGCCGTTCGCCACGATGCGCCTCCTCTACTCTTGCCCTGCCGCCTCGCGGACCCGGCGCTGGCGCAGGTCCTCGGCGAGCGCCGCGTAGTCCTTGGCCCCGTTGCTCGACGGGCGATACTCGAAGATCGTCTGGCCGAAGCCGGGCGCCTCGGCGAGGGCGACGTTGTCGCGGATGGGGGTGCGCAGGATCTGCCCGGGGAAGTAGCCCTCCAGCTTGCCGAGCACCTCGCGCGGCAGCCGCCGCTGGCCGTTGTAGCGGGTGACCAGCACGTACTTGTGGAGGTAGAGGCTCAGGCCCCGCTCGACGCGCATCAGGGTGCGCATCAGCCCGGCGAGCCCCTCCAGGCCCAGGTAGTCGCAGGAGACGGGCATGACCAGCTCGTCGGCGGCCAACAGGGCGTTCATCGCCAGCAGCCCCGAGGAGGGCGGGCAGTCGATGACGACGAAGTCGGGGAACGGCTCCAGCCCGGCGATGGCCTGCTGCAGCCGCCAGCCGCGCTCGCGCCCGCCGGCCATCTGCTCGGCGTCCGCCAGCCGCGGCCCCGGCGGGACCAGGCGCAGCCCCGGCCGGGCCTGCTGGAGCCGCTCGGCGAGGGGGGTGCCGTCGAAGAGCGTATCGTCCAGGCCCGGGTCCAGCCCCTCGAGCCCGAGGCTCGCGGCGAAGTGGCCCTGGGGGTCGAGGTCGATGCCGACGACGTCGTAGCCCGCACGCGCCAGGGCGTGGGCGACGCCCACCGACGAGGTGGTCTTGCCGACGCCGCCCTTCTGGTTGAGGAAGGCGGCGACGCGCGGCGGCTGCGTGCTCATCCGGCGGCGCTCCCTCCCTGGGCGGCGTCCATCTGCTCACCGAGGCGCTCGAGGATCTCGACGACGGCCTCGGAGTTCTCGGCGAGGCGGTCGAGCTCGGCGGCCGCCTCGTCGACCTCGCCGCGCTGGTAGTGCTCGGCGGCCCGCTGGCCGTGCTCGTGGACCAGCCGGTGCGGCTCCTCGAGCTCGGCGAAGGCCGGCAGCTCCCGGATCCAGCGCTCCCGGACCTGGTCGTACCAGTGCCCGAGCCGGCACTGGTGGTGGTCGGTGAGCTCGTGGCGGCTCACCTCCTCGCGGCCGGCGAGCATCGAGGCGATGCGCCGCTTCCAGCCGACGTGGTCGAACATGCTCCGGCGCAGGAAGAGCTGGTGCAGGTTGCGCGCCTCGAGCGCCTCCATCTGCTCGTTGAGGATGGCCCCGGTCTGGTCGAGGGCGTCGAGGGTGCTCTCGACGTCGTTGACGTTGCGCTCGGTCCGGTCGCTGATGGCGCTGATCGACTCGGCGACCTGGGTCACCGCCCCCTTCTGCTCGTTGATCACCGCCGAGACGTTCTGGACGTGCTCGCTGACGCTGCTCATGTGCTCGGAGACCTGCTGCATCGTCTCGCTGGTCTCGCTGATGGCGCTGCGGCCGCGCTCGATGGCGCTGCCCATCTCCTCGACGGATGAGGAGATCCCCTCGGTCTCGTCGCGCAGGGTGCGGATGCGCTGGCCGATGTCGACGGTGGCGCTCTTGGTCTGGTCGGCGAGCCGGCGCACCTCCTGGGCGACCACCGAGAAGCCGGCGCCGGCCTGCCCGGCGCGGGCGGCCTCCACGGAGGCGTTGAGGGCGAGCATGTTCGTCTGGAAGGCGATCTCCTCGATGAGCTCGATGATCGAGCCGATCTCGTTGGAGGCCTGGTTGAGCTGCTTGACGCGCTGGGAGGCCGTCTCGGCGAGCCCGGCGATCTCCTGGACGGTGGCGTTGGCCTGCTGGGCGCTGCGGTCGCCGGAGTCGACCAGCCCCTTGGCCTCCTCCATCTCGCTGGCCACCGTGCTGCTGTTCTCGGCGACGGTGTCGATGCTCGCCGCCAGCTCCTCGGAGTTCGAGGCGATGGTCTGGCTGCGCTCGTTGGTCTCGCGGATGGTCATGCGCATCCCCGAGGTCGCCACCAGGCTCTCGGCGGCGTTGGCCGACAGGGAGACGAGGTCGGCGAGCATCCCCGACTCGTTGCGCTCCAGCGAGCCGGCGAGCCGGTGCAGCGCCTGGGAGAGGGGGCAGTCGCCGGCGGGGACGTTGAGGTAGTCGCCGCCCTCGATCTGCTCGATGGTCTCGAGCAGCTGCTCGACCCGCTCGGGGCTGACCCAGCCCTGCGCCTCCAGCGCCTCGCGGTCGACGGCCTCGGTGGGGGACTCGGATACGCTACTCATCGGCCTGCTGCCTCCCTGATTCGGGCGCCTCGGCGGCGCTCTCGCGGACCAGCTCCGCGACGCGGCTCTGGTCGTCGGCGACGGCGAGCTCCTCGTCGCTGAGCAGCTCGTCGACGTTGAGGATGATGACCATCTTGTTCTCGTCGACCGTGGCCAGGCCGCGGATGAAGTCGGTGCGCAGGGCCGCCCCGAACTCCGGGGCGGGCCGGATCTGGTCGGCGTGGAAGGTGTAGACCTCGGAGAGGGCGTCGACGACGAGGCCCACGATCCGCTCGCGCTCGCCGCTGACCACCCGCACCATCACCACCACCGTGAACTTGGTGTACTCCTGGACGCTCATGCCGAAGCGCTCGCGCAGGTCGATCACCGGCACGATGGTCCCGCGCAGGTTGATCACGCCCTTGACGTAGTGCGGCGTGTTGGGGATGGGGGTGGCCGGCTTCCAGCCCTTGATCTCCTGGACGCGGAGGATGTCGACCCCGTACTCCTCCTCCGCGAGGGTGAAGGTCAGGTACTGGTCGCCCTCGGCGGCGGCCTGCATCGCCTCGACGGTGTCGGCGCCGCTGCCGAGGGTCGCCGCCTTGCCGCCCGCGTCGGCGCCTTGCGAGTCGCTCTGCTCTGCCATCTTCGCTCCCGTCTCTCAACTGGGCGCGGCCGCCTCAGGCGGCCTCGTCGGTGTCCTCGCGCTCCGGAATGATGGGGTGGCGGCGCCCGCCCCGGCTCATCTCGATCAGCCCGGCGACGTCGAGGATCAGCGCCACGTTGCCGTCGCCGAGGATGGTCGCCCCGGCGATGCCGGGGACCTTCAGGTAGTTCGCCTCCAGGCTCTTGATCACCACCTGCTGCTGATCGAGCAGGTCGTCGACGAAGACCCCGAGGTAGGTCTGCTCGTCCTCGACGATGACCATCAGCCCGCCCTCGAGCTCCTTGCGCACCGGCTCGGTGTCGAAGAGCTCGTGGAGCCGGACGATGGGCACGTAGCCCTCGCGCCAGTGGTAGACCTCGCCGCGGCCGGTGACGCGGCTGACCTTGCTGGCGTCGACCTGGAGCGACTCGACCACCGAGACCAGGGGGACGATGTAGGTCTGCTCGCCGACCCGGAAGAGCTGGCCGTCGAGGATCGAGAGCGTCAGCGGCAGGGAGATGGTGATCGTCGTCCCCTCGCCGGCGGCCGAGCGGACGTAGAGGCTCCCCGACAGGGCCCGGATGTTGCGCTTGACCACGTCCATGCCGACGCCGCGCCCGGAGTACTCGGTGGCCTGGTCGTGGGTGGAGAGCCCGGGGTGGAAGATCAGGTCGTAGACCTGCTCGTCGGGCAGCTCCGTGCCGTCCTCGACGATCCCCGCCGCGCGGGCCTTGCTGAGGAGCTTGTCGCGGTTGATGCCGCGGCCGTCGTCGGCGATCTCGATGATGATGTTGCCGCCCTTGTGGTAGGCGTCGATCTGGATCTGGCCGCGCTCGGGCTTGCCGGCGGCCCGGCGCTCCTCGGGGGCCTCGATGCCGTGGTCGACGCTGTTGCGCACCAGGTGGACGAGCGGGTCGATGATCTTCTCCATGACCGTCTTGTCCAGCTCCGTCTGGTCGCCCTCCATCTCGAAGTCCACCTCCTTGCCGAGGGCCCGGCTGGTGTCGTGGACGATCCGCGGCAGCCGCGAGTAGGCGAAGCTGATCGGCACCATGCGGATGCGCATGACGCTCTCCTGGAGCTCGCGGGTGTTGCGCTCGAGCTGCGCGAGCCCGTCCTGGAGCTCCTCGAGCCGCTCCTGGGAGAACTCCTTGCCGATCTGGCTGAGCATGGACTGGGTGATGACCAGCTCGCCGACCATGTCGATGAGCGCGTCGATCTTCTCGGTGTCGACGCGGATGGAGCTGGCGCTCTTGCGCCCCCCGCGCGCCTTCGCCTCGCCGCCGCCGGCCCCGCCGGGGGCCGCCG
>NZ_NRSH01000166.1 GCF_016584055.1 Halorhodospira neutriphila
CCCCCAAGGAGCCTGACCCCCATGGATGTACTCTCCCTGATCGGGCGCGACGCCCCCCTCTTCGATGAGGATATCGCCGCCCACGAGGCCGAGCTCTCCGGGTGCGTGGGCCAGGGCCGGTTCCTGGTCATCGGCGGTGCCGGCTCCATCGGCCAGGCCGTGGTCCGCGAGATCTTCCGCCGCAACCCGGCTGCGCTCCACGTCGTCGATCTCAGCGAGAACAACCTCGTCGAGCTGGTTCGCGACCTGCGCAGCACCCTCGGCTACATCGAGGGGGACTTCCGCACCTTCGCCGTGGACGCCGGCTCGGCGCCCTTCGATGCGCTCATGCGCGATGTCGACGGCTACGACTACGTCCTCAACCTCTCGGCGCTCAAGCACGTGCGCTCGGAGAAGGACCCCTACAGCCTCATGCGCATGGTGGCGGTGAACATCGAGAACACCCTGCGCACGGCGCGCTGGGCGCGGGCGAAGGGGGCGCGGAAGTACTTCTGCGTCTCCACCGACAAGGCCGCCGCCCCGGCCAACATGATGGGGGCGAGCAAGCGCATCATGGAGCTCTTCCTGATGCGCGAGAGCGAGTCCCTGCCGATCTCCATGGCGCGCTTCGCCAACGTGGCCTTCTCCGACGGAAGCCTGCTCCACGGCTTCAACCAGCGGCTGCTCAAGCGCCAGCCCCTCTCCGCGCCCAACGACGTGCGCCGCTACTTCGTCACCGACCGGGAGTCCGGGGAGCTGTGCCTGCTCTCCTGCCTGCTCGGGGAGAACCGGGATATCTTCTTCCCCAAGCTCAGCGAGCGGCTGCACCTGACCACCTTCTCGGAGATCGCCGAGCGCTACCTGGCCGCCCTGGGCTACGAGGCGGTCCCGTGCGCCAGCGAGGACGAGGCGCGGGCCAGCGTGGAGGCCCTGGCCGCCCGGGGGCAGTGGCCCTGCTACTTCTTCGCCAGCGACACCACCGGCGAGAAGGACTTCGAGGAGTTCTACACCGAGGACGAGGACCTGGACTGGGGGCGCTTCGAGCGCCTGGGCGTGATCCGCAATCCGGCCGAGTACGACGCCGGCAAGCTCGACCACTTCCTGCAGGCCGTCCACGACCTGCGCACTGCCGGGCGCTGGGAGAAGGCCGACCTCGTCGCCCTCTTCCACCAGATGGTCCCCGAGTTCGCCCACAAGGAGACCGGCCGCTACCTGGACAACCGGATGTAGCCATGCAGCGACTCTTCGATATCCTCTTCTCCGGCCTCGCCCTGCTGGTCCTCTCGCCGCTGCTGCTGGGGCTGATGCTCCTGCTGCGGCTTACCGGCGAGGGGGAGGTTTTCTTCCGCCAGCACCGCATCGGCCGCGGCGGCGCTCCCTTCGAGCTGCTCAAGTTCGCGACGATGCTCAAGGACAGCCCCAACATGGCCACTGGCACGGTGACGGTCACCGACGACCCGCGGGTGCTGCCGGTGGGCCGGGTGCTGCGCAAGCTCAAGCTCAACGAGCTGCCGCAGCTGATCAACATCTTCCGCGGCGATATGAGCGTCATCGGCCCGCGGCCGCAGACCCGGCGCTGCTTCGACGCCTTCCCGCCCGAGGCGCAGCGGGAGATCGTCCAGGTCCGGCCCGGGCTCTCCGGCGTGGGCTCCATCGTCTTCCGCGGCGAGGAGGAGCTGTACGCCGATGTCGACGACCCGGACTGGCTCTACGATCAGGTGATCATGCCGTACAAGGGCGAGCTGGAGCGCTGGTACGTACGCCACCAGGGCCTGGGGAACTACTTCCTGCTCATCACCCTGACGGCCTGGGTGGTCGTCTTCCCGCGCTCGCGGGTGTTCTGGCGGGTCTTCCGTGATCTGCCCGAGCCGCCGCCGGAGCTGGCGGATAAGGTGTAGCCTCAAGACAAAACGGTACAGCAGCGAGCGAGTCCCCTATGAAGATCCTCGTCACCGGCGCCGCCGGCTTCATCGGCTACCACACCGCCCGGGCGCTGCTCGAGCGCGGCGACACGGTGGTCGGCCTCGACAACCTCAACCCCTACTACGACCCCACCCTCAAGGAGGCGCGCCTGGCGCGGCTGCAGGCCTACGACGCCTTCCGCTTCGCCCGGCTCGATCTCGCCGACCGCGAGGGCATGGCCGAGCTCTTCCGCCGCGAGGGCTTCCAGCGGGTGATCCATCTGGCCGCCCAGGCCGGGGTGCGCCACTCGCTGACGGACCCGTACAGCTACGTCGACAGCAACGTCACCGGCACGCTCAACGTCCTCGAGGGCTGCCGCTACAACGGCGTCGAGCACCTCACCTACGCCTCGACCAGCTCGGTCTACGGGGCGCGCACGGACATGCCCTTCAGCGTCCACCGCCCCACCGAGCACCCGCTGGCCATCTACGCGGCGACCAAGAAGGCCACGGAGCACATGGCCCACAGCTACGCGCACCTCTACCGGCTGCCGTGCACGGGGCTGCGCTTCTTCACGGTCTACGGGCCGTGGGGGCGGCCGGACATGGCGCTGTTCCTCTTCACCCAGCGGATGCTCGCCGGCGAGCCCATCGATCTGTTCAACAACGGCCACCACCGGCGGGACTTCACCTACGTCGACGACATCGTCGACGGCGTCGTCCGCGCCTCGGACCGCGTAGCCGCGCCGGACCCGGACTGGGACCCGCAGGACCCGGACCCGGGCAGCTCCGACGCCCCCTGGCGGCTCTACAACATCGGCGCCGACGAGCCGGTGCCGCTGATGCGCTTCGTCGAGGTCCTCGAGCGCGAGCTCGGCATCGAGGCCGAGAAGCGCTACCAGCCCCTGCAGCCCGGCGACGTGCCGGAGACCCACTCGGATATCACCGACCTGGCCCGGGATACCGGCTACCGCCCGCAGGTCAGCGTCGAGGAGGGCGTGCGGCGGTTCGTTGCGTGGTACCGGTGGTACTACGGGGTCTAGGCGGGCGCGGCGCTAGGCGCCGCGCTCCGCCGCCAGGGCCTGGAGGGTCTCGGCCAGGCAGGCGGTGAGCCGGCGCGTGGCGTCGAGGTGGGTTGCCGGAGTGCACGCCCTCGGCGAGGACCTCGGTGTGGGCGCATGTCCTCGCCGCCGGGCTGTGGGGCGGCAATTGCGTATTGAGTGGGACTACACCCTAAGCTATGATTCATTTAGGTTTGATAACCGCAGTCATCGAGGGCAGTCTGCCATGGTGGCCAAGCAAGTCCCCAGTTTCGAAGAGCTCAGTGCACGGCAAGAGTGCGAGCGCCAGCGCATCGAGCGCATCGCTCAGCACGGCTCGAAAGAAGAGCGGCGTGACGAGCTGGAGTGGCAGCGGGCCTTTGTCGGGCAGGTGAGCTGGCAGCCGCAGCCGCGTTCCGCGCGCTGAAGCCGTCCCGGCGACTGTGCTCATCCAGCGGGCGGACATCGTCTGGATTCTCGAGAAGTATGAAGAAAACGGGGGTTGCTCCGACGACTTTCTGTTGATCGGTGGTAGCGCCTCCACGCACTGGTATTTCGCCCTAACCGAGATGGACGAGGAGGCGGAAGAACCGGAGCAGTTTCAGACCCGCGATATCGACCTCCACGTCAGGACCAATAACAGCGTTGGGGCTGTGAGGCAGCGAGTAGAATTGCTCGCCTCGTCGATCGGCGCCACGACTCGATATCCGGAATTTGGAGATTCCACACCGGAATACGCCCGGCTAGTAATCCCAGGGCACTTTGACACCGGCGAAGACCTCGAGATCGACCTCATGAAAAGCCCGCACGGGCTTTCGGCAAAAGAGATTGAGGATCACGCCGAGCAGCTTTTTGGCGATCCCACCTCGGATGGCCAACCTGGCCGTCCGTTTCCCGTGCTCCACCCTGTGCACGTCGTGCTCGGACTCTGCATGAGCTACCTCGAGCTGCCAAGCAAGCGGGATGCAGTCACACTCCAGCGGATCGAGGCACTGCTGCCGATCGTGCGCAGATACCTAATCGGCCAGGCCGAATATGCCCACTCCCCCGATGCCGCCGGCGAGCTTCTGCGGTGAGGGTAACCTCACCGAGCACTGGGACGAGTGTGAGATCGAGCACCGTGGGCATTCGGAAAAGCGGCCATCCTTATTCTCTGTCTGCGACACCGTAGGCTCAATTTTCAAGCGCAACACCCACACCCGGAGCGGGGTAGGATGTTGCGATGGACACTCGATACGAGCACCTCAGTGATCAGGAGCGCGCCGTCATCTTGAGTGAGCGCAGCCGTGGCAG
>NZ_NRSH01000167.1 GCF_016584055.1 Halorhodospira neutriphila
CCTCGGCGAGCGCGGCGGCGTCGGCGCGCAGCCTCGCCACGGGGGCCCGCCGCGCGCGCACCTCCTCGCCGAGGGCGCGGCGCAGCGCCTCGACCCCCTCGCCGGTCTGCGCCGAAACCGTCAGCAGCCGGGCCCGCCCCAGGCCGTCCCCGTCGAGGAGCTCGCGCAGGTGGTCCTGGCACGCCTGCCGGTCGGCGGCCGCGAGGCGGTCGGCGTGGTTGAGCACGGCCAGGAAGAGCTCGGCGTGGTGGGCCAGGCGCGAGAAGTAGTGCTGGTGGGCCAGGGCCTGGCCGTACTTGAGCGGGTCGAGGACCCAGACGAGCAGGTCGCAGCGCTCGATGAGCCGGTCGGCGGCGCTCCAGTGGCCGCTGATCACCGAGTCCACGTCGGGCAGGTCGAGGAGCACGGCGCCGTCGAGGGCCGCCAGGGGGCCCTCGGCCGGCACGGCGCGGCGCTCGAAGACCCGCAGCCAGTCGAGCAGCGCCTCGGCGCCCGTATCGCAGCCGACGGTGACGGCCACGGCGCTGTCGGTGGTCGGCCGGCGCACCCCCGGGCGGGAGACCTCCTGGCCGAGCAGGGCGTTGGTCAGCGACGACTTGCCGCTGCCCGTCCCGCCGGCCAGGGCGATGACCACCCGCTCCCGGGAGCGGGCCAGGCGCGCCGCCGCCCGCTCGCCGAGCTCCTGGAGCCGCTCCAGCAGCTCGGGCTCGAGCCGCCCTTCCCCGAGCCTGGCCAGCTCCTCCAGGCCCGCCGTCCCGATCCCGTCGGCGCCGCCGCCGCCCATCGCCGTCTCCCTCGCCGTCCGCTCGCCGCTCATGGTGCCGCCGCCGCCAGCTCGTCGCGCAGCGCCCGCACGGCCGCGAGCGCCTCGGCGCCGGGCGCCGCCCCCTGGAGCAGGCGGCGGTAGTGCTCGCCCTCCTGCGCCGCCGCGGCGTCAACGCGCTCGCGCAGCTCGGCGCGGATCTCGTGGATCAGCTGCTGGAGGTTGCGCTCGCCGAGCATCCGCGAGAGCACGGCGTGGGTGGTGGTCGAGCCGGCCGCCGTCAGCGCCACCTCGCCGGCGGTCAGCCCGCCGCTGAGGGTGAAGAGCACCAGCGCGGCGCTGGTGAAGGTGGCGTTGATCCCCGTCGTGGCGCGGCGCGCCCGGGTGAGCTTGGCCTGGCCGATGGTCGCCACGTGCTCGGCCACCCGGTCGCGCCACTGCCCCACCAGCGCCGCCGCCGCCTGGCGCTGCGCCACCACGCCGGCGGCGCGCGGCGGGGTGTGCAGCGAGAGCACGGCCCGCCCGGCCGGCTGGCGGATCCAGGCGGTCTCGGTCCGCGCCGCGGCGTGGTCGAGGGCCTCGCGCACGAGCCCGGCGATCCCCTCCTGGGCCTCCGTGGCCGCCTCCTGCTGGATCGCCTCGGCGCGCCGGCCGAGCCCCGGGATCCAGCCGCGCACCCCCGAGGGGAGGCGCCCGGCGGCGCGCTCGAGGCGCTGCTGCAGCCACCCCTGGCCGACCAGCTGGCGCCAGCGCTGGAGCACCTCCTGGCGCAGCGGCACCCCCTCCTGGAGCTCGCCGAGGACCTGCTCGGCCACGGCGCCGTAGGCCTCCCCGAGCTGCTCCTCGAGCACGGCGACGGCCCGGCGCTCCGCCTCTGCGGCCTCGAGCAGCTCGTCGAGCTCGCCGGGCAGGGCCCCGGCGGCGCCGAGCACCGTGCGCTGGCGCTGCCGGGCGCGCTCCTCCGGCGGGGCGAGGCCGCGGATGCGCTCGACCACCGCGGCGGCCGCCTCGGCCGGGAGCTGCTCGTGCCGGGGATCGGCCTGCGCCAGGGTGTAGAGCTCCGTGGCCTGCGCCCCGATGCGGTGGCCGGCGTCGGCGAGCTTGACGCGCAGATCGGGGAGGATCTCCTCGGCCTCGGCGGCGCTGGCCTGGGAGAGCACCACCACGGTGGCGGCGTCGAGCTGCGCCGCCCGGCGCAGGTAGGCCATCCCCGCCTCGTCGGCGTAGGTCCTCGGCGTCACCAGCCACACCCAGACGTCGGCCACCTCGAGCAGCCGCTCCGTGGCGGCGCGGTTGGCGGTCTCGACGCTGTCCACGTCGGGGGCGTCGACGACCACCAGCCCCTCGGGGAAGCCGGGGCTCGGCGCCGTCTCGACCGCCGCCCCCGCGCCGTCGGCGAGCACGCCGGCGCCCAGGACGCGGTCGAGGTCCTCGGGGCGCCCGATGGCGGCGGGCGCGGTGGTCGTCGGCCGGCGCACGCCGGTGGCCGACACGGCCCGCCCGGCGAGGGTGTTCGCCAGGGTCGACTTGCCGGCGCCGGTGCCGCCGGCGAGGACGACGAGCAGCGGCTCCTCGGCCCGCTCGAGCCGGGCGGCCAGGCCCCGGAGGCGGCGGATGAGGGCGTCGCGCTGCGCCAGCCACGGCGCCTCGCGCCCCCGGGCCAGCTCGCCGTCCACCGCGCCCAGGCGCTCGGCGAGCGCCTCCAGCAGCTCCGCCCTAATGGCCATCCACGCCCGGTCTCCCGTGCAGCCTGCCGACAGTGGGCCGTGATGCTAGCACAATTCCCCGGTACGCTAAGGGCGCCCCGGCGGGCCGAGGATCGGCGAGCGGCCGGGAATTCGCTACAATCCGGCGCGGCGAGACCGCAACGAACGAGGGAGGCGGAGAGCCATGCGCTGCGTGCAGATGACCGCCACCGGGGGCCCCGAGGTCCTCCAGCCGGCCGAGTGCCCGCAGCCGGAGCCCGGCGCGGGCCAGGTCCGCGTCCGGCTCGCGGCGGCCGGGATCAATCCGGTGGACACCAAGATCCGCCACAACGGCCTCTTCGACCCGAGCGCCGCGCTGCCGGCGATCCTCGGCTGCGACGGCGCCGGCACCGTCGAGGCCGCCGGCAGCGGCGTCGACGGCCTCGAGCCCGGCGACCGCGTCCTCTTCCTCAACGGCGGGATCGGCCTCGAGCCCGGCAACTACGCCGAGCAGGCCGTCGTCGACGCCCGCTTCGTCGCCGCCCTGCCCGAGGCCGTCGACCTTGCCAGCGCCGCGGCGACCCCGCTGGCGGCGATCACCGCCTGGGAGGGGCTCTTCGACCGGGGACGGCTCGAGGCCGGCGAGCGCGTCCTCGTCCACGCCGGCGCCGGCGGCGTGGGCCACCTCGCCGTGCAGCTCGCCCGCAGCGCCGGGGCCCACGTGATCACCACCGTCAGCGACGACGCCAAGGAGCGCTTCGTGCGCGGGCTCGGCGCCGACGAGGTGATCCGCTACCGCGAGCGCGACTTCGCCGAGGCCGCCCGGGCGTGCACCGGCGGCCGCGGGGTGGACCTGGTGCTCGACACCGTCGGCGGCGAGACCTGCGCCCGCTCGGTCCACGCCCTGGCCACCTACGGGCGCCTGGTCACCATCCTCGCCCTGCCCGCCGAGGAAGTGGACTGGAAGCACGCCCGGCTGCACAACCTGGCCGTGACCCAGGAGCTGATGCTCTCGCCGATGGTCCTCGACCGCGACGACCTGCGCATCCACCAGCGCAGCGTGCTCGAGGCGTGCGCCCGGCGGCTGGCCGATGGCACACTACGCACGCACGTCGCGCAGCGCTTCCCGCTCGAGGAGGCGGCGCAGGCGCACCGCACGCTCGAGGCCGGCGGCACCGTGGGCAAGCTCGTCCTGGAGATCGGCGGCTGACCGTGGGCTGCCGGGGACACGGCAGCGCCGAGGGCGCGAGCCGGCGCCGGCCGGGTGCGGCCGCGCCATTGGTGCAATGTTATTGCATTTTATAGAATATTCCTGTACTGATCCGAGACCGGAGAGCTGAAGGGAGGGGGGGACCCCATGACGAACGAGACGAACGAGACGAACGAGGCACCCGATCCGAGCCGGCGCCGCTTCCTGACCGGCGCCGCCACCGTGATCGGCGGCGCCGGCGTGGTCTTCACGGCCGTGCCCTTTCTCGGCTTCCTCAAGCCCAACGTCGAGGCGCAGGCCGCCGGCGCCCCCATCGAGGTCGACGTCAGCAAGGTCGCCCCCGGCCAGAAGCTGAGCTTCGAGTGGAAGGGCAGCCCGATCTGGGTGATCGGCCGCGGCGAGAAGCACCTCGAGACGCTGGAG
>NZ_NRSH01000168.1 GCF_016584055.1 Halorhodospira neutriphila
GCCTGCCTAGAGGACCCCCTCCAGGGGCTGGACCGCCACCGTCTCGCCCGGCGCCACCTCGCCCCGCTCCGCCTCGAGGACGACGAGGCAGTTCGCCCGGGCCATGGAGGTGAGCACCCCGGAGCTCTGCGTCCCCGTGGGGCGCACCTCCGGGCGGCCGTCGGCGCCGGGGCCGACGACGCCGCGCTGGTACTCGGTCCGCCCCGGCCGCTTGGCCAGCGGCTCGGCGGCCCGCGCCTCGAGCAGCGGCGGCAGGCCGTCGCCGCTCGCCCCCATCATCCGCCGCAGCGCCGGCTGGACGAGCTGGTAGTAGGTCGCCGCCGTGGAGACGGGGTTGCCCGGCAGGCCGAAGAAGGCCGCGCCGCCGATGCGCCCGAAGGCCAGCGGCCGGCCCGGGCGCAGCGCCACGCGCCAGAAGTCGATCTGCCCCTCGCGCTCGAGGACCGGCTTGACGTGGTCGGCGTCGCCGACGGAGACGCCGCCGGAGCTGATCAGCGCATCGCAGTCGCCGGCCGCCTCGCGCAGCGCCGCCGCGAGCGCCTCGGGCTCGTCGGGGATGCGGCCCAGGTCGCGGGCCTCGACGCCGAGGCGGGCCAGCGCCGCGTGGAGGGTGTAGCGGTTGCTGTCGTAGATCTGCCCCGGCCCCAGGGGCTCGCCGGCGCCGCGCAGCTCGTCGCCGGTGGCGAGGAAGGCTACCCGCAGCCGGCGGCGCACCGGCACCTCGACCCGCCCCAGGGAGCCGATCACCCCGAGCTCCGCCGGCCCGAGGCGCGTGCCGGCCTCAAGCACCGTGGCGCCGGCGGCGATATCGCCCCCGGCGGGGCGGACGTTGGCCCCCGGGGCCTCGCCGGCCGGGATGCGCACCGCCTCGCCGTCGACGGCCACGCGCTCCTGCATCACCACGGTATCCGCCCCCGGCGGCAGCGGCGCGCCGGTCATGATGCGGGCGCACTCGCCGGCGCCGAGGGCCCGTCCCGGCGCCTCGCCGGCCTCCACCGTCGCCACGCGGCGCAGGCGCGCCTCGCCCGCGGCGGCGAGGTCGGCCCCGCGCACGGCGTAGCCGTCCATGGCGGCGTTGTCGTGGCCGGGCACGTCGAGATCGGCGATCAGCGGCTCGGCCAGCACCCGCCCGAGGGCGGCGCCCACCGCCACCCGGTCGGTGCCGGCCACCGGCGCCACGGCCTCGCGCAGCCGCTGCCGGGCCGCTGCCACCGGCAGGTCGCTCGCTCCCTTGCCGTCCGTCATAGCACCTCCTGTTGACGTCTCCTGCCCGAGCCGCCGGCTAGCCGCCGGGCGGCTCGCTGAGCTGCTCCACCACCTCCAGGGCCCGTCCCAGGTGCCGCACCCGGGCGACGTGGAAGAGGGCGTCGCCCTCGTGGATCAGGGGCAGGTTGGTGCGGCCGATGACGATGCCGTCGAAGTCCGCCGCCACCTCGGTCTCGCCCTCGCCGAAGGGGTCGGCGATGTGGCCGAGCTGCTCGCCGGCGCAGACGCGGTGGCCGAGCTGGACGGTGGTGCGCAGGATGCCGCTGCTCTCGGCGCGCACCCAGCGCGTCGTCTCCACCTGCACCGGCCGGCGCGGCGGCTTGCGCTTGACCCGCGGGAGCATGCCGAGCTCGCGCATGGCGCCGACGATCCCGCGCACGCCGAGCCGGATGCTGTCCTCGTCGAAGCGCAGCGCCTCGCCGGCCTCGTAGAGCAGCACCGGGATGCCGCGCTCGTCGGCGGCGTGGCGCAGCGAGCCGTCGCGCAGGTCGGCGTTGATGATCACCGGGGCGGCGAAGGCGCGCGCCAGGCGCAGGGCCTCGGGGTCGTCGAGGTTGGCGCGGATCTGCGGCAGGTTCGTGCGGTGGGCGGCGCCGGTGTGCAGGTCGATGGCGTAGGAGGCGCGCTCCAGGACCTGGCGGACGAAGAGGTTGGCCAGCCGCGCGGCCAGCGAGCCGGTGGGGCTGCCCGGGAAGCTGCGGTTGAGGTCGCGCCGGTCGGGCAGGTAGCGGGTCTGGGCGAGGACGCCGAAGACGTTGACGATGGGCACCGCCAGCAGGGTGCCGCGCAGCCGGCGCAGCTGCGGCAGGGCTAGCACCCGGCGGATGATCTCGATGCCGTTGATCTCGTCGCCGTGGACCGCCGCGCTCAGGCACAGCACCGGCCCGTCGCGGCGGCCGTGGGCGACGTGCACCGGCATGCCCACCGGCGTGTGGGTGTAGAGCTGCGCCACGTCGAGCTGCACGGTGCGCCGCTCGCCGGGCTGGACCGTCTCGCCATCGATGGAGATCGGCGCCCGCCGGCGCGCCATCAGCCCCGCCGCCCCCGGGTCCCGGTCTTGCCCGGCTTGCGGTGGCGCTCGATGAACTCGATGATCCGCCCCGCCACGTCCTTGCCGCTCGCCCGCTCGATCCCCTCGAGCCCGGGCGAGGAGTTGACCTCCATGACCACCGGGCCGCTGTTCGAGCGCAGGATGTCCACCCCGCAGACGTTGAGGCCGAGGACCTTGGCCGCCTTGGTCGCCGTCGCCCGCTCCGCCGGGGTGATGCGCACCAGCTCGGCGCTGCCGCCGCGGTGGAGGTTGGAGCGGAACTCCCCCTCGCGGCCCTGGCGCTTCATGGCGGCGACCACCTTGCCGCCGATGATCAGGCAGCGGACATCGGCCCCGCCGGCCTCCTCGACGAACTCCTGGACCAGGAAGTGCGCCTTGAGCCCGCGCAGGGCCTGGATCACGCTCGAGGAGGCCTTGCGCGTCTCGGCGAGGACCACGCCGATCCCCTGGGTGCCCTCGAGGAGCTTGATGACCACCGGCGCGCCGCCGACGAGCTGGAGCAGGTCGTCGGTGTCGTCCGGCGAGTGGGCGAAGCCGGTGGCGGGCATCCCCACCCCCTCGCGGGAGAGCAGCTGCATGGAGCGCAGCTTATCCCGCGAGCGGCTGATCCCCTGGGACTCGTTGAGCGGATAGGTGCCGAGCATCTCGAACTGGCGCAGCACCGCCGTTCCGTAGAAGGTGATCGACGCCCCGATGCGCGGGATGACGGCGTCGAAGCCCTCGAGCCGCTGCCCCTTGTAGTGGATCTCGGGGTTGCTCGTGGCGATGCTCATGTAGCAGCGCAGCGGGTCGATGACGCGGACCTGGTGCTCGCGCTGGGTGGCCGCCTCCACCAGCCGGCGCGTCGAGTAGAGCCGCGGGTTGCGCGAGAGCACGGCGAGCTTCATGAGTACTCCGTTTGCCGGCCCCGCCCCGGGGCGGCGCCGCGGTGCCGGCCCATGCGGTAGGAGGCCTGGGGGTCGACGATAAAGCGCCCGGCCAGCGCGGTGCGGCCGAGGAGCATGCGGAAGCGCATGGTATCCCGCGCGGTCAGGGTCAGCTCCGCCCGCCAGGCGTGGTCGCCGAGCCGGAGGAGGGTCTCGATGACCCAGCGCTGCTCGCGGTGGCCGCCGGAGTCGGTCACCGCCCGGCGATCGGCCACCGGCGCCTCACACCAGAGTCTAGTGCGCGTGCTGCGCTGGCGCGGATGGAGGCCGAAGCGCACCCAGCGCCGGCCGTCCCGCTCGAATGGTATCACCGAGAAGGCGTGGAGCGCCGAGGTCTTCGCCCCGGTGTCGACCTTGGCCTTGAGCCGCTCGATGCCGAGCTCCGGCAGGGCCACCCACTCCCGCCAGCCGATTATGGGGCACTCCGCCACTCCCTACCCTCCCTCGCCGCCGAGCGCCAGCGCGGCGAGCTCGGCGGGCGTGTTGACGTTGGCCAGCTGGGCGGCGACGTCCTCGAGGTCCGCCTCCGCCAAGGCTAGCCGGTCCAGCCAGTCGCCGAGGCACCGGCCCCCCGAGGCCAGGTAGGCGGCCAGCTCCGGGCACAGGCGCCGCGCCACCAGGGCGACGGCCGGCTGGCGGCGCCCCCCGGCCCGGGCTACCGCCGCCTCGGCCCCTTGCGCCCGGCACGCCCGCTGCAGGCGCTGGCGCGCCTGCAGCGGCAGGTACGGCACATCGCAGGGCGCGGCCAGCACCCACGGCGTCTGCGCCCGCGCCAGCGCCGTCGCCAGGCCGGCCAGCGGGCCAGCGTAGCCGGG
>NZ_NRSH01000169.1 GCF_016584055.1 Halorhodospira neutriphila
CCCGGCCGGCCCCGCCCAGGCGAGCCAGACCGTGCCCACGGGCTTGTCCGCGGAGCCGCCCTCCGGGCCGGCGACGCCGGTGATCGCCACCGTCCAGTCCACCGGCGCCCGCTCGCGCAGCCCGGCGGCGAGGGCCTCGGCGACCGGGCCGCTGACCGCGCCGTGCTGGACCAGCAGCGCCCCGGGCACCCCGGCGAGCTCCTGCTTGGCGGCGTTGCTGTAGACGACGAGCCCGCGCTCGAACCACGCCGAGGCCCCGGCGGTGTCGGTGATCGCCTTCGCCAGCAGGCCGCCGGTGCACGACTCGGCCACCGCCAGCCGTGCGCCGCGGGCCTGGAGCAGCGCCCCGACGGCCTGCGCCCGCTCCTGCAGGTCTTGATCGTCGTGTACCATATCGCCTCCCGATTCACCGCGCTGTGCCACTCACCCACCGCACCGGATCGAGCCATGGCCGAGCCGAGCACCGAAGCGCCGAGCGCCGCGGCGGAGCCGTCGTCGGCGCACACGCCGATGATGCGCCAGTTCCTGCGCATCAAGGCGGAGTACCCGCAGACGCTGCTGTTCTACCGCATGGGCGACTTCTACGAGCTATTCTACGAGGACGCCCAGCGGGCTGCGAAGCTGCTCGACATCACCCTGACCACCCGCGGCGAGTCGGCCGGGGCGCCGATCCCCATGGCCGGGGTGCCGGTGCAGTCGGTGGAGAGCTACCTCGCCCGGCTCGTGCGCCTCGGCGAGTCGGTGGCCATCTGCGAGCAGATCGGCGACCCCAACACCGCCAAGGGGCCGGTGGAGCGGCAGGTGGTGCGGGTGGTCACGCCGGGGACCCTGACCGAGGACGCCCTGCTCGACGAGCGCAGCGCCAACCTGCTCGCCGCCCTCGCCCCGGCCGAGGGCGGCGGCTTCGGCCTCGCCGCCCTGGAGCTCTCCTCGGGGCGGTTCACCGTCCTCGAGGTCCCCGACGCCGACGAGCTCGCCGCCGAGCTCGAGCGCCTGCGCCCGGCGGAGCTCATCCTCCCCGACGACGACGCCACACCGGCGCCGGAGACCGGCAGCGTCGTCCACCGCCGCGCGCCGTGGCACTTCGAGCCGGAGTCGGCCCGGCGGCTGCTGCTGCGCCAGCTCGGCACCCACGACCTCTCGGGCTTCGGCGCCGAGGGGCTGGCGGCGCCGGTGGCCGCCGCCGGCGGGCTGCTGCAGTACGTCGCCGAGACCCAGCGCGCCGCCCTGCCCCACGTCAGCGGCCTGAGCGTGGAGTCGCGCGACGAGGCGATCACCATCGACGCCGCCAGCCGGCGCAACCTGGAGATCGAGCGCAACCTCGCCGGCGGCGCGGCGCACACCCTCGCGGCGGTGATCGACACCAGCGTCACCGCCATGGGCGGGCGGCTGCTGCGGCGCTGGCTGCAGCGCCCCCTGCGCCGGCGCGAGGTCATCGCCGCCCGCCACGCCGCCGTCGACACCCTCGCCGGCGGGCCGTACCTGGACCTGCGCGAGGCCCTCGACGGCTGCGCCGACGTCGAGCGCATCCTCGCCCGCGTCGCCCTCGGCAGCGCCCGGCCGCGCGACCTGACCGGGCTGCGCGACGCCCTCGAGCGCCTGCCGGCGCTCCAGCGCCTGCTCGCCGACACCGGCGCCGCCCGGCTCGCCGAGCTCGCCGGGGCGCTCGGCGAGCACCCGGAGACCGCCGAGCTGCTGCGCCGCGCCGTCATCGACGCCCCGCCGGCGACCGTGCGCGACGGCGGGGTCATCGCCGACGGCTACGACGCCGAGCTCGACGAGCTGCGCTCGCTCTCGCGTAACGCCGACGAGCACCTCGCCGAGATCGAGACCCGCGAGCGCGAGGCCTCGGGCATCCCCACCCTCAAGGTCGGCTTCAACCGCGTCCACGGCTACTACATCGAGGTCAGCCGCAGCTACGCCGACGCCGTGCCCGTGCACTTCAGCCGCCGCCAGACCCTCAAGGCCGCCGAGCGCTACATCACCCCCGAGCTCAAGCGCTTCGAGGAGCAGGTCCTCTCCGCCCGCGAGCGCGCCCTCGCCCGCGAGAAGGCGCTCTACGAGCAGCTCGTCGCCGATCTCGCCGCCGAGCTCGCGCCGCTGCAGGCGAGCGCCGCCGCCCTCGCCGAGCTCGACGCCCTCGCCGCCTTCGCCGAGCGGGCGCGCACCCTCGACTACGTCCGCCCTGAGCTGAGCGACAAGCCGGGCCTGCGCATCGACGCCGGCCGCCACCCGGTGGTCGAGCGGGCCATGGACGAGCCCTTCGTCCCCAACGACGTGCGCCTGAGCGATCGGCGCCGGATGCTGCTGATCACCGGCCCGAACATGGGCGGCAAGTCGACCTACATGCGCCAGACCGCCCTGATCGCCCTGCTCGCCTACGCCGGCGCCTTCGTCCCTGCCGAGCGCGCGGCGCTCGGCCCCATCGACCGGATCTTCACCCGCATCGGCGCCGCCGACGACCTGGCCTCGGGCCGCTCGACGTTCATGGTGGAGATGACCGAGACGGCCAACATCCTCCACAACGCCACCGCCGAGAGCCTGGTGCTCATGGACGAGATCGGCCGCGGCACGAGCACCTTCGACGGCCTCGCCCTGGCCTGGGCCACCGCCGAGCGCCTGGCCCGGCGCATCCGCGCCTTCACCCTCTTCGCCACGCACTACTTCGAGATGACCGCCCTCGAGCAGGCCCATACCGGGGTGGCCAACGTCCACCTCGAGGCCGCCGAGCACGGCGAGCGGATCGTCTTCCTCCACGCCGTGCGCGAGGGGCCGGCGAGCCAGAGCTACGGGCTGCAGGTCGCCGCCCTCGCCGGGGTGCCCCGCGAGGTCCTGCAGGCGGCCCGCGAGAAACTCAGCAGCCTCGAGGCGGGGGCGAGCCCGGAGCCGGCCTCGGCGCAGCTGCCGCTGTTCGAGGCGCCGCCCGCCGGGCCGGCCCCCGAGCCGGAGCCGGCGCCGCCGGACCCCATCCGCGAGGCCGTCGATAACCTCGATCCGGATGGGCTGACCCCGCGCCAGGCGTTGGAGACACTGTATTGGCTCCAGGAGCGCAGCCGGCAGGAGTGACCCGCCTGCCTGGCGCTGCTGACGGCAAACTCATTAGAATGGCGCACCCGGGGCCCGCGGCGGCAAGGCCGGCAGCGGGCCCGACGGAGACCACGGCAACGGAGCCATCACCCATGACCTACGTCGTCACCGACAACTGCATCAAGTGCAAGTACACCGACTGCGTGGAGGTCTGCCCCGTGGACTGCTTCCACGAGGGGCCGAACTTCCTCGTCATCGACCCCGAGGAGTGCATCGACTGCACCCTCTGCGAGCCGGAGTGCCCCGCCGAGGCGATCTACTCCGAGGACGACCTGCCGCCGGAGATGGACCACTTCCTCGAGCTCAACGCCGAGCTGGCCAAGCAGTGGCCGCTGCTCACCGAGAAGAAGGACCCGCCGCCGGACGCCGAGGACTGGAACGGCGTGCCCAACAAGTACCAGTACCTGGAGCGCTGAGCGCGGCGCCGGCCCCCACCAAGGCCCGCCCGGAAGCCGCTGCCGCCGGGGCCTGTGGCCCCCTCAGCGGCTGCCGGATGCGCCCTTGCGGCTACCCCCGCGGATGGTGCTCGGCGTGGAGCTGCTGCAGCCGGTGCCGGGCGACGTGGGTGTAGATCTGCGTCGTCGACAGGTCGGCGTGGCCGAGCAGCATCTGCACCGCCCGCAGGTCCGCGCCGTGGTTGAGCAGGTGCGTGGCGAAGGAGTGGCGCAGGGTGTGCGGCGAGAGCCGATCCGGATCGATCCCGGCCGCCGCCGCGTAGCGCTTGATCCGGTGCCAGAAGGCCTGCCGGGTCAGCCCCTCGCCGCGGCGGGTGACGAACAGCGCCTCCGCCGCCCGGGCCCCGAGCAGCGCCGGGCGCCCCTGCCGGCGATACGCCTCCACCCAGGCCACGG
>NZ_NRSH01000170.1 GCF_016584055.1 Halorhodospira neutriphila
ACTTCAGCCATGCGGTCCCGCAGGGCGGCTACGCCTGGTGGTACGTCGACGGGCTGAGCGACGACGGGCGCCACGGCATCACCCTGATCGCCTTCATCGGCAGCGTCTTCTCGCCCTACTACGCCTGGGCGCGCCGGCGCGGCGAGGCCGACCCGTACGACCACTGCGCCCTGAACGTCGCCCTCTACGGCGACAAGCGCGGCCACTGGGCGCTGACCGAGCGCGGCCGCTCCGAGCTCGCGCAGGCGCCGGAGCGGCTGATCATCGGGCCGAGCCAGATGCGCTGGGTCGACGGCGAGCTCATCGTCGACATCGACGAGGTGACCTTCCCCCGCCCCGCCTTCCTGCGCGGCCAGGTGCGGCTGCGGCCGACGATCCGCAACGACCACGGCCTCACCCTCGACCCGGCCGGGCGCCACCGCTGGTGCGCCCTCGCCCCCTGCGCCCGGATCGAGGTGAGCCTGGAGAAGCCGCGGCTGCACTGGGAGGGCAGCGGCTACTTCGACACCAACGCCGGCGACGAGCCGCTCGAGGACGGCTTCCACGGCTGGCACTGGGCGCGCACGAGCGGCGCCGACGGCACCACCGTGCTCTACGACCTCGAGCCGCGCGGCGCCGAGCCCTACGCCACGGCGCTGCACTTCGACCGCGAGCACGGCCTGACGCGGCAGCCGAGCCCGGAGATCGCGGCCTTGCCGAAGAGCCTGTGGCGCGTCCGGCGCCGCATCCCGGCGGATACGCCGCAGGCCGCCCGGCTGCGGGAGACCTTCGAGGACACCCCCTTCTACGCGCGCTCGCTGGTCGAGACCCGCATCGCCGGGCAGCCGCTGACCACCGTCCACGAGAGCCTCTCCCTCGAGCGCTTCTCGCGCCGCTGGGTGCAGGCCCTGCTGCCCTTCCGCATGCCCCGGCGCGCGGGGCGGGAGTAGGCGCTAGCCGTCGTTCCCGCCGCCCTGCTCCGCATCCCGGCGCTGCCGGATGCGGCGCAGGTCGCGGCGGGTGACGATGAGCTCGCGCACGCCGATGGCGAGCACGCCGCCGATGATGAGCAGCTCGATGAAGATGTGCGCCTGCGGGGACATCGATGCCTCCAGCCGGCCGGGCCGGCGCTATTGCGGTCCAGGTTTAGGCACCACCGCCCCCGCCCCGCTCAGCCGGAGCGGGCGGCGGCGGAGCGCTGCTCGAGCCGGTCGAAGAGCTCCAGCACCCAGGCGACGCGCCCCTCGATCGGCCCCGGCGAGGCCGCCGCGGCGCTCGCCTCGACGGCCTCGATGAGGAACTCGGCCTGCGCCAGCGGCGGTGCCGAGCAGTCCCGCGGCGCCCGCGCCAGGGTCGCGGCCACCCCCGAGAGGACGCGCGCCTTGCGGCGCCCGGAGACCACCGCCCGCTGGTTCACGGCGTCGAGCCCGCGGCGCTCGAGCTCGCGGCCGATCTCGGCGTAGAGCAGCCGCGCGGCGCAGATCCCGGGGCGCACGCGGGCGGGCAGCGCCGGGAAGCCGGCCATGGAGCGCTCGTAGAGGGTATCGGCGTAGTGGAGCAGGCGCTGGATCACGCCGGCGAGCTCGGGGGTGAACCGCGGCGCCGCCAGGAAGGCGTCGGGATCGAGCCCGGCCTCGCGCAGCCACTGCCGGGGGAGGTAGAGCCGTCCCTGGCGGGCGTCCTCGCCGACGTCCCGGGCGATGTTCGTCAGCTGCATGGCCACGCCCAGGTCGCAGGCGCGCGCCAGCGGCCCCGGCGAGCGCACCCCCATGAGCAGGGCCATCATCACGCCGACGGTCCCGGCGACGCGCACCGCGTAGGCGTAGAGGTCGTCGAGGGTCTCGTAGCGCCGGCCGGCGGCGTCCCAGGCGAAGCCCTCGATGAGCGCGGCGGGCAGCTCGGCGGGGATGCGGAACTGGTGGACCACGCAGGAGAAGGCGCGGTCGGCGGGGTCCCGCTCCGGGCAGCCCGCGTAGACGCGCTCGAGGCGCCGGTAGAGGGCCTCGAGCGCGGCGTCCTGCGCCTCCTCGCCGCTCTCGTCGACGGCGTCGTCGGCGAGGCGGCAGAAGGCGTAGAGGGCGGTGGCCGGGTCGCGCGCCGAGCGCGGCAGCAGCCACGAGGCGGCGAGGAAGGTCCGCGAGCCGGTGCACAGCGAGGCCCGGCACGCCGTCCGATCGGTGCTCAGCAGGTACGGCTCGGGAGCCAGATCGGGGTCAGGTGAAGGCACTCGCATCGGGAACCACCTTGTCCAGAACTCGGGCTGAGGAGACGACGCCGGGCAGGCCGGCGCCGGGGTGGGTTCCGGCGCCGACGAGGTAGAGGTGCTCGACGTCCTCGCTGCGGTTGTGGGGCCGGAACCAGGCGCTCTGGTGGAGCGCCGGCTCGAGGCTGAACGCCGCCCCCCGGAAGGCCTTCAGCCGGTGGTAGAAGTCCTGGGGCGTGGTCACCCGCGAGGTCACGAGCTGCTCGTCCAGCCCCGGCAGCACGCTCCCGCGCAGGTACTCGGCGATGGCGCGGCGGTACGGCTCGGCCCGCTCCTCCCAGTCGATGTTCCCCTCGAGGTTGGGCACCGGGGAGAGGACGTAGTAGGCGTCGTGCCCCGCCGGGGCCACCGACGGATCGGTGGCGCTCGGCCGGTGGAGGTAGAGGCTGAAGTCGTCGGCGAGGACCTTGCGCCTGAAGATGTCCTCGATGAGCTCCTTGTAGCGCGGCCCCATGAGGATCGTGTGGTGCGGGACCTGGGTGTACTGCTGCGCCGTGCCGAAGTACCAGACGAAGAGCCCCATGGAGTAGCGGCTGCGCTCCAGGCGCTGGTCGGTCCACCGCCGCCGCGCCCCCGCGGGGACGAGGTGGCGGTAGGTCCAGGCGGCGTCGGCGTTGGAGACGACGATATCGGCGCCGATGCGCTCGCCGGAGGCCAGCTCCACGCCGGTGGCGCGGCCGTTCTCGACGGTGATCGCCTCGACGTCGGCGCCGTAGCGGACCTCGTTGCCCTGCCCGGCGATGAGGTCGGCCAGCCCGGCGGCCAGCCGCCCTGTGCCGCCCATGACGTAGTGCACGCCCCAGTGCTGCTCCAGGTACTCGATCAGGCAGTAGACGGAGGTCACCGAGAAGGGGTTGCCGCCGATGAGCAGCGGGTGGAAGCTCAGTACCTGGCGCAGCTGCGGGTCGCGCACGTAGCGCGAGACCATCCCGTGGACGCTGCGGTAGCTCTGCAGCCGGATCAGGCTCGGCAGGATGCGCGCCATGTCGGTGAAGCGGGTGAACGGCTCGCTGCTGAGCTGCTCGAAGCCGACCCGGAAGATCTCCCGGCTCGCCTCCATGTAGCGCTCATAGCCGGCCACATCGCGGGGGGAGAAGCGCGAGACCTCGGCGCGCATCCGCTCGTCGTCGCCGGTGTAGTCGAACTGCTCGCCGTCGTGGAAGCGCACCCGGTAGAACGGGTCCATCAGGCGCAGATCGATGTCGTCCTCGAAGCGCCGCCCGGCGAGCTCCCAGAGCTCGCGGAAGAGGAACGGCGCCGTGACGATCGTCGGCCCGGCGTCGAAGGTGAAGCCGTCCTGGTGGTGGACGTAGGCGCGCCCGCCGGGGGCGTCGAGGCGCTCGAGGACGGTGACCCGGTAGCCCCGGGCGCCGAGGCGGACGGCGGCGGCGAGGCCGCCGAATCCGCTGCCGATCACCACGGCGTGGGGGCGGCCGCGGCCGGCAGCGGCGGATGCGCTCATCTCAGACATACGCTCCAACATATAGACGACGGCGTCGTTGTCAACGAATGGTGACACCACCGCGACTTTCTGGCGCGGCGGCGAGGGCGAGGACCCGTGCGGCGACACGCCGCGGGTCCTCCTCGTGGGCGAGGTGGCCGAGGCCGGGGAGCTGCTCGTGGCGGCGGCGGGCAGGCGCAGCCGGACCCGGTCCGCC
>NZ_NRSH01000171.1 GCF_016584055.1 Halorhodospira neutriphila
CCCCACTCACGCCTGACCGCTGCTCCCTTCCGCCCAGTGGCCCCCTCGCCCCCCCCGGCGTGCTTGCCCGAGGGCGCGGCACATTTTACTTTATCAAGATTTAGACAGCACCACCCCCGCTCGCAGCGGGGCGCGTACCGGTCTCACCGCGGCCAACCCCACCCTGCGAGGGTGACTTCCTCCGCTTTCGGCCGTATCCTGAAACACTCTGCAGACCGCTGTACACGGGTGGCAGCGAAGCGATAGGAGGGCCTCCCTTGCGCATCAACGAGCCGGTTACGCAGCGGCGAGTGCCGGTCTGGGACGACGCCAACATCCTTTCCACCACGGACGCCAAGGGCAAGATCCGCTACGTCAACGACGACTTCATCCAGATCAGCGGCTACACCGCCGACGAGCTGATCGGGCAGCCCCACAACGTCATCCGCCACCCGGACATGCCGCGGGTCGTCTTCCAGCAGATGTGGCAGCGGCTGCGCGCCGGGCAGTCGTGGATGGGCCTGGTCAAGAACCGCTGCAAGAACGGCGACCACTACTGGGTCCACGCCTACGCCACCCCCATCGTCGACGAGCAGGGGCAGATCGTCGAGATCCAGTCCGTCCGCCAGCAGATCGACGACGCCACCATCGCGCGCGCCGAGCAGGTCTACCAGCGCCTGCGGGCCGCCGAGCCCGACAAGGGGGAGCTGCCCGCCCCCAAGCTCGGCGCCGGGCGGCCGAGCAGCGCCGCCGTCGCCGGCGGCGGCCTCGCCGCCGGGGTGCTCGCCACCGCCGCGGCCCTGGCGCTGCCCGTCTCCGCGGCCGGCCAGTGGGGGCTCGCCGGGGCCGGGGCCCTCGCCTACCTCGGCACGCTGCTCGTGCCCCTGCGCCAGCTCCGGCGCAACCAGGACACCGCCCGCCGGTTCATCGACGACCCCCTCGCCGAGGAGATCTACACCGGCCGGCGGGCGGACGCCAGCCCCGTGGAGCTGGCCCTGCTCCACTTCCAGACCGAGATCCAGGCCGTCGCCAAGCGCCTCGGCGACGACTCCCTCGGCCTGAGCCGGGAGGCGCAGCGCGTCAGCGAGGCGATGCAGACGGTCCGCGAGGAGGCGCAGCGCCAGAGCGACGAGACGCGCAGCGTCGCCACGGCCATGGAGGAGATGACCTCCACGGTCAACGAGGTCGCGCGCAACGCCGCCTCGGCGGCGGACACCACCGAGCGCGCCCGCTCCCAGACCGAGCGGGGCCGCGAGACGGTGGAGCAGAGCGCCGACGCCGTGCGCGAGCTCGTCCGCCACGTCGAGAGCGCCGCCGAGATCATCGACCGGGTCGACGGCGAGGCCGAGCGGATCAACAAGGCCTCGACGCTGATCCAGAAGATCACCAAGCAGACCCACCTGCTCGCGCTCAACGCCTCCGTGGAGTCGGCCCGGGCCGGCGAGGCCGGGCGCAGCTTCACCGTCGTCGCCGAGGAGGTGCGCAAGCTCGCCGGGCAGACCGCGGACTCCACCCACGAGATCGACTCGATCATCGACTCGCTGCAGTCCGGCTCGAGCGAGGCGGTCACCGCCATGCGCGAGAGCCGCCAGCGGGCCGAGCAGACCCTCGAGCACGCCAGCGGCTCCAGCGCCGCGCTCCAGGAGATCCAGGGCGCCGTCGACGAGATCCGCGACATGAGCGGGCAGATCGCCACCGCCACCGAGCAGCAGAGCGCGACGACCAACGAGATCGCCCAGAGCGTGTCGAACATCGAGTCCGTCTCCGAGCGCGTGACCGAGGAGTCGCACCGCACCGACCAGCGCCTGAACGAGGTCGCCGAGCGCATCAACCGCATGAACGCCCTCACCAACCGCTTCGCTCGAGGTCAGCGCTCGGCCTAGACGCCGTGCAACGCCATGCGCCTATCCTCTGAGCCCGCCAGGACCCACCAGCCGGAGCCCGCCCCGCAGCAGCGCCTGCGGGACGGCGGGCCCGGCGCGCCCTGGCGGCGGGCTGTCGCGGAGCTCGCCGAGGAGGTGCGCGGCTGGCGCTTCCGTGCCGGCGCCCTGCTGCGGGCGAGCCGGCCGGTGCCCGCCGCCGACCCGCTGGCCTGGCTGGAGGGCAACCCCGGCGAGCCGCGCTGCTACTGGCGCAGCCGCGAGGGGGGGCTCACCCTGGCGGGGCTCGGCGCGGCGGTCCGCCTGGAGGCCGGCTCGGCCGCCGAGCAGCGGCAGCTGCTGCAGCGGCTCCACGCCCTCGCCGACGGCCGCGACGAGCTCGCCTTCTTCGGCGGCTTCGCCTTCGACGACGCGCGCGCCGACGGGCGCTGGCGCGGCTTCCCCGCCGCCCTGGCCCTGCTGCCGAGCATCGAGCTGCGCCGCGAGCCCGAGGGCTGCCGCCTTAGCGCCCACCTGCTCGCCGAGACGGCCGAGGCCTTCGAGCGCCGCCGCGAGCGGCTGCTCGCCGCCCTCGAGGGGCTGGCGCCCCCCGCCGAGACGGCCGCCCCACCGGCCCCGGGGGCGATCCGCGTGGTGGCGCGCCGCGACGACCTCGACCACGGCCGCTGCCGCGAGCGGATCGAGGCGATCCTCGAGCGGATCGCCGCCGGCGAGCTCCACAAGGCCGTCCTCGCCCGGGAGGTCGAGCTGCGCTTCGACGCCCCCCTGCCGGCCTTCGCGACCCTGCGCCGCTGGCAGCAGGCGAGCCGCGGCAGCTTCTGCTTCGCCATCGAGCAGGGCGGGCAGGTCTTCATGGGGTGCTCGCCGGAGCGGCTCTTCCACCGCGAGGGCGGGAGCGTGCACACCGAGTCCCTCGCCGGCACCGTCCGCCGCGGCGCCACGGCGGCGGAGGACGCCCGGCTCGAGCGCTCCCTGCACAGCGACCCCAAGCTCGTCCGCGAGCACGCCTGGGTGACGCGCTTCATCCGCGACGAGCTCGAGCCGTGGGCGAGCGCCAGCGACGCCGGCGCCGAGGCCGGGACCCTCAAGCTCGACCGCATCCAGCACCGCCACCTGCCGATCCGGGCCACCCTCAAGGCCGGCGTCGGCGACGGCGAGCTGCTCGCGGCGCTCCACCCCACGCCGGCGGTCTGCGGTTTCCCCCGCCGCCGGGCCCGCGAGCTGATCACCCGCTACGAGGCCTTCGAGCGGGGCTGGTACAGCGGCGTCGTCGGCGTCGTCACCCCGCGGAGCTCGGAGCTCGCCGTGGCGATCCGCTCGGCGCTGGTCGCCGGCGACCGGGCGTGGTGCTACTCCGGGGTCGGCATCGTCGAGGGCTCCGACCCGGACGCCGAGTGGCGCGAGCTCGAGGCGAAGATCGAGGCCTTCCTGACCGCCGTGCAGGGGTAGGGGCAGTGCCGGCCGAGGAGCGCGCGATCCCCTCCGTCTGGGCCGACACCCTCCTGCAGCGGCTGCGCGAGCACGGCGTCCGCGACCTGTGCCTCGCCCCCGGCAGCCGCAGCGCCCCCCTCGCCCTGGCCGCCGGGCGCTGCCTCGAGGCGGGCGTGGGGCTGCGCGTGCACACCCACTTCGACGAGCGCGGCCTGGGCTTCTACGCCCTGGGCCTGAGCCGCGCCACGGGGCGGCCGACGGCGCTGATCACCACCTCCGGCACCGCGGTCCCGAACCTCCACCCGGCGCTGACCGAGGCCGCCGAGTCCCACGTCCCGCTGATCGCCGTGACCGCCGACCGGCCGCCGGAGCTCCACGGCTGCGGGGCGAACCAGACCATCCAGCAGCCGGGGGTCTTCGCCGCGCAGTGCCGCAGCGAGCTGCGCCTGCCGGCGCCCGACCCGCAGCTCGGGACGGCGTGGCTGTGCCGGCGGATCGACGCTGCCCTCGCCCCGGCACTCGCCGGCGCCGACGGCGGCCCGGTGCACATCAACGCCCCCTTCCGCGAGCCGCTCTACGCGCCGCCGGCACAGCCACG
>NZ_NRSH01000172.1 GCF_016584055.1 Halorhodospira neutriphila
GCGACCAGGCGGGGGTCTCCAGGGCGGGGGCCCCCGCGTCGCCCAGGGCGCGGCCGCGCTCGGCGAGCAGCCCCGGGTCGCCGATGGCGATGAGCTCGGCGCGCTGCGGGCGCTGCGCGGCGGCGGCGACCAGCTCGTAGCCGATGCCGGCCGGCTCGCCGCAGGTGATGGCGATCCGCGGCGGCGTGCTCACGACCCCTCCAGCCGGTAGTCGACGTAGGCCTCCTCGCGGAGCTTGCGCAGCCACTGCTCCAGGGCCTCCTGGCTCTTGCGCTGGCGGATCTGCCGGGAGATCCGGGCGCGGCGCTGCTCCTCGGCCTTGTCCAGCTCGCGGCGCTGCTCGACGCGCACGAGGTGCCAGCCCTGGCGGCTCCGGAACGGCTCGCTGATCTCGCCCGGCTCGAGGGCCTCGACCCGCTCCTGGAGGGCGGCGGCGAGCTCGCCGCCGCGCACCCAGCCGAGGTCGCCGCCGCCGCTGGCGGTGCCCTCGTCGTCGGAGTGGGCCCGGGCGAGCTCGGCGAAGCTCGCCTCGCCGCTGCGGATGCGCTCGCGGAAGCCGCGCAGGCGCTGCTCGGCGTCCCGGTCGGTGACCCCCGAGCCGGTCTCGAGGAGGATGTGGCGCGCCCGCGTCTCCTCGACGATCTGCGCCCCCTCCCGGCGGCTGTCGAGGAGCTTGATGATGTGGAAGCCGTCGGCGGCCTGGACGACGGGGCTGACCTCGCCGGCTTCCAGGCCGGGGACGACGTCGCCGAACGCCTGGGGCAGCTGGCTGGGCAGCCGCCAGCCGAGCTTGCCGCCGTCGCTGGCCGAGGCGGCGTCGGAGAAGGTGCGGGCGAGGGTGGCGAAGTCGGCGCCCTCGGCCAGGGCCTGCCGGCGCAGCCGCTCGGCGCGCCGCCGGGCCTGCTCGAGCGCCTCCGGCGAGGCCCCCTCCGGGGTCCCGACGCGGATGTGGGCGACCCGGTACTCGGTGGCGCCCTGCTCGGCGGCCGTCTCGAGCGCCGCGTCGACCTCCTCGGGGGTGACCTCGACCTCCTGCTGGACGACGGACTGCTGCAGCCGCCGGATGGTGATCTCCTCGCGCAGGCCCTCGCGGAAGCTCGCGAAGTCCCGGCCCTGGCGGGCGAGGGCGTCGCGGAGCTGGCTGCGCGTCAGGTTGTTGCGCGCGGCGATGCGCTCGATCGCGGCGTCGAGGGTGGCGTCGTCGACGCGCAGGCCGACGCGCTCGGCGTGGGAGAGCTGCAGCCGCTGCATGACCAGGCGCTCGAGGGCCTGCCGGCGCAGCTGCTCCCGCGGCGGGACGCCCTGGCCCCGCTGGTAGAAGCGGGCCTGGAGCTCGTCGACCTCGCGCTCGAGCTCGGAGGCGAGCACGATCTCCTGGCCGGCGACGGCCACGATCCGGTCGAGCGCCTCCCGGGCGCCCGCCGCCGGCAGGCAGAGCCCGAGCAGCAGGGTGAGCACGGCCAGCCTGCCCGCGAGCGGCGTCACTGCATCTCGTATCTTCATGGGCCCTAGAATACCGTCTCGCCGTAGCTCGGGACTACGTCCTGGAAGAACTCCGTGGTGCCCTGGCCGAAGCGGCCGAGGCCGCTGAGCTCGAGCTCGATCATGAAGGCGTTCTCCAGCGGCTCGCCGAAGTCGCTCCGGAAGCGCCGTGCCGTGCCGCGGACCGCCCAGCAGCAGCGCCGGTACTCCACCCCTGCGACCACCTCCAGGTGCTTGCGTTCCAGCCGCGAGTACGCCCAGTGCCCCACGGCCCGCCAGTGGGTGCTCAGCGGGGCGGCCGCCGAGGCCTCGATGAGCTCCTGGGTGCGCTGGACCACCGGCTCGCCGCCGGCGCTGGCCGTCTCCTCGCGGACGCGGTAGGCGAGGTTGACCAGCGAGGCCGGGCCGGGGCGGTACTGCCAGTCCGCCGTGTAGCGCGAGCCGGCCCGCGCGCCGCGGTCGGGGTCGTAGCGGTACTCGGCGCGCAGCCGCAGGTTGCCGGGCAGGCGCAGCTCGGCGTCGGCGAAGAGGTCCGAGCGCGCCTCGGTGAGCCGCTCGGCGTCGGGGTCGCCGCCGAGGGTGACCCGGCGGTCCTCGAGGTAGTGGACCTGGCCGAGGCTGGCGCGCAGGGGCTGGGTGCCGTCGGTGATGTCGAGCACCCGCGTGGTCACGGCGGTGGTGATCTGGTTGGCGTCGCCGATGCGGTCGATCCCGGAGAAGCGGTTCTCCTGGAAGAGCTGCGCGACGGTGTTGCCCCGCTCGGTGGTGTCGAAGACCGGCAGGCCGGACTGCTCCCGGTAGGGGGCGTAGAGGTAGAAGATCCGCGGCTCGAGGGTCTGCAGGAAGGGGCGTGAGCCGAGGCTGAAGGGGCGCTCGAGGAAGATCCCGGCGTCCACGCTGGCGATGGGGACGGTGCGGCTGGCCTCGGCGGGGCCCGCCGGCGCCCCGGCGCGCTCGAGCTCGTAGCGGGTGTGGTGGAGGCTCACGGCCGGCTCGAGGAAGAAGGCCTGCTCGCGCACCGGCCAGGAGAGCCGCGGGTTGAGGTGGTAGCGCCGCCCGGTGGGGCGGCCCGCCTCGGCCCCGCCGGGGAGGGCGAAGCGCACCGCCTCGCCCTCGAGGCGGTAGGCGAGGCCGCCGGGCAGCTCCGCGGGGTCGTGCTGGTAGGTGAGCGCCGGCCAGCGCCGGTACGGCTCCGCCTGCCCCGCCGGGCGGAGGTTCTGCCAGTGCTGGAGCTCGGCCTGCCAGGCGTGGCTGCCGATGGACTGGTCCACGAGGGCGCGGCTCTCGAGCTCGCGGGTGCTGCTGCCCAGCCGGTCGCTGGAGAAGTCGTCGAGGTAGGCGGGATCGCTGACGCGCTCCAGCTCGATGCGGTAGTCGATCGCCGCCGGCAGGTCGCCGCGGTGCCGCCAGTTGACCCCCCAGCGGGCCGTGTCGGCCTCCCCGGGCCGTTGCCCGGCGTAGGCCGCGTCGTCGGGCAGGTACTCGACGGCCAGCTCGCCGCTGAGGGGGCGCTCCAGGTAGCGCAGCTCGGCGTTGGCCTGGAGGCCGCGGCGGGAGTAGTAGGTGGGGGCGAGGGTGAGGTCGTAGTTCGGGGCCAGGCGCAGGTAGACCGGCACGGTGAGGTGGCTGCCGTGGCGCTCCGACTCCCCGAAGCTCGGCGGCAGCAGCCCGCTGTGGGCGCGGTCGTCGATGGGGAACTGCAGGTAGGGGGTGTAGAGCCACGGCACGCCGGCGATCTCCAGGCGGGCGTGGCGCGCCCGGCCCACCCCGGCCTCGTGGTCGAGCTCCAGCGCGCTGGCGCGCAGCCACCACGCCTCGCGCCCCGGCGGGCAGGTGGAGTAGCGCAGCCCCTCGAGGCGCGTCACGCGCTCGCCCTCGCCGGTCAGCCGCCGGGCCCGGCCGTGGCGGTAGGGGTAGAGCCGGAACTCGGCCGCCTCCACGGCCATGCGGTCGCCCTCGAGGTCGAAGCGCCCCGCCTCGCCCCACAGGTGGAGCCCGGCCTCGGTGTAGCGGAAGCGCCCGGGCACGGTGGCCACGCCCGCCTGGTCGTCGAGGCGCAGCGCCTCGGCGCGCAGGCGCTGGTCGAGCCGGCGCAGCTCGGCGTCGCCGCGCAGCTCGTAGAGCGCCTGGAGGGCGTTGAAGGAGATCCGCTCGGCGAGCAGGACCAGCGGGGTGCCGGGGTCGTCGCGCCGGGCGCGCTGACCGGGCTGCGGCGCGGGCGCGAGCGGCGGGCCGCAGAGCTGCTCGCGGCGCAGCAGCTGGGGGTCCCGGGGCAGCTCCGG
>NZ_NRSH01000173.1 GCF_016584055.1 Halorhodospira neutriphila
CCGCCGCCCCCTCGGCGCACTCGCTGTAGCCGATCCAGTGGGCGGTGATGTTGCCGGCGTTGCCCACCGGCAGGCAGTGGTAGTCGGGGGCGCGCTCGAGCTCCTCGATGATCTCGAAGGCGGCGGTCTTCTGCCCCTGGAGGCGGTAGGGGTTGACGGAGTTGACGATGGTCAGCGGCTCCTTCTCGGCGAGCTGCTTGACCAGGCCCATGCCGGCGTCGAAGTTGCCGCGGATCTGGAGGATCTGCGCGCCGTGCATGATCGCCTGGGCGAGCTTGCCCATGGCGATCTTGCCGTCGGGGATGAGCACGAAGCAGGCGATCCCGGCGCGGGCGGCGTAGGCCGCGGCGGAGGCCGAGGTGTTGCCCGTCGAGGCGCAGATGATCGCCTTGGCCCCCTCGTCGACCGCCCGGGTGACGGCCATGGTCATGCCGCGGTCCTTGAACGAGCCGGTGGGGTTGAGCCCCTCGAACTTGACGAAGAGGTCGACGTCGCGGCCGAGGTCCCGCGGCAGGTGGGTGAGCTGGATCAGCGGCGTCTGCCCCTCGCCGAGGCCGACGATGCGCACGTCGTCGCGCACCGGCAGACGGTCCATGTACTTGTTGATGAGTCCGGTGTAGCGGGGACGGAAGGGCATCGGTTACTCCAGGCTCTCGACCCGAATGCGCACCACTCGGCCGGTGGTCTTGTCCAGCTGCTCGAGCCGCTCGATGGCGGCGTCCATCTGGCGCTCGCGGACGCGGTGGGTGAGCAGGATGATCGGTACGTGCTCGGCGCCGGCCTCCGGCTGCTTCTGGATGATCGCCTCGATGGAGATCCCGAAGTCGCCGAGCACCCGGGTCACCTCGGCGAGGACGCCGGGCTCGTCGCGGGCCGACAGGCGCAGGTAGTACGCCGTCTCGACGTCGCGCATGGCCAGCACCGGCCCCTCGGAGAGGGAGTGGGTGTGGAAGGCCAGGTACGGGACGCGGTTCTCGGGCTCGAGGTTGAACTCGCGGACGACGTCGATCATGTCGGCGACCACCGCCGAGGCGGTGGGCTCGGCGCCGGCGCCGGCGCCGTAGTAGAGCGTCGGGCCGACGGCGTCGCCGTTGACCATCACCGCGTTCATGACGCCGTCGACGTTGGAGAGCATGTGCCGGCGCGGCAGCAGCGTCGGGTGGACCCGCAGGGCGTAGCCGTCCTCCTCGTGGAAGGCGAGCCCGAGGTGCTTGATGCGGAAGCCGAGCTCCTCGGCCCAGGCGACGTCGGCGCGGGTGATGTGGTCGATGCCCTCGACGTGGACCTTGTCGTACTGCAGCGGGATGCCGAAGGCGATGGAGGCGAGGATGGTCAGCTTGTGGGCGGCGTCGATGCCCTCGACGTCGAAGCTCGGGTCGGCCTCGGCGTAGCCGAGCCGCTGCGCCTCGGCGAGGACCTCGCCGAACTCCCGGCCCTCGTAGAACATCTCCGTGAGGATGTAGTTGGCCGTGCCGTTGATGATCCCGGCGAGCCACTCGACGCGGTTGCCGGTCAGCGCCTCGCGCACCGCCTTGATGATGGGGATGCCGCCAGCGACCGCCGCCTCGAAGGCCACGGTCACGCCCGCCTCGCAGGCGCGGGCGAAGATCTCGTTGCCGTGCTGGGCGATCAGCGCCTTGTTGGCGGTGACCACGTGCTTGCCGTTGGCCATCGCCCGCAGGATGAGCTCGCGGGCCGGCTCGCAGCCGCCGATGAGCTCGACGACGACCTCCACCTCCGGGTCGTCGACCACCGCGAAGGGGTCCTGCGTCAGGGCGATCCCCTCGAGCCGGCAGCTGCGCGGGCGCTCCGGGTGGCGCGCCGAGGCGTGGCTGACGCGGATCTCCCGCCCCGCCCGGCGGCTGATCACGTCGGCGTTGCGCTCGAGGATATTGACCACCCCGGAGCCGACGGTCCCGATGCCGAGCATCCCCACATTGACCGGTTTCAAGCCGTTACCTCCCCACTCTCCCAATTCGGTTACCGTTGATCCCGACGAAACATCTGCTTGATCCCCCGGATCGCCTGGCGGGTCCGGTGCTCGTTCTCGATCAGCGAGAAGCGCACGTGCCCGTCACCGTAGCTGCCGAAGCCGATCCCCGGCGAGACGGCGACCTTGGCGTCGGCGAGCAGCTTCTTGGCGAACTCCAGCGAGCCCATCTCCCGGTACGGCTCCGGGATGCGCGCCCAGACGAACATGGTCGCCTTGGGCCGCTCGATGGGCCAGCCGGCCGCCTCCAGCCCGTCGCAGAGGACGTCGCGCCGGGCGCGGTAGCGCTCGCGGTTCTCCTCGACGCAGTCCTGCGGCCCCTCCAGGGCGTGGATGCTCGCCACCTGGATGGGCGTGAACATGCCGTAGTCGAGGTACGACTTCATCCGCGCCAGGGCCGCGATCAGGTCCGGGTTCCCGCAGACGAAGCCGATCCGCCACCCCGGCATATTGTACGTCTTCGACAGCGAATAGCACTCCACCGCGACGTCCTTCGCCCCCGGGACCTGGAGGATCGAGGGGGCCTTGTAGCCGTCGAAGACGATCTCGGCGTAGGCCAGGTCCTGGACGACCCAGATCCCCTCCTTGCGGGCGATGTCGACGACCTTCTCGAAGAACTCCAGCTCCACGCACTGCCCCGTCGGGTTGGACGGGAAGTTGAGGATGAGCATCTTCGGCTTGGGGAAGGTGTCGCGGATCGCCTTCTCCAGCTCCGCGAAGAAGTCGCCCTCGGGGACCATGGGCACGTGGCGGATATCCGCCCCGGCGATGACCACGCCGTAGGGGTGGATCGGGTAGGCCGGGTTGGGCACCAGCACCGCGTCGCCCGGCCCGAGGGTGGCCAGCGCCAGGTGCGCCAGCCCCTCCTTGGAGCCGATGGTGACGATCGCCTCGGTCTCCGGGTCGAGGTGGACCCCGTAGCGGTCCTCGTACCAGTGGGCGATGGCCCGGCGCAGGCGCGGGATGCCGCGGGAGACCGAGTAGCGGTGGGTATCCGGGCGCTGCGCGGCCTCGCAGAGCTTATCCACGATGTGCTGCGGCGTCGGCTGGTCCGGATTGCCCATACCGAAGTCAACGATGTCCTCGCCGCGCTTGCGCGCCGCGGCCTTGAGCTCGTTGACGATGTTGAACACGTACGGCGGCAGCCGCTTGATCCGCGGAAAGTCGGCTTTCGGTAGATCAGCGTCCACGGGCGAACCTCAAGGGGATCTTCTAGAAGATCAAAGGATCGAAAAACCTTTGCAAAGTACTGATCGCGCCGGGAGGTGTCAAATCGACGCAAGTGCTAAAATGCGGGCTCTGCGGCCAGACTTCCCGAGGCGCCCCGATGAAGCTCGCCCGCGACGACGGCACCGCCACCTACCGCATCCGCGCCTACGAGCCCGGCTCGATCACCATCAACGAGCACACCTACGAGACCAGCGTGCTCCTGATGCCCGATACGCTCTCCACGCAGCTGCGCCCGGAGAGGCTCGACGAGCTGGCCCTCGCCGACCTGCAGCCGGCCATCGACTGGGCCCCGGAGCTCATCCTCCTCGGCACGGGGGCGCGGCAGGCCTTCCCGGCCCGCGAGCTGATGCGCTCGCTCATCCACGCCGGCATCGGCTTCGAGGCCATGGACACCGCCGCCGCCTGCCGCACCTTCAACCTGCTCATGAGCGAGGACCGGCGCGTGGCCGCCGCCCTGCTGCTGCGCTAGCCGCCG
>NZ_NRSH01000174.1 GCF_016584055.1 Halorhodospira neutriphila
GCCTCCGAGGAGGGGGCCGGCCCGTCGGCGGGCGGCGCCGCGCCTGCCGCCGGCGCGTCCACCCCCGGCGGCAGCTCCTCGGCGAGCGCCTCGAGGGCGTTAAAGGGGACCTGGCACAGCCCGCACGATACCCACCCCGCGGCCTTGCGCAGCTGCCAGGCCTGCACGGCGAAGACCGTCCCGCAACTAGGGCACTGGGTATACACGGTGCGACCCCCTGACCTGTGGGAGGAGGCGCCTCGGCGCCTACGCTACAGGCGGGTGCCGCTGAGCAGCAGCCACTCTCCCCGCCGCCGCGGCGCGTCCCAGGCGATCTGCGGCCCGAAGGCGTCCATGACCCGCTGCTGCTGGCCCTCCAGGATGCCCGACAGGGCCAGGCGCCCCTTCGGCGCGAGCCCGGCGAGCAGCTCCGCGGCCTGCTCCGCCAGCGTACCCGCAAGGATATTGGCGACCAGGAAATCGGCGCAATACGCCTGCGGCCTCTGCTCGGGCAGGCAGGCCGGGACGCGGTCGGCCACGCCGTTGTTGGCGGCGTTCTCCCGGCTGGCCGTCACGGCCTGCGGGTCGTTGTCGATCGCCAGGCACTCGCGGGCGCCGAGCAGCGCGGCGGCCACGGCGAGCACCCCGGAGCCGGCGCCGTAGTCGATCCCCCGCGCCCCGGCCAGGGGCTCGCCGTCGAGCCACTCCAGGCAGAGCGCGGTCGTCTCGTGGGTGCCGGTCCCGAAGGCCAGCCCGGGGTCGAGGCGGATCGCCACGGCGCCCTCGGGCAGGGAGGCCTCCGCCTCGTGCGGCAGGACCCAGAGCCGCTCGCCGAAGGCCATGGGGCGGAAGTGCTCGAGCCACGCCCGCTCCCAGGCCTGCTCCTCGAGCCGCTCGCTGCGCCAGGCGCCGGCGCGCTCGCCGAGCTGCTCGGCCAGGTGGCGGATCAGCTGCTCGGCATCGGCCTCACCGGGGAAGAGCGCGGTGACGCGCACCCGCGACCACAAGGGGTGCTCGCCGACCCCCGGCTCGAGCAGGACGCTCCCGTCCTCGGCTTGGTAGGTCTGCGCCATGGCGCCGGCCGCCTCGAGGGCGGCCTCGACCGCCTCGAGATCGGCCGCCGCCGCCTCGAGCTCGACCTGGAGCTGCGCCACGCCTCAGGCGTCCGACTGCGAGGCCGGGCTCACGGCCATGCACGCGGCCTGCTCCCGGGTGTAGAAGCAGCCGTCGCGCTCGAAGCCCGAGACCACGGTGGCCTTGACCGCGACGACGTGCCCGCGGTCGTCGCGCTCGCGGACGAGCTCCTCGGGCAGGCCGTCGAGGCGGTGGAACGGCGCCGGGCGGCCGTCCCGGCAGCAGGAGATGTAGACCAGCCCGGTCTCCGTATCGAGGAAGGCCGGCTTGAAGCCGTACTCGCGGTTGCAGGTGCTCACCCCGCCCGTGCCCTGGAAGGCGGTATTCTCCTGCTTTAGCCGCCCTGGCGTTACGGCCCGAGCCATCGCTTACCACCTCCCCGCGCCGGGGGCTCGCCGAAGCCTGCCGATCGGCCCCTGCATACCGGCCTCACCTGGCCTGGCGCCGCCGCCCCCGGCGGGCATCCCTAGGCCTCGCCGCCCTGGCGCTCGTAGTTCGCCACGGCGCTCTCGATCTCGGCCCGGGCGGCATCGGCGCCCTTCCAGTCGCGGATCTGGACCCACTTGCCGGGCTCGAGGTCCTTGTAGTGCTCGAAGAAGTGGCTGATCTCGCTGAGCAGCCGCGACGGCAGGTCGTCCGGCCCCATGACCTCGGCGTAGTCGGTGGTCAGCTTGTCCACCGGGACGGCGATGATCTTGGCGTCCTCGCCGGACTCGTCGGCCATCTCGAGGACACCCACGGGGCGGGCGCGGATCACGGAGCCGACGGTCAGCGGCAGCGGCGTCACCACGAGCGCGTCCACCGGGTCGCCGTCGTCGGCAAGGGTCTGCGGCACGAAGCCGTAGTTGCACGGGTAGTGCATCGCCGTGGCCATGATCCGGTCGACCATCAGGGCGCCGGTCTCCTTGTCGATCTCGTACTTCACGGGGCCGCCGTGCAGGGGGATCTCGATGACGACGTTGATGTCGTCCGGGACGGATCGACCGGCTGGCACGGAGTTGAGCATCATGACGCGTCTCCCCTTGTGTCGTGGGTTCATTGGGCCGATGCCGGCAAACTGTAACGCCGCTGCTGCGCCGCGACAACCGCGCCCCGAACCCGCCCTGGCGTACGGTATGATGGGGGGAAGCTCGAGCAGGAGGCGCCATGGGCCCCACCCTCCCGAATCTCGCCGGTATCTGCCTGTTCCGCAACGGCCCGCAGGACCTGCCGTACGCCCCGCAGGCGCTCGCCGGCGCCGTGGCGCTCAGCGCCGCGCTCACCTTCATCGCCGCGAGCAACCTGCCGGAGAGCGGCAACGTGGCCGCCCAGGTGGCGGTGGCCACGCTCTTCGCCGCCGCCTTCCTCTACGCCCTGCTCGCCCTGCGCGGGCTGCAGGCGCGCTTCGTCCAGAGCGCCACGGCGATCTTCGGCACCGACGCCGTCATCGGCTTCCCCGTGGTCCTGCTGAGCTTCCCCATCGGGGCGCAGGGGCCCGAGCAGGCCCCGGGGGCAGCGGCGGGCATCCTGCTGCTCTGGGGCTGGCACCTCGTGATCCTCGGCCACATCTTCCGCCATACCCTGGAGCTTAAGCTGCCGCTCGGCCTCCTGCTAGCGCTGGCCTACAGCTTACTCGGCTTCCAGGCGGTCCAGCTCGTCGCCTAGGGGGAGCGCCTTGAAGATCCACATCCTCGGCATCTGCGGGACCTTCATGGGCAGCATCGCCCTGCTCGCCCGCGAGCGCGGCCACAGCGTGGCGGGCAGCGACACCGGCGCCTGGCCGCCGATGGGCGAGCTCCTCGAGCGCGCCGGGATCCCGGTGAGCGCCGGCTACACGGCCGCGGCCCTGGAGCCGCCGCCCGACCAGGTCGTCGTCGGCAACGCCCTCTCCCGGGGCAACCCGGCCGTCGAGCACCTGCTCGAGCGCGGGATCGACTACTGCTCGGGGCCCGCCTGGCTCGCCGCCCACGTCCTCGGCGGCCGGCGCGTGATCGCCGTCGCCGGCACCCACGGCAAGACCACCACCACTACGATGGCGGCCTGGATCCTGCGCCGCTGCGGCGGCGACCCGGGATTCCTCATCGGCGGGGCGCCGCGCTTCGACGCGGCCTCGGCGCGGCTCGGCACCGATCCGGCCTTCGTCGTCGAGGCCGACGAGTACGACACCGCCTTCTTCGACAAGCGCGCCAAGGCCGTCCACTACCGCCCGCGGGTGCTGGTGCTCAACAACCTCGAGCACGACCACGCCGACATCTACCCCGATACCGAGGCGATCGCCGCGCAGCTCCACCAGACGGTCCGGACCGTGCCGGCGGGGGGGCGGATCCTCGTCAACGGCGACGACCCGGCCCTCGCCGGCGTCCTCGAGCGCGGCTGCTGGACGCCGGTGGAACGCTTCGGCTTCGGCGCGGGCAACGACTGGCGCATCGCCGCCGGTTCCGAGGGGGCGCCGGCGCAGCTGAGCTACCGCGGCGCCCCCCTCGGCGCCCTCCGCCCGCCGCAGCCCGGCCGCCACAACCTCGCCAACGCCGCGGCGGCCGTCGCCGCGGCGGCCAGCGAGGGCGTCCCCGCCGCCGAGGCGCTCGCCGCGG
>NZ_NRSH01000175.1 GCF_016584055.1 Halorhodospira neutriphila
AGGCCTACGCCGCGCCGCTCGGGCTCGCCGGGCTCGGGCTGCAGGAGGGGGCGATGCTGCTCGCCGGCGGCGGCGGCCTCGGCCTCGCCGGGGCGTGGCTGGCGGTGGCGCGGCACCTGGCGGCCATCGAGCCGCGCTGATGTGCCGCGCCCGCTTGGCATCCTATAATGGCACTTGAAAGAGCGGTAGAGCGCTCCCACTCCCACTGGATGAGGGTCGAGACGTGTCGGGCAGACGTGGAGGTGCAGGAATGAGCACGGCATTGGTACAGGTGGAGCACGCGAACCTGCCGCTGCCGACGAGCAGCGAGGAGGCGTACATCCAGGCTGTCAACCAGATCCCCGTGCTCGGGGCCGAGGAGGAGCAGGAGCTGGCCCGCCGCTGCCACGACGAGGGCGACCTCGACGCGGCGCGGCAGCTGGTACTCTCGCACCTGCGCTTCGTAGTCCATATCGCCCGCGGCTACCGCGGCTACGGCCTCGCCCTCGGCGACCTGATCCAGGAGGGCAACATCGGCCTGATGAAGGCGGTCAAGCGCTTCAACCCCGAGGTCGGCGTGCGCCTTGTCTCCTTCGCCGTGCACTGGATCCGCGCCGAGATCCACGAGTACATCCTGCGCAACTGGCGCATCGTCAAGGTCGCCACCACCAAGGCGCAGCGCAAGCTCTTCTTCAACCTGCGCGGCGCCAAGAAGCGCCTCGGCTGGATGAACCGCGAGGAGGTCGAGGCGGTGGCCGCCGACCTCGGCGTCCGCCCGGAGACCGTCCTCGAGATGGAGTCCCGGCTCTCGGGCCAGGACGTCGGCTTCGACCCGCTCGCCGCCGAGGACGACGAGGAGACCACGCGCGCGCCGGCGGCGTACCTCGAGGACCGGCGCTTCGACCCGGCGGAGCTCGTCGAGGACCACGACTGGGACCGCCACCAGGGCGGGACCCTCTACGACGCCCTCGAGCAGCTCGACGACCGCAGCCAGCAGATCCTGCGCGGCCGCTGGCTCGCCGAGGAGCGCCAGACCCTCCAGCAGCTCGCGGACCGCTACGGCGTCTCCGCCGAGCGCGTCCGCCAGCTCGAGAACAACGCCATCAAGAAGCTGCGCAAGGCCGTGGCCGCCTAGAGGACCCCGCGCTCGGCGAGGGAGACCGGCTCGCCGTCGCCGATCACGAAGTGGTCGAGCAGCCGGACCTCGACCAGCCCCAGCGCCTCGCGCAGCCGGTGCGTGAGGGCCTCGTCGGCGGCGCTCGGCTCGGCGACGCCGGAGGGGTGGTTGTGGGCGGCGATCACCGCCGCCGCGTTCTGCTCCAGGGCGCGGCGGACGATCTCGCGCGGGTGGACGCTCGCCCCGTCGATGGTCCCCCGGAAGAGCTCCTCGAAGCGCACCACCCGGTGGCGGCTGTCCAGGAAGATGCAGGCGAAGACCTCCTGGGGGTGGTGGCGCAGCTGCGCGACCAGGTAGCGCCGGGTCGCGGCCGGGCTGGTGAGGGCCTCCCCGCGGGCCAGGTCCTCGCGCAGGTGGCGCCGCCCCATCTCGAGGACCGCCTGCAGCTGGGCGTACTTGGCGTCGCCGAGGCCGCGGTGGGCGGCGAAGGCGGCGCGGTCGGCCTCGAGCAGCCCGCGCAGCCCGCCGCAGGCGCTCAGCAGCTCGCGGGCGAGGTCGACGGCGGAGGCGCCGTGGCGCCCGGTGCGCAGGAAGATGGCGAGCAGCTCGGCGTCCGAGAGCGCCTGCGGGCCGCGCTCGAGCAGCCGCTCCCGCGGGCGCTCCTCGCTGGGCCAGGAGCGAATCGACATGCTGGAGCCCTCCGTGGCTCGCTCTAGGACCGCTCGGCGGCGTCCGCGCCGGGGAGGTCCCGGCCCCCCGGACAGCGGCCGCCGAGATCCTGGTAAGCTACCGGGATGAGGGAGCGGGCTCAACCCGCCGCTCCGCCACCGCCGCTCGGGAGGCAAGCCCCATGAGTATCGCCCACTGGATGATCCTCGCCGCCGCCGTCCTGCCGCTGGTCTTCGCCGGCCTCGCCAAGGGCGGCGCCGCGTCCTTCGACAACCGCCGGCCGCGGGAGTGGCTGGCCGCCCAGGAGGGCTGGCGCCAGCGCGCCCACTGGGCGCAGCAGAACAGCTACGAGGCCTTCCCGCCCTTCGCCGCGGCGGTGCTCGTCGCCGAGCAGGTGGGCGCCGCGCAGGTGGCCGTCGACGCCCTGGCGGTGCTGTTCATCGGCCTGCGGCTGGTCTACGGCGCCCTCTACATCGCCGATCTGAGCACCCTGCGCAGCCTCGCCTGGACGGCCGGCCTCGCCTGCGTGGTGGGGCTGTTCCTGGCCGCCGCCCAGGCGTGAGCGGGCCCCGCCGGGCGGGTGCGCGGCAGCGGCGCTGCCGCGCACCCGCTCACCGGTGCCACTGGTCCCGGAGGCGCTTGAGCCGCGGCAGCTGGCTGCGCCCGATGTTGCCGACCATCAGCGAGATGCCGCCGATAAAGAGCGAGGGCATGGCCAGCGCCATGGCGTAGCGCTCGGCGCCGACGGCGTACAGCCCGGCGACGAGGAGCAGCGCCACGCCGGGGATGACGAGCATGCCGACGACGGCGTTGAGCCGCAGCCTCTGGATGTGCTGGTGCAGTGCCTCGTACTCCTCCCAGTCGTCGTCCTCGGGCAGGCCGAAGAGGGCGCGGACCTTCTGGCCCGTCTCGCTGCTCGCGGAGCCCGGCTCAGCCTCCCCGCCGGGCGCGGCGGCGTCGGCTATCTCCGCCGCCGGTGAGGTGTGCCCCTGGGCCGGGTCCTGCCCCTCGGCCGGCGCCTGCGTCTGCCTCGCTTGCTCTTGGCTCATCGTCGCCTCCCCTCCGGTTGCGCTACGGCGCTGTCCTGCCTAGGGAAAAAACACTATAGAACATGTCCCCCGTTGCAAGCCTGCGGCACTTTCGCCGGCTGGCGGTGAGCGCCATAATGCCGTATGGACTCCCGCTCGAGCCCGCAACGTATCCTATTGATCGTCACCGGCGGCATTGCGGCCTACAAGGCCGCGGAGCTGGTCCGCGAGCTGCGCCGGCGCGGCTGCGCCGTCCAGGTGGCGATGACCGCGGCGGCGCAGCGATTTGTCGCACCCCTGAGCCTCCAGGCCCTCTCCGGGCACCGCGTGCGCACCGAGCTCTTCGACGCCGAGGCCGAGGCGGCCATGGGGCATATCGAGCTCGCCCGCTGGCCGGACCGGGTGGTGGTGGCGCCCGCCTCGGCGGACTTCCTGGCCCGCCTCGCCGCCGGGCTGGCCGACGACCTGCCGGCGACGCTGTGCCTGGCGACGCGGGCGCCGCTGCTCGTCGCCCCGGCGATGAACAACGCCATGTGGGAGGCGGCGCCCACCCAGGAGGCGATGGCCGCGCTGCGCCGCCGCGGCGTCCAGGTCGTCGGGCCGGAGGTGGGGGAGCAGGCCTGCGGCGAGGTCGGCCCGGGGCGGATGAGCGAGCCGGCGGCCATCGCGGCGGCGCTCCTCGAGC
>NZ_NRSH01000176.1 GCF_016584055.1 Halorhodospira neutriphila
TGCGGTACCAGTCCCGCCGCCGCGCCGGGACTGGTACCGCAGCCTCGTCCGCGCCCGGCGGATGCTCAACTTCTAGCCGCCCTGCACAGTGCGGTAACGAGTCCCCCCCTGCGGCACGGCAACGCGGTTCAACGCGCGCCCGGCTATCGTGCATGATAATGGGGGTATGGGTATCGAGAAGCGCCTGGCACAGCAGATCCAGCACGGCACCCTCGAGCTGCGCTTCGAGGACGGCGAGCAGCGCGCCTACGGCACCGGCCGATCGCCCTACGCCGTCATGCGCATCCACCGCCGGCGGGCGCTGCGCCGGATCGCCCTCGACCCGGAGTTCATGGTCGGGCAGACCTACATGGACGGCGACTGGAGCCCCGGCGAGGGCGGGCTGCTCGCCCTCCTCGAGGTGCTGCTCGCCAACTTCCCGCCGGAGCACACCCAGGGGGCCAAGAAGTGGCTGATGCGCCTCGCCCGCCCCCTCCAGCAGTGGAACCGGGCCTCGGCGGCGCGGCGGAACATCGCCTCGCACTACGACCACGACGAGTGGCTCTTCCGCGGCTTCCTCGACGCGGACCTGCACTACTCCTGCGCCTACTTCCACGACCCGCAGATCTCCCTCGAGGCCGCGCAGCGCGCCAAGGTCGAGCACATCCGGCGCAAGCTGCTGCTCCGCCCCGGCGACCGCGTCCTCGACATCGGCTGCGGGTGGGGCTCGACGGCGCTGCAGCTCGCCCAGAGCGAGGATGTCCACGTCGTCGGCCTGACGCTCTCCCGGGAGCAGCAGCGCGCCGCCCGCGAGCGCATCGCCGCCGCCGGGCTCGAGGACCGCGTCGAGATCCGGCTGCAGGACTACCGCGAGATCGAGGGCCCCTTCGATCGCATCGTCAGCATCGGCATGTTCGAGCACGTCGGCGTGCCCTTCTACGACGAGTACTTCCAGCGCGTCCGCGACCTGCTCACCGACGACGGCGTGGCCCTGATCCACACCATCGGGCGCTTCCTGCCGCCCGGGGTCACCAACCCGTGGATCCGGCGCTACATCTTCCCCGGCGGCTACATCCCCTCTACCTCCGAGGCCATGGCCGCCATCGAGCGCGTCGGGGTCTGCACCACCGACATCGAGGTCCTGCGCCTGCACTACGCCAAGACCCTCGCCCATTGGCAGGCGCGCTTCCAGGGCATGCGCGAGCAGGTCGCCGCCGCCAAGAGCGAGTCGTTCTGCCGGATGTGGGAGTTCTACCTCGCCGTCAGCGAGGCCGCCTTCTACTGGCGCGGGATGATGGTCCTGCAGCTCCAGCTAGCGCGGCAGCAGGACGCAGTGCCCCTGACGCGGGACTACCTGTACAGTGGCAGGCTCGAGGAGCAGCCGCTCCACTCCGTGCCCGAGCAGGCGGTAAGCTGACCCCGGCGCGGCGCTCGGAACCGAGCCCAGGAGATCCGTACCATGACCGCTTCCGTCGCCAACCTCCTGTCGGACCAGGAGCTTTTCCGGGGCATGGGGCGCGAGCCCATCGAGCGCCTCGCCGCCCACGCGGCGCCGCGCTCGCTCGAGCGCAACGAGGTGCTCTTCCGCCACGGCGAGCCGGCGGAGCACTTCTTCCTGGTCCGCAGCGGCGGGGTCGTCCTCGAGGTGCCGGCGATCAGCGGGCCGACCCTCGAGGTCCAGCGCCTCGCCGCCGGCGAGATCCTCGGCTGGTCGTGGCTGATCCCCCCCTACCGCTGGAACTTCGACGCCCGGGCCGTGGAGGCCAGCGAGCTGCTCGCCTTCGACGGCGTCGCCATCCGGGAGGCGTGCGAGCACGACCCCGAGTTCGGCTACGCTGTGCTCAAGCGCTTCTCGGCGCTGATGTCCCAGCGCCTCGAGGTCGCGCGCCAGCGGATGATGGAGAACTGGAGCCCCCCCGGCTTCGCCTGAGCCCCGGACCCCGCCGCAGCGCCGGCGGACCGTAAGCCGCACCCTCGAGATCAACTGTTTTCGCCAATGCAACCCAGGATTTGCGCAGGATCAGGGTAGCCGGTATTGTACAGTGCGGGTCGGGGGAGAAAGATTCGCCCTAGCGGGTATTCAGTATGGAGGTGTCCAGAATGAGCGAGGATTCGAACGAGAAATCGACCAAGAAGACCCAGGAAACGGGGAGCACGAGCAGCAAGTCCAGCACGACGAAGACCTCCAGCGCCAAGAGCTCGTCGACGGGCGAGACCAGCTCCTCGAAGGGCAGCGCTACGCAGGCGTCCGGCGCCGGCAGCAGCGGCTCCGGCAGCACCAGCACGGGGGCCGGCAGCGGCTCCACGAGCCGCAGTACCGATCAAGCGGCCGAGAAGGCGTCCTCCGCCTCCGCCGAGAGCGCCTCGTCAAGCGAGAGCAGCGGTGCGGGCACCGGCAGCAGCAGCAGCGGGGAGCCGTTCATGGGCAACTCCGGGCTGCCGCGGCACGTCGCCGCCGGGCTGTCCTACGTGCTCGGCCCGATCACGGCGGTCATCTTCCTGGTCCTCGACCGGGCGGACCCGCTGGTGCGCTACCACGCCTCCCAGTCCCTGGCGCTGTCGGCGGTCATCGCCGTCGCCTGGATCGCCGTGGCCATCCTGGCCATGGGCTTTGCCGGCATGCCGATCATCTTCTGGCTCGGCTTCATCTTCCTGCTCTACATGGCCGTGATGTCGTTCCAGAGCAAGGATTGGGAGATTCCCTTCATCGGGGACTACTCGCAGAAGCTCGCCGATAAGGTGAGCCCCGAGGAGTAGCCCCCCCTGGCGCGGATCCGCTCGCCGGATCCGAGGCAGGCACGGATCGCGGGCCGGCGTCAGCCGGTCCGCGATTTTTTTGTGGATCGAACCGGCGCAGCCGCAGGCTGTTGCTGACCACCAGGATGCTCGACAGGCTCATGGCCGCCGCCGCCATGATCGGCGACAGCAGCACGCCGAGCCACGGGTAGAGGACGCCAGCGGCCACGGGCATCAGCGCCAGGTTGTAGGCGAAGGCCCAGAAGAGGTTCTGCCGGATGGTCCGGAAGGTCCGGCGCGACAGGGCCACCGCCGCCGCCACCCCGCGCGGGTCGCCGGCGAGGAGGATGACGTCGCCGGCCTCGATGGCGATGTCGGTCCCGGTGCCGATGGCGATGCCCACGTCGGCGCCCGCGAGGGCCGGGGCATCGTTGACACCGTCGCCGACGAAGGCCACGCGCTGGCCGGCCTCCTGCAGCCGCGCCACCTCGCGGGCCTTGTCCGCGAGCAGGACCTCCGCGAGCACCTCGTCGATCCCGAGCGCCGCGGCCACGGCGCGGGCCGTGCGCTCGTTGTCGCCGCTGAGCAGGGCCACGGTCAGCCCCTGGGCGCGCAGCGCCGAGACGGCCTCGGCGGCCCCGGGCTTGAGCGGGTCGGCCACGGCGAGCACGGCGGCGAGCTCGCCGTCGACGGCCACGTGCAGCGGCGTGCGCCCCTCCCCGGCCAGCCGCTCGGCGGCGGCCGCGCCGGCCTCGACGG
>NZ_NRSH01000177.1 GCF_016584055.1 Halorhodospira neutriphila
GCCGCTGCCCGGCGAGCCGCTCGAGCCCTCCGAGCCGCCCGCCGCGGCGGCCTGCTGCTCCCGGGCCGCAGTGGCGCCTCCGGCAGGGGGGTCGTTGGCGAAGTCCCCCGGGGGGTTGAGCATGAGGTGGCGGCCGACCTGCAGCTGCCGCGGGTGGTCGATATCGTTCCACGCCTGCAGCTGCCCTGGCTCGAGGCCGTGCCGCCAGGCGATCCGGTAGAGGGTATCGCCAGGCTTGACCTCGTAGAGGTAGATCCGCCGATGGCCCTCCTCTTTCCAGTCGCCGTGCCAGAGCGCCGTGCAGCCGGCCAGGGCGACGGCGCCCAGCAGGCAGGCCCCGAGGAGCCTCGTGGCGGGGGGCCTGGGTGAGCGCGGCCGGCAGCGCCTCATCGGGCTAGCCGAGCTGGAGCCAGAGGATCCCGGCGGCCAGTGCCGCGACGCTGAGCCAGCCCAGCCACTCGACGTGCCGGCGCAGCCACGGCTCGAGGCGGGCGCCGCCCCAGGCGATCACCCCGGCGACGAGGAAGAAGCGGGCGCCGCGGCCGATCAGGGAGGCGGCCACGAAGGGGATCAGGGGGATCCCGGCCGCCCCGGCGGCGATGGTAAAGACCTTGTAGGGGATCGGCGAGAAGCCGGCGACGAGCATCACCCAGAAGCCCCACTCCCGGGCCCACTCGACGCCTCGGGCGTAGGCCGGCGCGTAGCCGGCCGCCTCGATCCACGGCGCCACCAGGGAGAGGGCGAGCGCCCCCAGGGCGTAGCCGAGCAGCCCGCCGAGGACCGAGGCGAGCGTCGCGATGGCCGCGAAGCGCAGCGCCCGCTCGGGGCGGGCCAGGCTCATCGGCATGAGCAGGGCGTCGGGGGGGATGGGGAAGAACGACGACTCGGCGGCGCTCAGCCCCCCGAGCGCCCAGGGCGCCCGCGGGTGCCCCGCCCAGTGCACCGTCCAGGCGTAGAGCCCGCTGAAGAGCCGCATTCAGCCGCGCCCCTCGAGCATGGGCACGAAGCTCACGCCGGCGACCCGCCGGTAGCGCAGCCCCTCGGCGCCGCGGTCGGCCACCGTGAGCGCCTGGTAGCCGGAGCCGCCGACCGGCGCCACCAGGCGCCCCCCGTCGGCGAGCTGCTCGAGCAGCGCCGCCGGCACCTGGGCGGGCGCCGCCGTCAGCAGGATCCCGCCGAAGGGGGCGTACTCCGGCCAGCCCTGGTAGCCGTCGCCGTGGCGGATATGGGCATTGTAGAGCCGCGCCTCGCGCAGGCGCTGCCGGGCCTGCGACACGAGGGCGCCGACGCGCTCGACCGTATAGACGTGGGGGACGAGGCTCGCCAGGACCGCCGCCTGGTAGCCCGAGCCGGTGCCCACCTCCAGGACCCGCTCGGGGATGCCGGGCTCGAGGAGCAGCTCCGTCATCCGCGCCACTACCCACGGCTGCGAGATCGTCTGGCCGTGGCCGATGGGCAGGGGGGTGTTCTCGTAGGCGCGGCTGGCCAGGGCCTCGTCGACGAACAGGTGCCGGGGGACGCGGCGCAGCGCCTCCAGGACCCGCTCATCGGCCACCCCCTGCTGCGCGAGCGCCTCCACCAGGCGCTCCCGGGTCCGCCGCGAGGTCATGCCGCTGCCCGCCGGATCGCGCCAGCGGCTCAAAGCGTCACCCCCTGGAGCCAGCCGCCGACCTGCTCCAGGACCTCGTAGCGGGTCAGGTCGACCTGGATGGGCGTGACCGAGACGTAGCCGTTGCGCACCGCGTAGAAGTCCGTCCCCGGGCCGGCGTCCTGCTCCGAGCCCGGCGGCCCTATCCAGTAGATGGGCCGCCCCCGCGGGTCGTGCTGCTGGATGACCGCCTCGGCCCGGTGCCGGCAGCCGAGCCGCGTGGCGTGGAAGCCCTGGAGCTCCTCCCACGGCAGGTCGGGGACGTTGACGTTGAGGATGGTGTCCGTAGGCAAGGGGTCGTCCTGCATCTGCTCCAGCAGCTTGACGGCGACGCGGGCGGCCGTCTCGTAGTGTTGCGGCGCCCAGCCGCCGACCAGGGAGACCGCCACCGCCGGCAGCCCCAGGTACCGCCCCTCCATGGCGGCGGCCACCGTCCCGCTGTAGAGGACGTCGTCGCCCAGGTTACCGCCGGCGTTGATCCCCGAGAAGACCATGTCGGGGTCCGCCTCGAGCAGCCCCGTCAGGGCGAGGTGGACGCAGTCGGTGGGCGTCCCCTGGACGCGGTAGCGCCCCGGCTCGACCTCGTTGACCCGGATGGGGTCCTCGAGGGTCAGGGAGTTGCTCGCCCCGCTGCGGTCCCGGTCCGGCGCCATGACCGTCACCCGCGCCACGGTCCCCAGGCGCGCCGCCAGCGTCAGGATCCCCTGGGACTGGTAGCCGTCGTCGTTGCTGATCAGGATATACATAGCCTTCTACACATAGCGTTCCCAGCACTGCAGCGTCTACCCTCGCAGACCCCCCGTGCAACAGCGCTAGTATACCCGCTTGCAGGCAGCCGCCGCAGAGAGAGGCCATGTCGCGTCCCGAGGAGCCCGATCCCCCGGCCAGCGAGGAGGACGAGGACGAGCACGCCCTGTTCCGCCGGGCGGTCGCCGACGTCCGCCCGCTGGCCAACGACCGCGCCGACACCCGGCCGCCGCCCCCGCCGCCGCGGCCGCGCCCCCGGGGCGAGGACGAGCCCGTCGGGGAGCGGCCCCTCCCCGACGGGCTCCCCGAGCCGCCCTGCGCCGATCCGGCGGCCGTGGAGAGCGACGAGGCGCTGCTCTACTGCCGCCCCGGCGTCCAGCGGCGGGTGGTACGCCGCCTGCGCCGCGGCCGCTACACCCCCGGCGCCGACCTCGACCTCCACGGCCTGACCCGCCGCGAGGCGCACCCGCGGCTCGACGCCTTTATCGCCGAGTGCCGGCGCCGCGGGATCCGCTGTGCGCGCATCGTCCACGGCAAGGGGCAGCGCTCGGCGGAGAGCGGGCCGGTGCTCAAGGGCGCGGTGGACGGCTGGCTGCGCCGGCGCGAGGAGGTCCTCGCCTTCGCCTCGGCCCCCGCCGCCCACGGCGGCACGGGGGCCGTCTACGTCCTGCTCCGCGCCCCGCCCGAGGGCTGACGCCTCCCCCATCGCCTGGGGCGCGGCCCCGCGGGTGGCCCCGGGGATGGCGCCAGCGAGCGCGCCCCTTCGGGGTCCCCTGCGCTTCTCGCCCGAGCGGGGCCGCGCGCTAAACTCGCTTCGCTCGGACAACGCGCGCTCGCCGAGCGGCTAGCGCCGCTCGGCGTCCCCGCTCGGGCTGCGATGCTCGGCGCGTTCGAGGACAACCGGCCGGGGCCGGCCACCCCGCCGGGCCGGGGCGCAGGGGCTGCCGGGCTCAGCGCAGCAGCTCGGGGGTGGCCAGCGCCGCGCGGTGGATGTCGGCGTTGTAGTAGCGCGTGGCGAAGGGCTTGGCCTCGGAGTCGGCCT
>NZ_NRSH01000178.1 GCF_016584055.1 Halorhodospira neutriphila
ACTGACCCCGGCGCCTCCGGCAGTCTCCGGGGCCCGCCCCCGAGCCGCCCCGGAGACTGCCGGAGGCGCCGGGGGTCAGTCCGCGGCGGCGTGCTCGCGCAGGGTCCGCTCGAGGGCCGCCTCGTCGAACTCGGCGGTGACCACCGCCTCGCCGATGCCGCGGAGGAGCACCAGGCGCAGCCGGCCGCCCTGGACCTTCTTGTCGACGCGCATCAGCGCCCGGTAGCGCGCCAGCGGGATCGGCGGCGGGGCGGTGGGCAGGCGCAGGCGCTGGAGCAGCGCCTCGGTCCGCGCCCGGTCGCGCTCGTCGAGCCAGCCGAGGGCCGTGGACATGCGGGCCGCCATGGCGATGCCCGCCGCCACCGCCTCGCCGTGGAGCCAGCCGCTGTAGCCGGTGTGGGTCTCGATGGCGTGGCCGAAGGTGTGGCCGAGGTTGAGCAGGGCCCGGCTGCCGGCCTCGCGCTCGTCGGCGGCGACCACCTCGGCCTTGTTGCGGCACGACTCGGCGACGGCGTGGGTCAGCGCCGCCGGGTCCCGGCGCAGCAGCGCCTCGGCGTGGGCCTCGAGCCAGTCGAAGAAGGCCGCATCGCGGATCAGGCCGTACTTGACCACCTCGGCGAGCCCGGCGCTGAGCTCGCGCTCGGGGAGGGTGGCGAGGGTGTCGGTATCGGCGATCACCGCCCGCGGCTGGTGGAAGGCGCCGATCATGTTCTTGCCCTGGGGGTGGTTGACGCCGGTCTTGCCGCCGACGGCGGAGTCGACCTGGGCCAGGAGGGTGGTCGGCACCTGGAGGTAGCCGACCCCGCGCTGGTAGGTGGCGGCGCAGAAGCCGGCGAGGTCGCCGACGACGCCGCCGCCGAGGGCGACCACGGTGGCGGTGCGGTCGAACTGGCCCTCGATGAGGGCGTCGTAGACCCGCTGGCACGTCTCCAGCGTCTTGTACGCCTCGCCGTCGGGCAGGACCACGGCGCGCCAGTCGCAGCCGGCGAGCCCGGCGGCGGCGCGCGCCTGGTAGAGCGGGGCGACCGTCTCGTTGGTGACCAGCAGCGCCCGGCCGCCGGCCAGGTGCTCGCCGATCAGGCCGCGGCCGAGCAGCCCCGGGCCGATGTAGATGGGGTAGCTGCGCTCGCCGAGCGCCACCTGCAGGGTCCGCATGCCGTCGCTCCTCACTCCCGCCTCGCTCCTACTCCGCCGCCGCGCCCTCGAGGGCGCGCACGATGCGCTTGGCCAGCGCCCGGGCCCGGCCCTGGCCCGCCTCCACGACGATGTCGGCCACCTCGCGGTAGAGGGGCTCGCGCTCGCCCATCAGCCCCTCGAGCCGGCCCCGCGGGTCGTCGCCCTGGAGCAGCGGGCGGCTGGTGTCGTGGCGGGTCCGCTGCAGCTGGACCTCGACGGGGGCGTGGAGGTAGACGACCACGCCGCGCGCGCCGAGGGCGTCGCGGTTGGCGGGCGTGGTGATCGCGCCGCCGCCGGTGGCGAGCACGAGGCCGTCGCGCTGGCTGAGCTCGTCGATCAGCGCCGCCTCGCGGGCCCGGAAGCCGGACTCGCCCTCGAGGTCGAAAATCCACGGGATGCTCGCGCCGGTGCGGCGCTCGATCTCCGTGTCGGCGTCGACGAACTCGAGCCCGAGCAGCGCCGCGAGCTCGCGGCCGACGGTGCTCTTGCCGGCCCCCATGGGGCCGACCAGGAAGACCCGGTGCGGCTTGTGCCAGCGTGCCATGCGCCTCACTCTATCAGCCCGCCGCGCCCCGCGGTATGGCACAGTAGTGCGCCATGGACCCGCGACAGATCCGCGAGGGCGATCACGCCATCGTCTACGACGCCGCCCGCCTGGCGCCGCCCGGCCCGGCCCTCTTCGAGCCCGAGGCGGCGCAGCGCCGCGGCTGGCTCACCGGGCGGCCCGACGGCGGCCGCGGCAGCGCCTGCTTCCTGGAGGTCGACGGCGTCCCGGCGGTGCTGCGCCCCTACCGGCGCGGCGGCCTGCTCGCCGGGCTCCTCGAGGACCGCTACCCGCGCCGCCGCCTGGCCGCCACGCGGCCCTGGCGGGAGTGGTGGCTCCTCGCCCGCCTCCACGCCGAGGGGCTGCCCGTGCCCGCCCCCCTGGCCGCCCGGGTGACCCCGCAGCGGCTCTTCTACCGCGGCGAGATCGTCGTCGAGCGCCTGGCGGCCCGGACCCTGGCCGAGACCCTCCGGCGCCGCGCCCTCGAGGCCGCCGAGTGGCGCCGCGTCGGCGAGGCCATCGGCCGGCTCCACCGGCGCGGGGTCGATCACGCCGACCTCAACGCCCACAATATCCTGCTCGGCGAGGCCGAGCCCGGCACCGTCCACGTCATCGACCTCGACCGCGCCCGCCTGCGCCGGCCGGCGCGGGGCTGGCAGCGGCGCAACCTGCGCCGGCTGGAGCGCAGCCTCGACAAGCTCGCCGCGACCTTCGCGGCCCCCGGGGCCCGCGGCGAGGCGAGCCGCTCGGCCCTGCTCCACGGCTGGCGCCGGCCCACAGGAGGGAGCCCGCCCGATGCCTAGCACCGACCCGCCCCGCTCGCTCTGCCTGCTGCGGCTGTCGGCCATCGGCGACGTCACCCACGTCGTGCCCGTGGTGCGCACCCTGCAGGCCCACTGGCCGCAGACCGCGATCACCTGGATCGTCGGCCGCACCGAGCACCAGCTCGTCGGCGGCCTGGAGGGGGTGCGCTTCCGCGTCGTGGACAAGGGCGACGGCCTCCTCGGCGCCCCGGCGCAGCTGCGCCGGGCGCTCGCCGGCGAGCGCTTCGACGTGCTGCTGCACATGCAGGCCTCGTGGCGCGCCAACCTCCTCGCCCGCGCCGTGCCCGCCGAGCGGCGCATCGGCTTCGACCGCCCCCGCGCCCGCAACGGCCAGGGGCTGTTCTGCGAGCGCCGCATCCCCGGCCCCCACCGGGTCCACGTCCTCGACGGCTTCTTCCAGTTCCTCCAGGCCCTCGGGCTCGAGGGGCGGGAGCTGCGCTGGCGGATCCCCGTGCCGGCGGCCGCCGAGCAGCGCGCCGGGGAGCTGCTGCCCGCCGGGCGGCGCTTCCTGGCCATCAGCCCGTGCACCTCCGCCCGGGCCCGCAACTTCCGCAACTGGTCGGCGCAGCGCTACGCCGCCGTGGCCGACCACGCCTACCGCGCCCACGGCCTCGAGCTGGTGCTCACCGGCGGCCCCACGGCCCTCGAGCGCGAGTTCGCCGAGGCCATCGCGGCGCAGACCGCCGCCCCGGTGACCGACCTCATCGGCGCCACCTCGCTGCCCGAGCTCCTCGCCGCGCTCGGCCGCGCCAGCGCCTTCGTCGGCCCCGACTCCGGGCCGCTGCACATGGCCAACGCCGCCGGCGTGCCCGTCGTCGGCCTCTACG
>NZ_NRSH01000179.1 GCF_016584055.1 Halorhodospira neutriphila
GGGTCTACACCGTCGCCGCCGAGGGCGCCGCCAAGCGCGACCTCGAGCAGCGCCTGGCGGCGCCCTCGGCGGCGACGGTGTAGACCCGCCCCGCCAGCGCCTCGGTGAAGGTGCCGGGGGCGCCGTCGCCGAGCACCCGGCCGCGGTGGAGGACCGAGACGCGGTGGCAGCGCTCGGCCTCGTCGAGGTAGGCCGTGGCCAGCAGCACGCTGGTGCCGCGCTCGCGGACGAGCCGGTCGACGATGGCCCAGAGCTCCCGACGGGAGACCGGGTCGACGCCGGCGGTGGGCTCGTCGAGGAGCAGCAGCCGCGGGTAGCCGATCAGCGTGCAGGCGAGCCCGAGCTTCTGCTTCATCCCGCCGGAGAGCCGCCCGGCCAGGCGCCGGGTGAAGGGGGCGAGCCCGGTCATGCGGGTGAGCTCGGCGTGCCGCTCGGCCCGCTCGGCGCGGGGCACGCCCTGGAGGTCGGCGTAGAGGTCGAGGTTCTCCTGGACCGAGAGCTCCTCGTAGAGGCCGAAGCGCTGCGGCATGTACCCCACGCCGGCCTGGACCGCCAGCGGGTCGGCGAGCACGTCGATGCCGAGGGCCTCGATGCGGCCGGCGTCGGGCTGCAGGAGCCCGGCGGCGAGGCGCATCAGGGTGGTCTTGCCGGCGCCGTCCGGGCCGACGAGCCCGGTGATCACGCCGGGCTCGGCGCGGAGCCCGGCGCCGTCGAGCGCCCGGACCGTGCGCCCGTCGGCGCTGAAGGCCTTGTGCACCCCTTCCAGGCGCAGGGCCGGATCGGCGGCGTCGGCGCTCATGGCGAGCCGTTGCAGGCGGCGTCCCGGCCGCTCCCCTCCTTCTCCTCCTGCCCGAGGGGGATGGTCACCGTGGCGGGCATACCCAGCCGCAGCTCCCCCTGGGGGTTGCAGGCGTGGATGCGCACCTCGTAGACCAGGTCCGTGCGCACCCGCTCGGTCTGCACCGTCTTCGGCGTGAACTCCGCCGTCGGCGAGATCGCCCCGATCCAGGCGTCGTAGCGCTTGTCGGGGAAGGTGTCGGTGCGGATCTCGGCGGCCATCCCCGGGCGGATGCGGCCGAGCTGCGGCTCGGGGAGGTAGGCGCGCACCCAGACCGGATCGGTCCGGGCGAGGGTGTAGGCCGGCTTCTGCGGCGAGGCCATGTCGCCGGGCTCGAGCAGCCGCTCGCGGATCACCCCGGCCGTCGGCGCCCGCAGCTCGGCCTCCTCGAGGTCGCGCCGGGCGAGGGCGAGCTCGGCCTTGCGGGCCTGGAGGGTGGCCCGGGCCGCGGCGATCGCCTCCTCTCGCGGCCCGAGCCGGGCGAGGCTGAGCCCCTGCTCGGCGGCGTGGACGCGCGCCCGGGCCTCCTCGTAGGCGGCCCGGGCGTTGTCCACCGCCTCCTCGGAGGTGTGGCCGTCCTCGCGCAGGGCCTTGAGCCGCTTCCAGCTGCGCTTGGCGTTGCGGGCGGTGGCCTGGGCGAGCTCGAGGTCGGCCTCCGCCTTGCGGATCTCCTGGGGCCGGGAGCCGCTCTCGAGCTCGCGCAGGCGCTGGCGCTGCGCCTCCACCCGCGCCTCGGCGCGGGCGACGGCCTCCTCGAGCCGCTCGGTCTCCAGCTCGGCGAGCAGCTCGCCGGCCTCGACGCGGTCCCCCTCCTCGGCGTGCATCGCCGCGATGCGCTGGGCGCCGTTGAAGGCCAGGGAGGCCTCGCGGATGTCGACGTTGCCGTGGAGGCGCAGGGTGTCGGCGGCGTCCTCGCCGGCGAGCGGCTGCCAGAGCCAGTATCCCAGCCCGCCGCCCGCGATCAGCAGCACGGCGGCCGCCATCAGCGCGGCTCGCTTACCCATGGCCCTCCTCGGCGCTCTCCTAGAAGTCGACGCTCAGCTCGGCGCTCACCCGGGCCGCCCGGGGGAGGGTCTCGCCGTCGACGGTGGTCTCCTCAGAGGCCACAGCACCGCCGATGTCGAGCCGCGCCGCCCACAGGTTCAGCCCCAGCCCCGCAGTATAGACCGTGCCCACGTCGTCCTCGGCGGTGTTCTCGTAGGCGCCGGCGCGCAGGGCGAGGAAGCGCCAGGCGTCCCACTCGAGGCCGACGGCGGCGTACTGCGTCTCGTAGCCGGGCAGGGCGGTCTCCTGCGCGGTGAGGTCGTAGTCCACCTCGAGGGTGAGCGTGTTGAAGGGGATATAGGCTAACCCGGCACGGAAGTGGGGGTCGAGGGTGACGTCGTCGAAGCGGTAGTTGCTCTCCGGGTCGCGGAAGCCGTCGAAGGTCGGGGCGTTGAGGTTGCGCCCGGTCAGCCCCGCCTGGAAGTGCTCCCAGCGGCCCATCACCCCCAGGTCGACGCCGAAGGTGGTGGTCTGCTCGTAGCGCTCCTCGGTCTGGGTGATGACGTCGTCGGCCTCGTCGTCGAAGATCCGCACCTGGTTGCCGTAGACCCGGCCGCGCATGAGCTTGAGGTTGCCGCCGACGGCCCAGTGCTCGTTGAGGGCGCGGCCGTAGGAGAGCGGCACCTCCATGAGGGTGAAGCCCGAGAAGGTGATGAGGGTCTGGTTATCCTTGCCGGTGCTGCTTTCAGCATTGACCAGCATGTCCACGGCCTGGTCGAGGTTCTCTTGTGAGATCTCCGTCTCCGAGCCGGCGAGGAGGTCGTCGACGGCGTCGGCCGTAGCGGCGTCGTAGGCGTCTTCGAGCTGGTCGTACTGGCCCTGGGTCAGTACGTCACGCTGGCTATTCTCGGCGTGCTTCTTGATCTCGTCCGTGGAGCTGCTGTCGAGGCTGAACCCGAAGTTCTCGGTATCCAGGTCGCCCTCGCGGACGTAGCCGCTCGCCTGGGCCATGCCCCGGACGCCGATCCCCCAGTGGCCGATGCGCAGCGCCGTGGCGGCGTTGGCGTCGACGCTGAAGGCGTTGCCCGGGTTGTCCACGCCGCCGAGGTCGTGGACGAGCACGGCGAGGTCCTCGGCCTCGGCGCGGCTGTCGATGCTGTCGAAGCGGTCTAGGTCGGCGCCGGCGAGCCGGTCCATGTAGTCGGCCATGCGGCCGTTGAAGCGGTAGCCGGCGCCCAGGTCAGTGTCCCAGCCCCAGCCCTTGCGGCCGAGGTTGTTGTTGTCGGCGGCGAGCTGACCGCCGCCGGCGGCCTGCTCGCCGAAGAGGCCGAAGACGGCGGGGTTGTAGTACTGCGCCGTGGTGTCGTCCGCCGAGGCCGTGTTGGCGCCGGCCATGCCCTGGCCGCGGGCGCCCACGGGGACGCCGTCGAGGGGGAGGGCGGG
>NZ_NRSH01000180.1 GCF_016584055.1 Halorhodospira neutriphila
CCACCGGCGCCCGGCCGCGGGTGGCGATCCTGCGCGAGCAGGGGGTCAACGGCCACGCCGAGATGGCCGCCGCCTTCCACGCCGCCGGCAGCTGCAGGACGAGGCCCGGCTCCTCGCTGTAGGCGGCCGCCAGGTGGGGGTCCACCCCGTCGGGGCCGCCGCCGGCCAGGCCGGCGAGGTCGGCATCGAGCCCGCAGCGGCCGGCGAAGGCCATCTCGCAGAGGGTCACCAGCAGGCCGCCGTCGGAGCGGTCGTGGCAGGCGAGGACCTGCCCCGCCGCGAGCAGCTCCTGGACGGCGTCGAAGGCCCAGCGCAGGGCCCGCGGCTCGTCGAGGTCGGCGGGCGCCTCGCCGAGCTGGCCGTAGACCTGCGCCAGGGCCGAGCCGCCGAGGCGGTTGCGCTCGCCGCTGAGGGTCACGGCGACCAGCTCCGTGCCCGGCGCCTCGGGGCGCAGCTGCGGGGTTGCGGCCCGGCGGGCGTCGGTCACCGGGGCGAAGGCGGAGACCACCAGCGAGACCGGCGCCGTCACCGCGCGCTGCGCGCCGTCCTCGCCCGCCCAGACGGTGCGCATGGAGAGCGAGTCCTTGCCCACCGGGATGGCGACGCCGAGCTCGGGGCAGAGCTCGCGGCCGACGGCGGCCACCGTGTCGTAGAGCGCGGCGTCCTCGCCCTCCTTGCCGCAGGCGGCCATCCAGTTGGCGGAGAGGTTCACCGCCCGCAGCCGCCCCACCGGCGCCGCGGCGAGGTTGGTCAGCGCCTCGGCCACCGCCAGCCGCCCCGAGGCCGGGGCGTCGAGCAGCGCTACCGTCGGGCGCTCGCCGACGGCCATGGCCTCGCCGGTGTAGCCGCGGTAGTCGCTGAGGGTCACGGCGCAGTCGGCGACGGGCACCTGCCAGGGGCCGACCATCTGGTCGCGGGCCACCTGGCCGGTCACCGTGCGGTCGCCGATGGTGATCAGGAACGCCTTGGAGGCTACCGCCGGCAGGCGCAGGAGCCGCTCCAGGGCCTGGTCCACGCCGACGCCGTCGAGGCGCAGCGGCTCGCGGGCCGGCCGGCGCCGGCGCACGTCGCGCAGCATCTTCGGCGGCTTGCCCAGGAGCAGCTCCATGGGCAGGTCCACCGGGGTGTTGTCGAAGTAGCCGTCGCCGACGACGAGCTCGCGCTCCTCGGTGGTCTCGCCGACCACGGCGTAGGGGCAGCGCTCCCGGGCGCAGAGGGCCTCGAACTCGGCGAGCCGCGCGGCGTCGACGGCGAGGACGTAGCGCTCCTGGGACTCGTTGCACCAGATCTCCAGCGGCGACATGCCGGGGTCGTCGATGGGCACGGTGCGCAGCTCCACCTGGCCGCCGCGGTCGGCGTCGTCGAGGATCTCGGGGATGGCGTTGGACAGCCCGCCGGCGCCGACGTCGTGGATGGAGCGGATGGGGTTGGCCTCGCCGCGCGCCGTGCAGGCGTCGAGCACGGCCTGGGCGCGGCGCTGCATCTCCGGGTTGTCGCGCTGCACCGAGGCGAAGTCGAGGGCCTCGTCGCTGCGGCCGCTGGCCACCGACGAGGCGGCCCCGCCGCCGAGGCCGATGAGCAGCGCCGGGCCGCCGAGGACCACCACGGGGGTGCCCACCGGCAGCGTCGCCTTCTCGACGTGGGGCTCGCGGATGTTGCCCATGCCGCCGGCGATCATGATCGGCTTGTGGTAGCCGCGGGTCTCGGTGCCGCCGCCGGGCGCCGGCGCCTCGAGCTCGAGGGTGCGGAAGTAGCCGGCGAGCGCCGGGCGGCCGAACTCGTTGTTGTAGCCGGCCGCCCCGAGCGGGCCCTGGCGCATGATCGCCAGCGGCGAGGCGAGCCGCGCCGGGCGCAACTCCGGGCCCTCCCAGGGCTGCTCGAAGCCGGGGATGCGCAGGTTGGAGACCGAGAAGCCGGTCATCCCCGCCTTGGAGCCGCCGCCGCGGCCGGTGGCGGCCTCGTCGCGGATCTCGCCGCCGGCGCCGGTGGCGGCCCCGGCGAAGGGCTCGATGGCCGTGGGGTGGTTGTGGGTCTCCACCTTCATGACCAGGTGGGCCGGCTCGGCGTGCTCGCGGTAGACGCCGTCGGCCCCGGCGAGCAGCCGGCGGGCCTCGGCGCCGGCGATGACGGCGGCGTTGTCCCGGTAGGCCGAGAGCACCCCCTCGGGGCGGGCCTCGTGGGAGCGGCGGATCATGGCGAACAGCGACTCGGCCTGCGCCTCGCCGTCGATCACCCAGTCGGCGTTGAAGATCTTGTGCCGGCAGTGCTCGGAGTTCGCCTGGGCGAACATCATGAGCTCGACGTCGGTGGGGTTGCGGCCGAGGTCGGCGTAGCTGTCCTCGAGGTAGTCGATCTCGTCGGCGGCGAGGGCCAGGCCCAGCTCGCCGTCGGCGGCCACCAGGGCCTCGCGGCCGCCGCCGAGCAGGTCGATCTCGGCGACGGGCGCCGGGTGGCGGTCCTGGAAGAGGAGCTCGGCGTCCTCGGGGTCCTCGAGGAGGACCTCGGTCAGGGGGTCGTGGAGCCCGCGGCGGACCCGCTCCAGGGCCTCGGGGCCGAGCTCGCCGCGGGCGGTGACCCGGTAGAGGGTGCCGCGCTCGATGCGCTCGATGTCGGCGAGCCCGCAGTTGTGGGCGATGTCCGTCGCCTTGCTCGACCACGGCGAGACCGTCCCCGGGCGCGGCACGGCCAGCAGCGTGTAGGCCACGCCCGGGGCCGCCTCGGGGGCGGGGTAGTCGGGCCCGTAGTCGAGCAGCCGCTCGAGGAGCGCCCGGTGCTCGGCGCCGAGGGTGCAGGCGGTGGCGACGAAGTGGACGTGCTCGGCGTCCACCGCCTGCACCGCCGGGGCGGCGGTGCGGAGCGCCTCCCGGAGCTTGGCCAGGCGGAAGGGGGAGAGGGCGCGCTTGCCGGGGAATCGAAGCATGGGCCTAGTAGAGCTGCGGGTCGAGCAGGGTCAGCAGGCGGCGGGCGATTGGCGCCGGGGCCGGCTCGCCGCTGCGCTCGCGGACGGCGACGCGGACGCCGTCGCCGCCCTGCGCCAGGGTGATGCGAAAGCGCCGCGGCGCGGTGTCGATCCGCTCGGCCCCGCCGAGCCAGCGCGCGAGCAGGCCCGGCTGCTCGATCTGCTCGTCGGCGTGGGGGGCGTAGCGGATCGTGTAGCGCCGCGCCTCGCGCTCGCGCTCGAGCACCGTGAAGCCGAGCCGGTCCAGGGCCGCCCCGGTGCGCTGCCAGGCGCGCTCGAGGGGCATCTCGAGGCGCAGGTAGGGG
>NZ_NRSH01000181.1 GCF_016584055.1 Halorhodospira neutriphila
CTGGCGGAGCTGCCGGTGCCGGGGTGAGACGAGCCGCACGGATCGGTTAGCGGCGCTGCCCCCCGAGCAACAACCCCGCGGCGCCAAAGCCCCCGGCGGCGCGTCAGCTGGTGGCCTTGCTCCGCCCGCGCCGGGCGCCGCCGCGCCGGCCCTTGCGCGCCGGGGCCTTGGCGAGCAGCTCCTGGCACTCCTCGTAGGTCAGCTCGCTGGGCTCGCGCTCCTTCGGGACCTTGGCGTTCTTCTCGCCGTTGGTCACGTAGGGGCCGTAGCGGCCGCGCAGGATCTGGACGCCGTCGCCGAAGTCGTGGATCGTGCGGTTGGCGTCGGCCTGCTTCTTCTCGCGGACCAGCTCCAGGGCCCGCTCGCGGGTGATGGTGTAGGGGTCCTCCCCCTTGGGGATGGAGACGAAGCGGTTGGCGAAGCGCACGTAGGGGCCGAAGCGCCCGATGCTCACCTGCACCGGCTCGCCCGCCTCGGTCTCGCCCATGTCGCGGGGCAGCTGGAAGAGGGCGAGGGCCTCCTCGAGGGTGATGGTGTCGACGCTCTGGCCGGGGCGCAGGCCGGCGAAGCGCGGCTTCTCGTCGTCGTCGCGGGAGCCGAGCTGGGCGAAGGGGCCGTAGCGGCCGATGCGCACGGTCACCGGCTTGCCGGTCTCCGGGTCCGTGCCGAGCTCGCGGGCCTGGACCACCTCCTCGCGGGAGACGCCCTTCTTCTCCTCGACGCGCTCGCGGAAGGGGCGCCAGAACGACTCGAGCACCGGCACCCAGTCCTGCTCGCCCCGGGAGATAGCGTCGAGGTCGTCCTCGAGCCGGGCGGTGAAGTCGTAGTCGACGTAGCGCTCGAAGTGCTCGGTGAGGAACTTGTTGACCGTCCGGCCAATGTCCGTGGGGATGAAGCGCTTGCCGTCCATCTCCACGTAGTTGCGCTGCTGCAGGGTGGAGATGATCGAGGCGTAGGTGGAGGGGCGGCCGATGCCGTACTCCTCGAGCGCCCGGACCAGGCTCGCCTCGGTGTAGCGCGGCGGCGGCTCGGTGAAGTGCTGCTCGGGGCGCACGGCGTGCAGCGCCACCCGCTCGCCCTCGGCGAGCTCCGGCAGGAACTTCTCGCCGGTGTCGTCCTTGCCGTCGTCGCTGCCCTCGCGGTAGACCACCATGAAGCCGGGGTCGGCCACGCTCGAGCCGGTGGCGCGCAGCAGGTGCTGCCCGTCGGCGTCGGCGGCGAGGTCGACGGCGACGGTGTGGATGGTGGCGTGCTTCATCTGGCAGGCCACGGCGCGCTTCCAGACGAGCTCGTAGAGCTTGCGCTGCTCGTCGCTGAGGTAGCTGCGCACCTCGTCCGGGTGGCGCGCCGCCGAGGTCGGGCGGATGGCCTCGTGGGCCTCCTGGGCGTTCTTCGAGCGGGTCTTGTAGGCCTTCGGCTTGCCGGGGAGCATCGCCTTGCCGTAGCGCTCGGCGATGACCTCGCGCATCTCGGCGACCGCCTCCTGGGAGAGGCTGACGGAGTCGGTGCGCATGTAGGTGATCAGGCCCACGGCGCCGCCCTCGCCGACGTCGATGCCCTCGTAGAGCTGCTGGGCGATGCGCATGGTCCGGCTGGCGGTGAAGCCGAGCTTGCGCGAGGCCTCCTGCTGCAGCGTCGAGGTGATGAACGGCGCTGCCGGGTTGCGCCGGCGCTGCTTGCGCTCTACCGCGGCGACGCGCAGCTCGCCGATGACCTCGGCCTCGCCGCCCGCCGGGCCGAGGGCGGCCGGGTCCGCCTGCGCCCGCGCCGCCTCGCGCAGGGTCTGCTCCACCTCGCGGGCGCGCGCCTCGTCGGTGATGGTGAACTGCCGGACCTTCTCGCCGGCGAGGACCGAGAGCTTGGCGGCGAAGGGCTGCTCGCCCTTGGCGGCGTCGGCCTCGATGGTCCAGTACTCCTGGGGCTCGAAGCGCTCGATCTCCCGCTCGCGCTCGCAGATCATGCGCAGCGCCGGGCTCTGCACGCGCCCGGCGGAGAGCCCGCTGGTGATCTTGCGCCAGAGCAGCGGCGAGAGGTTGAAGCCGACGAGGTAGTCGAGGGCGCGCCGCGCCTGCTGCGCGTTGACCAGCTCCGCGGAGATGTCCCGGGGGTGCTGCATCGCCTCCTGGATGGCGCTCTGGGTGATCTCGTGGAAGACCACCCGGTAGACCGGCTTGCCGTCGAGCACGCCCTTGTCGCGCAGCAGCTCGACGAGGTGCCAGGAGATCGCCTCGCCCTCGCGGTCGGGGTCGGTGGCGAGGTAGAGGGCCTCGGCCTTCTCGGCCGCCTTGGCGATGGCGTCGACGTGGCGCTGGTTCTTCTCGATGGGCGCGTACTTCATGGCGAAGTCGCGCTCCGGGTCGACGGCCCCCTCCTTGGGGACGAGGTCGCGGACGTGCCCGTAGGAGGCCTTCACCTCGTACTGGGAGCCCAGGTACTTGTTGATCGTGCGCGCCTTGGCCGGCGACTCGACGATGACGAGGCTCTTACCCATGGGGAGCAGTTCGTAGGTTGGCGGCGGTGGGTCGGTGTAGAGGCGCCTCGCCACGCGGGCTCAAGGGCACCAGCCGGGCCGGTGGCCCGGCGCTGTCAGTGGACGAGGTGGGTCGGCACGTCGAACATGAGGTTCTCCATCCAGGTGTAGGCCTCCTCCTCGCCGGGGCGGTTGAAGAGCACCATGAGGATGACCCACTTGACGGTGTCGAGGTCCACCTCCTCGTCGTCGAGGGCGAGGATCCGGTCGAGCACGAGCTCGCGGCTCTCGGGGGTGAGGATGCCGACCTGCTCGAGATAGAGGATGAAGCCCCGGGTCTCGGTGTCGAGGCGGGCGAGCTCCGGCTCGCCGAAGAGCCGGATCGACGGCGCCGCCGACGGCGAGGCCGGCAGGACCCGCGAGTCGGCGAGGGCGTCGAGCCACTCGAACGCCTTGCGGATCTCCAGGGCGCTGAAGCCCGCTTCGTGGAGCTCGCTCTCGAGCGAGTCCCGGTCGCCCGGCTCCTCGTCGTTGTACAGGTAGTTCTCGAACAGGTACATCAGCACTTCGAAAACATTTTGCTTCATTTTCAGCCCTCTGGCTTGCGCCGCTGATACCGGCCCCCGGGTATCGCAGTCAACAAGCCCTTTAGCTCCATGTCGAGCAGAATGGATGAAAGCCTATCGGGCGTCAATCCAGAGCGCCGCTCGAGGGTATCGAGGGTGACCGGGTCGTGGCCGAGCGCTGCAAGTACCTGAGCCTCCTCGGAGCCGGGGGCGGCAGGGGCGGC
>NZ_NRSH01000182.1 GCF_016584055.1 Halorhodospira neutriphila
CCAAGCCCCACCCCGACCCGATGCGCCACGCCCTGCGCGCCCTGGGGGCGGCGGCCGAGCACACCCTGACCGTCGGCGACGCCCGGCGCGATATCGAGGCCGCCCTGAGCGTAGGGGCGCAGGCGCTCGTCGCCCTGTTCGGCTACCTCCACGCCGGCGACCGGCCGACGCGCTGGGGCGCCCACGGCCTGGTGCGCGCCCCGGAGGAGATCCTCGGCTGGCTGCCGGCCGCCCGCTAGCGCCCCCGCCGGGGCGCCGCGCGGTGGCGTGCCGCCCTCCCGACAAGAGGCCGCCGCTGTTGTAGCCTCTACGACACGCCGACCGGCCACCGACCCCGGGCCCCGGCGCCCCGGCAGGTCGGCACGCGATTTGCTAAAACGGGAGACGGAGAACCCGACCGAGTGGAGGGAGCCATGCCGTACCGCACCTGCCCGATCCTCGCCCTGCTGCTCCTCGCCGCCGCCGTGCCGGCCCACGCCGGCGAGGTGCGCGCCGCCGTGGCCGGCAACTTCAAGGCCACCATCGAGGCCCTCGAGCCGCGCTTCGAGGCGGCCACCGGCCACGAGCTGCGGGTCAGCACCGGCTCCACCGGCAGCCTCTACGCCCAGATCCGCAACGGCGCCCCCTTCGACGCCTTCCTCGCCGCCGACCGCCGCCGGCCGCGCAAGCTCGCCGAGCGCGGCCTGGCGGTGCCGGGGAGCCGCTTCACCTACGCCCAGGGGCGCCTCGCGCTGTGGAGCGCCGACCCGGAGCGGGTCAACGGCCCGCAGGCCCTGCGGGGCGAGTTCCGCCGGCTGGCCATCGCCAACCCCCGGACCGCCCCCTACGGGCTGGCCGCCCAGCAGGCCCTGCAGTCCCTGGGGCGGTGGCGATCGCTGCAGGGGCGGATCATCCAGGGGCAGAACATCAACCAGGCCCACCAGTTCGTCGCCAGCGGCAACGCCGAGCTGGGCTTCGTCGCCCTCTCCCAGCTCAGCGCCCCGGGCCGCCCCGAGCGCGGCTCGCGCTGGCTGGTCCCGCAGCAGCACCACGCGCCCATCCGCCAGCAGGCCGTGCTGCTCGAGCGCGCCGCCGACCACGCGCCGGCGCAGGCGCTCCTGCGCTTCCTGCAGGGCCCCGAGGCCGCCGAGCTCATCCGCCGCTTCGGCTACACCATCCCGGACGACGCGGAGTAGCGCGCCGTGCCCGAGCTGCTCAGCAGCGCCGACTGGCAGGCCTTCCGGCTGACCCTGGCCCTGGCGGGGGTGACCGTGGCCGGGCTCCTGCTGCTGGGCACCCCCCTGGCCTGGTGGCTGGCCTGCAGCCGGGCGCGCTGGAAGGTCGCCGTCGAGGCGGTGGTCGCCCTGCCGCTGGTGCTGCCGCCGACCGTGCTGGGCTTCTACCTCCTCGTCGCCCTGGGGCCCCACGGCCCCATCGGCGGGGCCCTCGAGGCCCTCGGCGGCGCCCCGCTGGCCTTCACCTTCGCCGGCCTGGTGGTCAGCTCGATGGTCTACAGCCTCCCCTTCGTGGTCCAGCCGCTGCAGAACGCCTTCGCCGCCATCGGCCGCGCGCCCCTCGAGGCCGCGGCCACCCAGGGGGCCGGCCCGGTGGACCGGTTCCTCACCGTGGCCGTGCCGCTCGCCCGGCGCGGCTTCCTGACCGCCACCACCCTGGGGTTCGCCCACACCCTCGGCGAGTTCGGCGTCGTGCTCATGGTCGGCGGCAACATCCCCGGCGAGACCCAGGTCGTCTCCATCGCCATCTTCGAGCACGTCGAGACCCTGGAGTACGCCCGGGCCCACGCCCTCTCGGCGATGCTGCTGCTCTTCTCCTTCGCGCTGCTGCTGGCGGTCTACGCCCTCAACCGGCGCTTCCAGGCGGTGGGCCTATGAGCGGCGCCCTCGCCGTCCGCGGCCTGGCCCTGAGCCGCCCCGGCTTCCGCCTGGCGGCGGACATCGACGCCCCCGCCGGGGGCCTCACCGTGGTCGCCGGGGCCTCGGGCTCGGGGAAGACCACCCTGCTGCGCTGCCTCGCCGGCCTCGAGGCCGCCGAGGCCGGCCGGGTCACCGTCGGCGGCGAGGCCTGGCAGGACGGCGCCGAGCGCCTCTTCCGGCCCCCGCACCGCCGCCGGGTGGGCTACGTCGCCCAGGAGGCGGGCCTCCTCCCGCAGCGCACGGTGCGCGGCAACCTCGCCTACGCCCGCCGCCGGCGCGGCCGCGGCGGGACCGACCTCGAGGCCCTCGCCCGCCGGCTGGGCATCGGCCACCTGCTCGGCAAGCGCCCCCACCAGCTCTCCGGCGGCGAGCGCCAGCGGGTGGCCATCGCCCGGGCCCTCGCCGGGCAGCCGGCGCTGCTGCTGCTCGACGAGCCCACCAGCGCCCTGGATCCGGCCAACGCCGAGAACGTCCTGGCGCTGATCGGCGAGCTCCGCGACACCGCGCGCATGCCGGTGCTCTGGGTCTCCCACGACCTGGAGCGGGCGCTGCGCCTGGCGGACCGCCTCCTCTACCTGGCCGACGGGCGGGTGGCCGCCCAGGGCCCGCCCCAGGAGCTGCTCACCCGGCTCGACCTCGGCCTGGCCACGGCGCCGACGGCCGAGGCCCTCCTCGACGGGCGGGTCGTCGAGCACCGCCCCGGCGAGGGCCTGGCCCGGGTCGCCGTCGACGGCGGCGAGCTGTGGCTCCCCGAGGACGGCCGCCACGCCGCGGGGAGCGCCGTGCGCGTGGCGGTCCCCGCCCGCGAGGTCGCCCTGGCGCGGTCGCCGGTGGCCGGCACGAGCCTGCTCAACCAGCTCCCGGTGCGGGCCACCGCCACCGCCGAGGTGGACGGCACCCACACGCTGGTGCGCCTCGCGGCCGGGCAGGCGCCGCTGCTCGCCCGCATCACGCGGCGCTCGGCCGCCGAGCTGGGGGTGGCGGCGGGCTGGCGGGGCGTGGCCCTGGTCAAGAGCGCGGGGCTGCGCGCCTAGGCGCCGCACGCGCCCCGGCGCTTGTGGGACAATAGGGCGGTCCTAGGAGAACGCCTCGAGGAGCCGCCGATGGCCCGCGACGCCGCCGCCGAGGCCTTCGCCCGCGCCGCCCCGCCGGGCTCGAGCCTCGACTGCGCCCTGCGCACCGCCCCCCGGGCGGCGCGCGCCGACCTGCTCGCCGTCGCCGCCTACGCCGGGGAGATCCGCCGCATCCCGGCCGAGGCCTCGGAGCCGAGCGTGGCCCGGAGCCGGCTGCAGTGGTGGCGCGCCGAGCACCTGCGCATGCTCGACGGCGGCGGTGA
>NZ_NRSH01000183.1 GCF_016584055.1 Halorhodospira neutriphila
ACCCGGAGACTGGGGGGATGGACGCCGCTACAGCCTGGCTCGTCGCCGCGGTCAGCCTCCTCGCCGCCGTCGTCGGCCCCTTCGCCGCGGGACACGCCCTGCTCACCAAGCGCGAGCCGCAGGTCGCCACCGCGTGGATCGCCGTCTGCCTGATCTTCCCGGCCGGCGGGGCGCTGCTCTACTACCTCTTCGGCATCAACCGCGTCTACACCCGGGCCCGCAAGCTCGTCGCCGAGGAGCGCCTCCCGCCGAGCCTCGCCCCCCACCCGACGAGCTCCAGCCACGGCATCGGGCCGGAGTACGCCGAGCAGATCCGCATCTCCGACGCCGTGACCGGCCGCCCCCTGGAGCCCGGCAACCGCATCCAGGTGCTCAGCAACGGCGAGGAGGCGTACCCGGTGATGCTCGAGGCCATCGAGGGCGCCCGCGAGACGGTGATGCTGAGCACCTACATCTTCGAGACCAACACCAGCGGCCGGCAATTCATCGACGCCCTGAGCGCCGCCCACCGCCGCGGCGTCGACGTCCGCGTGCTCATCGACGGCGTCGGCGAGTACTACACCTGGCCCCGCCCGAGCACCCTGCTGCGCCGCGCCGGCGTCCCCGTGGCCCGCTTCCTGCCGCCGCGGCTGATCCCCCCGCAGCTGTCGATCAACCTGCGCAACCACCGCAAGATCCTCGTCGTCGACGGGCAGCGGGCCTTCACCGGCGGGATGAACCTCGGCGACAGCCACCTGCTCCAGTCGCAGCGCAGCCACCGGGTCGCCGACGTCCACTTCCTCTTCGACGGCCCGCTGGCGCAGCAGATGGAGGCGGTCTTCGCCGAGGACTGGGCGTTCACCACCGGCGACGAGCGCACCCCGCCGAAGCGCGCCACGCCCCACGACAGCGGCGCCCTCTGCCGGACCATCACCGACGGCCCGAACGAGGACCTGGACCGGCTGGTGATGACCCTCATCGGGGCCCTCTCCGCGGCGCGGGAGGAGATCTGGCTGGTCACGCCCTACTTCCTGCCCATGCGCCCGCTGATCACCTCGCTCGAGGCGGCCGCCCTGCGCGGCGTCGAGGTCAAGATCCTGCTCCCGGAGCGCAACAACCTCCCCTTCGTCCACTGGGCCACCCGGCACATCCTCGGCGAGCTGCTCCACTGGGGGGTCCACCTCTACTACCAGCCCCCGCCGTTCGCCCACACCAAGCTCTTCGTGGTCGACCGGCGCTACGCCCAGGTCGGCTCGGCGAACATGGACCCGCGGAGCCTGCGGCTGAACTTCGAGCTCAACGCGGAGATCTACAACCGCCCCATCGCCGAGCAGCTGGCCCTCGACTGCGAGCTCATCCGGGCGCGCTCGCGCCAGCTCAGCAGCGCCGAGCTCGGCGAGCGCCACCCCGCCGAGCGCCTGCGCGACGCCCTCTGCTGGCTCGCGTCACCGTACCTGTGAGCGCATAATGCCCCCTATGGCCGAAGTACCACTCCCCCCGGGCCTCGCGGACGCCCTGCGCGAGCGCCTCGGATCCGAGGCCGTCGTCGAGGGGGACGGCCCCGTGGCGACCTACATGCACGAGCAGCGCGGCCTCTATCCCGGCCAGGGGCGGCTCGCCGTCCGCCCCGCCAGCGCCGAGGAGGCCGCCGAGGCGGTGCGCCTGTGCCGGCGCCACGGCGCCCCCGTCGTCCCCCAGGCCGGCAACACCGGCACCGTCGGCGGCGCCTCGCCGCGCCACGGCGGCGAGGTCGTGCTCAGCCTCGAGCGGCTCAACCGGATCCGCCAGACCGACGCCGAGGACGGCCACCTCGTCGCCGAGGCGGGCTGCACCCTCGCCGAGATCCAGCAGGCGGCGGCCGCGGCCGGCCGGTTCTTCCCCCTGAGCCTCGCCTCGGAGGCGGAGTGCCGGATCGGCGGCAACCTCGCCACCAACGCCGGGGGGCTCAACGTGCTGCGCTACGGCACCGCCCGGGAGCTGACCCTGGGCCTCGAGGTGGTCCTCGCCGACGGCCGCATCTGGCGGGAGCTCAAGGGCCTGCGCAAGGACAACAGCGGCTACGACCTGCGCGACCTGTTCATCGGCTCGGAGGGGACGCTGGGGATCATCACCGCCGCCACCCTGCGCCTGCTGCCGCCGCCGCGCAGCCGGCGCGTCGCCCTGCTCGCCCTGGCGGAGCTAACGCCGGCGCTGGGGCTGGTGCGCGCCGCCCAGGCCGAGAGCGGCGACGCCGTCGTGGCCGCCGAGATCATGAGCGGGCCGGCCCTCGCCATGGGCCAGCTCCTCGACGACGCCCCGGAGAACCCCCTCCCCGGCGCGGCGTGGTACCTGCTCCTGGAGCTGGCCAGCCCCGACCCGCGGGCGGACCTGGACACCGCCCTCGCTGCGGCCCTCGAGCCCGCCGAGCAGGCGGGGGCGATCGAGGACGCGGTAGTCGCGCCGAGCGAGGGCGCCGCCGAGCGGCTCTGGCGGCTGCGCACCGCCATCCCCGACGGCCAGCGCCGCGCCGGCGCCAGCATCAAGCACGACATCTCCGTGCTCCCGAGCGAGGTCGCCGCCTTCGTCCCGCAGGCGCTGGCGGCCGTGGAGGCCGCCGAGCCGGGCGTGCGCCCGTGCGTCTTCGGCCACATCGGCGACGGCAACCTCCACTTCAACCTTACCCAGCCGGCGGACGCCGACCGGGCGGCCTTCCTCGAGCGCTGGGGGGCGCTCAACCGGGTCGTCCACGACGAGGTCGCCCGCTTCGGCGGCTCGGTGGCCGCCGAGCACGGCGTCGGGCAGCTGCGCCGCGCCGAGCTGGCCCGCTGCGGCGACCCGCTCACCGGTGAGCTCGCCCGGCGCATCAAGTCGGCCCTGGACCCGGAGGGGGTGCTCAACCCCGGCAAGGGGGCGGCGCTTTGAGGGGGTGGCGGCGCCCCCTCCTCGCCGGCCTCGCCGCTGCCGCCGCGGTCTTCGCCGCCGCGGAGCTGCTCCTCGAGGGGCCGCAGCGCTGGCAGCGCTGGAGCCCCTACCCCGGCGAGCGCATCGCCGCCGCCGTCGCCGAGCCGGGCAGCGGCCGCGTCTACGCCGCGGCCCGCTCGGGCGCCCTGCTGGTCCACGAGCCGGAGGCGGGGTGGCGGCTCCACGCCGGCAACCTCCCCGGCGGAGCGCCGCCCCTGGCCCTGGCGGCCCACGGCGGCGGGCTCCTGCTCGGCACCCTCGAGGGTGCCGAGCAGG
>NZ_NRSH01000184.1 GCF_016584055.1 Halorhodospira neutriphila
CCTGGCGGCGGCGGCCGCCGCCGGAGGGGCCCGATGATCGCCCGGCTGCGCGGCCAGCTCCTCGACAAGCGCCCGCCCACGGTGGTCGTCGAGGCCGCCGGCGTGGGCTACGAGGTGGACACCCCCCTGTCGACCCTCGAGTCGCTGCCCGAGATCGGCGCCGAGGTCACCCTCCACACCCACCTCAGCGTGCGCGACGACGGCCACGCCCTCTTCGGCTTCCGCAGCCGCAGCGAGCGCGACCTCTTCCGGCGGCTGATCCGGGTCTCCGGCGTCGGGCCGAAGCTCGCCCTCGCCCTGCTCTCCGGGGTCGACGGCGAGGAGCTCGTGCGCTGCGTGCGCGACGACGACCCCAAGCGGCTCACCCAGGTCCCCGGCGTCGGCCGCAAGACCGCCGAGCGGCTCGTCGTCGAGCTGCGCGACCGGCTCGAGCAGGAGCTCGCGGTGCTCCCCGGCAAGCCCGCCGCCCCCGCCGAGGGCGAGGCGGCGCCGGCCGGCGGCGACGCCCTCGAGGAGGCGGTCGAGGGGCTCGTCGCCCTCGGCTACAAGCAGCCCGAGGCGGCGCGCATGGCCCGCGCCGTCGCCGAGCCGGGCCTCGGCTGCGAGGCCCTGATCCGCCGCGCCCTGCAGCGCGCCGCGCCGAGGGGGGGCTAGGCGATGGCGGCGAGCGGCGAGACGCCGGAGCGGCTCTTCGACCCCGCCGCCCACGGCGAGGAGGCCGCCGCCGAGCGCGCCCTGCGCCCGGACACCCTCGCCGAGTACGTCGGCCAGGAGGCGGTGCGCGAGCAGCTCGAGATCTTCATCCGCGCCGCCCGGGGCCGCGGCGAGGCCCTCGACCACACCCTGCTCTTCGGCCCGCCGGGGCTCGGCAAGACCACCCTCGCCCACATCGTCGCCCACGAGATGGGCGCGAGCCTGCGCCAGAGCTCCGGGCCGGTGCTCGACCGCCCCGGCGACCTCGCCGCCATCCTGACCAACCTCGAGCCCCACGACGTCCTCTTCATCGACGAGATCCACCGCCTCTCGGCCGTCGTCGAGGAGGTCCTCTACCCGGCCATGGAGGACTTCCGCATCGACATCGTCATCGGCGAGGGCCCCTCGGCGCGCTCGATCAAGCTCGACCTGCCGCCGTTCACCCTCGTCGGCGCCACCACCCGCGCCGGGCTGCTGACCTCGCCGCTGCGCGACCGCTTCGGCATCGTCCAGCGCCTCGCCTACTACCCCGTCGGCGAGCTCACGCGCATCGTCGAGCGCTCGGCGCAGCGCCTCGGCATCGCCGCCGAGCCCGAGGGCGCCGGCGAGATCGCCCGCCGCGCCCGCGGCACCCCCCGCGTCGCCAACCGCCTCCTGCGCCGGGTGCGCGACTTCGCCGAGGTCCGCGCCGACGGGCGCATCACCGCCACGGTGGCCGCCGAGGCCATGGCGCTGCTCAACGTCGACCGCAACGGCCTCGACGAGCAGGACCGCCGCCTGCTCGAGGCCGTGGTGCACAAGTTCGGCGGCGGCCCCGTCGGGCTCGACAACCTCGCCACCGCCGTCGGCGAGGAGCGCGGCACCCTCGAGGACGTCGTCGAGCCCTACCTCATCCAGGAGGGCTACCTGATGCGCACGCCCCGCGGGCGCACGGCCACGGCGCACACCTACAGCCTGCTCGGCCTGCCCGGCCAGCAGCCCGGCGCGTCCGACCTCCTCGGCGAGTGACCCGCGCACCGGCCGGAACTTGTCCTGCCCGGCACCTGTCGCTAGATTGGGCGATCAGCCGTGGATAGCGCCGCAAGCCGATGACCGCCGACACCTCGATCCTCCAGCTCGTCCTCGAGGCCAGCCTCCCGGTCCAGGCCGTGATGCTCGCCCTGCTGCTCGCCTCCATCAGCTCCTGGGCGCTGATCCTGGGCAAGCGCCGGTCGCTGCGCCGGGCCGAGCAGGGCGCCGTGGACTTCGAGGAGGCGTTCTGGTCCGGCGGCAACCTCGCCGAGATCTACCGCCGCCTCGGCGAGGAGGGCGAGGAGCCCGCCGGGCTCGAGCGCGTCTTCCGCGCCGGCTTCCAGGAGTTCTCGCGCATGCGCAAGCACAGCGCCGCGTCGCCGGGCTCGGTGGTCGACGCCGCCCGGCGGGCCATGCGCGTGTCGGTCAGCCGCGAGATCGACGACGCCGAGCGCCACCTGCCCTTCCTCGCCACCGTCGGCTCGGTCAGCCCCTACGTCGGCCTCTTCGGCACGGTCTGGGGCATCATGACCTCCTTCCGCGCCCTCGCCGGGCAGCAGCAGGCGAGCCTGGCCACCGTGGCCCCGGGCATCGCCGAGGCGCTGATCGCCACGGCCCTCGGCCTGTTCGCCGCCATCCCGGCGGTGGTCGCCTACAACCACTACAGCAACCGCACCGAGCGCCTCGCCAACCGCTACGAGACCTTCGTCGAGGAGTTCACGAGCATCCTCCAGCGCCACACCCACGCGGCCGCCACGGCGCCGCAGCGGTAGGGGGAGGGAGCAGGCGTGGCGCGGGTCACCCCCACCGGGGCGCGGCGCAGCCGGCGGAAGCCGATGGCGGAGATCAACGTCGTCCCCTACATCGACGTCATGCTCGTGCTGCTCGTGATCTTCATGGTTACCGCCCCGCTGCTCTACCACGGCGTCGAGCTCGACCTGCCCGAGACCCGCAGCGAGCCCCTCGACGAGGAGCAGCAGGAGCCGGTGATCGTCAGCATCGACGCCGACGGCCGGCTCTACCTGAACATCGCCGAGGAGCCCGAGGCCGCCCTCGGCCGCGAGGCCCTGCTCGAGCGGATCCGCGCGGTGATGCGCCAGAGCCCGCAGCGCCGCGTCCTCGTGCGCGGCGACCGGCGCGTGCCCTACGGCGAGGTCGTCGCCCTCATGGCGCAGCTGCAGGGCGCCGGGGTGCCGAGCCTCGGGCTGATGAGCCGGCCGGCGGCCGGCGAGGGCTGAGGCGCGGCGGATGGAGCGGCTCAAGGCACGCCTGCGCAGCGCCCTCCCGGCCGCCCGCCAGGGCGAGGAGCAGGACTACCGCGCCCGCTTCGAGCTCCTCGACGCCTTCCGCGGCGAGCGCACCGACGGGC
>NZ_NRSH01000185.1 GCF_016584055.1 Halorhodospira neutriphila
CGCGGCGTCGCCCCGCGCTCCGGGCGCCGCGCCACTACGCCGCCTCCCCGGCCGGCCGGTCGGCGGCGAGCTCGCCCTCGTGGAGCGTCACCACGCGGCGGCCGAAGGCGCGCACGAGGGCGAGGTCGTGGGTGGCGACCAGCACGGTGGTCCCGACCTCCTGGAAGGAGAGGAACAGCCGCATGATCTCCGCGGAGAGGCGCGGGTCGAGGTTGCCCGTAGGCTCGTCGGCGAGCAGCACCGGCGGCCGGCCGACCACCGCCCGGGCGATCCCCACCCGCTGCTGCTCGCCGCCGGAGAGGGTGACCGGGTAGGCCTGCTCCTTGGCCAGGAGGCCGACCTTATCCAGCGCGGCGCGGACCCGCCGCGCCGCCTCCCGGGGCGGCAGCCCGGCGATGGCCAGCGGCAGCGCCACGTTCTCGAAGACGGTGCGGTCCGGGAGCAGCCGGTGGTCCTGGAAGGTCACCCCGACGCGCTGGCGCAGCTGCGGGAGCTTACGCCGCGGGAGGCGGTCGACCGCCATCCCGGCGACGCTCAGCCGGCCGCCGCTGGGACGCTCCAGGCCGGGGATCAGCCGCAGCAGCGTGGTCTTGCCGGCCCCCGAGTGGCCGGTGACGAAGACCAGCTCGCCCTCCCCGACCGACAGCGAGACGCCGCGCAGGCCGTCCTTGCCGGCGCGGTAGCGCTTGCTGACCCGGTCGAGGTGGATCATCCGGGCGCGGTCACTCCTGCTCGGTCACCAGGGCCTCGGCGAACGCCTCGGCGTCGAAGGGGCGCAGGTCGTCGACCCCCTCGCCGACGCCGACGTAGCGCACCGGCAGCCGCAGCCGCTCGGCGAGCGCCAGCAGGACGCCGCCGCGGGCCGTGCCGTCGAGCTTGGTCACCACCAGGCCGCTGACCTGGACCGCCTCCTTGAACCGCTCCGCCTGCGCCAGGGCGTTCTGGCCGTTGCCGCCGTCGAGCACCAGGAGGGTCTCGTGGGGCGAGCCCTCGTCCTGGCGGCCGAGCACGCGGCGGATCTTGCGCAGCTCCTCCATGAGGTTGTCCTGGGTGTGGAGCCGCCCGGCGGTATCGGCGATGAGGATGTCGCTGCCGCGGGCGCGGGCCGCCTGGTAGCCGTCGTAGACCACCGAGGCGGCGTCGGCGCCGGTCGGCTGGGCGATGACCGGGCAGCCGATGCGCTCGCCCCACTCCTGGAGCTGCTCCACCGCGGCGGCCCGGAAGGTGTCGCCGGCGGCGAGGGTCACGCTGTGGCCCTCGCGCTGGTAGCGCGCGGCGAGCTTGCCGATGGTCGTCGTCTTGCCGGTGCCGTTGACGCCCACGGTGAGGATGACGAAGGGGCGCTGGCGGGGGTCGATGGCCAGCGGCTCGGCCACCGGGTCGAGGATCTGGGTGATCTCGTCGCGCAGCGCCTCGGCGACGCTCTCGCCGTCGCGCAGCTCCGAGCGGCCGAGCCGCCGGACCAGGCCGTCGAGCAGGCGCTGCGTGGCCTCCATGCCGACATCGGCGCTCAGCAGCCGGGTCTCGAGCTCCTCGAGCAGGTCGTCGTCGAGGCGCTTGCGCCCGGCGAAGAGGCTCGTCAGCCCCTCGGTCAGGCCGCTGCGGGTGCGCTTGAGGCCGTTGCGCAGCCGCCCCATGAAGCCGCGGCGCTGCGGGGTCTTCTCGCGTTCGCTCATAGATTGACTTCGTCGCGGAATTGCCAAGGGGGGCCCGCCCCGTAGGCGACGGGGGCGGGCGACGTATCTGGCCAGCTATCCTATCATTGCCTGGACTGCCAGCGGTGAGCCCGAAGACCATCATGCCCCTGCTACGCGCCCTCGCCCCGCTCCTGCTCGCGGCCCTCGCCGGGGCCGCCGCCGCCCAGCCCCCGACGGCGGTGGAGCTCGACAACGGCCTGACCGTCCTCGTCAAGGAGGAGCGGCGGGCCGGGGTCGCCATCGCCTCGCTGTGGTACCACGTCGGCTCCGGCTACGAGCACCGGCCGCTGACCGGGGTCTCCCACGCCCTCGAGCACATGATGTTCCAGGGCACGGAGGAGCGCGAGGGCGGCGCGTTCTCGCGGCTGATCGCCCGCGAGGGGGGCTGGCACAACGCCTTCACCAGCCGCGACTACACCGGCTACTACGAGAAGCTCGCCGCCGGGCGGCTCGAGCTGGCCTTCCGGCTCGAGGCCGAGCGCATGCACCGGCTCGCCCTCGAGCAGCCGGCCTTCGAGCGCGAGATGCGCGTCATCCGCGAGGAGCGCCGCCAGCGTGTCGCCGACACCCCCGAGGCGCGCGCCTTCGAGCGCTTCACCGCCGTCTCCCACATGGCCAGCCCCTACCGCCAGCCGATCATCGGCTGGCGCCAGGACCTGCAGCGGCTCCGGCTCGAGGACCTCCAGCGCTGGTACGAGCGCTGGTACGCCCCCGCCAACGCCACCCTCATCGTGGTCGGCGACGTCGACACCGAGCGGATCCGCGAGCTGGCCGAGCGCCACTTCGGCGAGGTCCCCGCCGGCGAGCCGCCGCCGGCGCCGCCGGGCGGCGAGGCCGCCGGCCCCCTCGGCCAGCGGCGGGTCGAGCTGCAGCTCGACGGCGCCCGGGTGCCGCTGCTCTACGTCGGCTACAACGTCCCGTCGCTGGGCACCGCCGAGCGGCCGCGGGACGCCTACGCCCTGCTCATGGCCGCGCAGCTCCTCGACGGCGGCCGCTCGGCGCGGCTGGCGGCGGAGCTGGTCCGCGGCGCCGAGGTCGCCACCTCGGCCTCGGCCTACTACTCGCAGGCGAGCCGGCTCGACACCCTCTTCACCCTCGTCGCCCGGCCCCGCGCCGAGGCCGCCGGAACGGGGCTCGACCGGCTCCAGGCGGCGCTGGGCGAGCAGATCGAGCGCCTGCGCACCGAGCCGGTCGGCGAGGCGGAGCTGGAGCGGGCCGTGACCCGGCTGCTCGCTCGCGAGACCTACGCCCGCGACTCGCTCATGGGGCAGGCCCGGCGCCTCGGCGAGCTGGTGACCGCCGGCATCGGCTGGCAGGAGGCGCAGCGCCTCGAGGAGCGGATCCGGGCCGTGACCGCGGCGGATATC
>NZ_NRSH01000186.1 GCF_016584055.1 Halorhodospira neutriphila
CTCCCAGTCCCCCCACGCCTCGTCGTCGCTGAGCTTCTCCCGGCGGTTCTGCAGGTACGACTCCCGCGTGAAGATATAGGGGTCGGCCTGCGTCCGCTCGAGGAGCTCGTCCAGGGAGAGCAGCTCGACGCGCACCTGCACCACGTTGAGCGCGACGATGCCGTAGCGCGCCGCGGGCTCGAGGCCGGCCCAGCGAGGGGGGCTGTGGTAGTCGCGGGTGGCGTAGCCGATCCCGGTCCCGGTGGCGTCGCGCACGCTGCTCGGGCCGAGGAAGGGGAGGACCAGGTAGGGCCCGGCGGGGGTGCCCCAGCGGCCCAGGGTGAGGCCGACGTCGGTGTCCTCCCCCTCGATCCCCGCCGCGCCGGTGTCGAATCGTCCCTTGAGGAAGGCTGCTCAGGAGGGGAGCGTCATGTTCAACGTCCCCCCGATCCGCGACACCCACCGGGACATCCGCCTGCGCCGGCTCCAGGAGATCGCCGTGATCGAGCCGGTGGCGCCCTACCCGCGCATCGAGCCCACCGGCCACAGCAGCGATGAGCCGCAGCGGCCCGAGGCGGTCGAGCAGCGGCTGCGCCAGCGCCGCCGGGGAGCGCCGCGCGAGGACCCCGCGCAGCACCGCGCGGGCGGCGGCGCGGACGACGGCGAGCACTACCTCGACGAGTACGCCTAGCCGCTGCGGCGCCGCCCGCCGCCGCCCTGCCCGGCCTGCAGCGCGGCGACGCTCCGCTGCAGGCCGGCGGCGTCGAGCCCCAGCTCGGCGAGCTGCTCGGCGCGCTCGCCGTGGAGGATCGGGCGGTCCGGCAGGCCGAGGTGGGTCACCGGCGTCCGGTCGCCGAGGCGCGCCAGGCACTCGGCGACGGCGCTGCCCGCCCCGCCGGCGACGACGTTCTCCTCGACGGTCACCAGGTGGTGGTGCTCGGCGGCGAGCTGGCGCACCAGCGCCTCGTCGAGGGGCTTGACGAAGCGCATGTTGACCACCGTGGCGTCGAGCTCGGCGCCCGCCGCCTCCGCCTCGGGCAGCAGCGCCCCGAAGGCGAGCAGGGCGACGCCGGAGCCTCCCCGGCGGCGGACCTCGCCGCGGCCGACGGGCAGCGGCTCGAGGTCCTCGGGCAGCGCCGCGCCGGCGCCGCTGCCCCGCGGGTAGCGCACGGCGCTCGGCCCGTCGAGGGCCAGGCCGGTGGCGAGCATCCGCCAGCACTCGGCCTCGTCGCCGGGGGCCATGACAGTCAGGTCGGGGACGCAGCGCAGGTAGCTGAGGTCGTAGGCGCCCTGGTGGGTCGCCCCGTCGGCGCCCACGATGCCGGCGCGGTCGACGGCGAAGAGCACCGGCAGCCGCTGCAGGGCCACGTCGTGGAGGAGCTGGTCGTAGGCGCGCTGCAGGAAGGTGGAATAGATGGCCACCACCGGGCGGGTCCCCTCGCAGGCGAGACCGGCGGCGAGGGTGACGGCGTGCTGCTCGGCGATGCCGACGTCGAAGAAGCGCTCGGGGTGGTGCCGGGCGTAGTCGACGAGCCCGGAGCCCTCCCGCATCGCCGGCGTGATGGCCACCACGCGGGAGTCGGCGGCGGCGGCGTGGCAGAGCCAGCGGCTGAAGACGCCGGTGTAGTTGAGCCGGCCTGCCTGCTTCTTCTGCAGCCCCTGGGACGGGTCGAAGCGGCTGACGCCGTGGTAGGAGATCGGGTCGGCCTCGGCCGGCCCGTAGCCCTTGCCCTTGCGGGTGACCACGTGGAGCAGCCGCGGCCCCGGCTGGTCGCGCAGGTTGCGCAGCACGCGCACCAGCCCCTCGACGTTGTGGCCGTCGACGGGGCCGAAGTAGTGGAAGCCGAGCTCCTCGAAGAGGGTCGCCGGCGCCAGCAGCCCCTTGACGTGCCCCTCGGTGCGCCGGGCGAGCTCGTGGACCGGCGGCAGGCGGCGGAGCACGTCCCGGGCGCCGCGGCGCAGCTGCCCGGCGATCGGCTCGGAGAGCAGCCGCGTGAGGTAGTTCGACAGGGCGCCGACGTTCTCGGAGATGGACATCTCGTTGTCGTTGAGCACCACCAGCAGGTCGGCGCCGACGTCGCCGGCGTGGTTCAGGCCCTCGAAGGCCTCGCCGGCGCTCAGGCCGCCGTCGCCGATGATGGCGACGCAGCGGCGCCGCGGGCCGCAGCCGGCGCGCTGGGCCAGCGCCATCCCCAGGGCGGCGCTGATGCTCGTCGACGAGTGCCCGGCCCCGAAGGCGTCGTAGGGGCTCTCGTCGCGCACGGGGAAGCCGGCCGGCCCCCCCGCCTGGCGGATGCGCGGCAGCTCCCGGCGGCGCCCGGTCAGCACCTTGTGGGCGTAGCACTGGTGGCCCACATCCCAGACCAGGCGGTCCTGGGGCGTGTCCAGGGCGTAGTGCAGGGCGAGGGTCAGCTCGACGGCGCCGAGCCCGGCGGCGAGGTGGCCGCCGCTGCGCGAGACGCTGTCGACGAGGTACTCGCGCAGCTCCTCGGCGAGCGCCGGCAGCTGCTCGAGCGACAGCATGCGCAGGTCGTCGGGGTCGTTGATGGTCGTAAGCAGAGGATCCCCTCCTTCGTGTGCGCCTGTGACCATACGGGTATGGTACCCGATTTGACCCGCCGCTAGCCTAGACCATCCCGACGGGCTCGAGGCGATTCCTGCAAGATGCATTGAATGCCTCGATGAACACAACCCAAACCCAACGCATAGCCTATTCAAGAGTGCGGGCTCCCAGTCGCCAAGGAGGGGGAAGGCAGCCCTCTAGAGAGGTAAGCGGAGCCTATGGATCCGGTCAGCGCCCTATCCCTCGGTGTCGGCCTCTACGGCGCCTACAAGGGCTACCAGGCCCGGGAGGACATCCAGGAGAGCCTCGAGGAGCAGTCCGAGACGCTCCAGAAGGGGCTCCAGCAGCGGTGCAGCGGCTGCGAGGAGGGCGCCTCCGCCGGCGACGGCGCGGCGCAGGGGGGCGGCGCCGCCGCCTCGAGCCCAGCGAAGGAGCCCGGCAAGGGCGGCAACGTCGACACCACCGCCTAGGCCGCAGCCGCCGGCGCCCCCCCGCTCCCCTCCTCGACCT
>NZ_NRSH01000187.1 GCF_016584055.1 Halorhodospira neutriphila
GGGGTGGACGATCAGGTGGACCTGCACGCCCCGGCGCTGCAGGGCCATGACCACGGAGTCGACGAGGAAGGGCCGGTCGTCGGTGACGACGTCGACCACCGTGTGGCTGCTCTCCCAGCCGTGGCGCTCCGGCTCGGGGCTGTAGACGCCCACCGCCGCCTCGCCGGGCGAGCGCTGCCGGCCGAGGCGCCAGTGGGCGACCATGGCGCCGTAGAGCGCCTCGTCGCTGCGGGCCTCGAGGTCCTCGGGCGGGACCCCGGCGACGTAGCGCCGGGCGAAGGGGGCGAGGGCCGCGGCCGTCTGCGCCGGCCAGCGCTCGGCGGCCAGCTCCGCCAGCCGCTGCCCGATCGCCCCGCCCCGCTCCGCGACCGCCGCGCTCTGCTCACTCATGCCGGCTCTCCTCTCGGACGGCGCTGACGGGAGGCGGTGGCGGGGCTCGTAGCTCTCGAGCAGGTTCTTCACCGACAGCCCCAGCGCCACGTCCCCCTCGACGCTGAGCCGGCGCCGGAAGAAGAGCATGTCCGGGTCCGCGGCGCCGCCGGCCAGGGCGAGGAAGGCCGCCGCGTCGCCGCGGACGGTGACGTCGGCCTGGTCGGGGTCGGCGGCGGCGACGCGCTGCTCCTGGAGGGTGAAGCCGTAGCGCAGCCGGGCGTCGGTCACCTCCAGGGCGAGGACGCGGCCGTCGAGGATGTCGAGCTCGCCGTCGGCGACGGCGTCGGCGAGCATGATGTGCACCAGCCGCGGGATCAGCGAGGCGTTGACCGGCGGCGGCGCGAAGCGCAGCGGGGCCAGCAGCAGGGGCAGGGCCCGATCGAGCTGCGGCGGCTTGGGGGGCTTGATGGTCATTCGGACTCCGCGGTTCCCGTCGTGGTGGCGCGCTGCTCGTGGCCGGGGCCGCCCCACCAGTAGCCGTCGCACTGGCGCTCGGGGGGCGGCTCGGCGAGGCTCGCCGGCTCGCCGCGGACGGCGGCGCGGAAGGCGGCCACCGCCTCGGCCATGCCCTCCGGGCGCGGCGACAGCCGCAGGCGGGAGACGCCCATGGCCTGCATCTGCGGCACCATCGCCAGCAGGTTGGCGCAGCGGTAGGACTGGGTCTGGATGCCGTTGATGGCCAGGAAGGGCTCGCCGGCGCGGGTGGTCACCGGCAGCCCCTCGGGGTAGTGGCCGCAGACGTAGCCGCAGTCGTCCTTGGTGCGGCCGTGGTGGCGGGCCGTGAAGCAGCGCGCCGAGAAGGCCAGCGGCATGCGGCCGTAGGCGAAGACCTCGGTCTCCATCGGCCCGGCGTCGAGGCCGGCGTACTCGCCGAGGACCCCCTCGAGGGCGGCGCCGGACAGCTCCACGGGCGGCACCCAGCGCACGGCGCCGGCGGCGCTCGCCGCCTGCAGGGCGCGGCCGCTGTAGAGGTTGAGGGTCGGCCCGGCGACGAAGGGCAGGCCCCGCTCCTCGAGGGCGTTGACGGCGGTGTAGTCGTTGGCCTCGACGAGGAACTCGCCGTTGTCGCAGAGCCGGCGGACCTGCGCGGCCTCGGAGCGGGCCTCGACGACGCCGAGGGCGGAGAGGACCACCTCGTGGCCCTCCTCGGCGAGCTCGCGGCCGAGGCCGATCCACTCCTGCGGCCCCATCTCCCGGCGCCGGCCGCAGACGGTCTCGCCGAGGTAGAAGGTATCGACCTGGCCGCGCAGGGCGTCGTAGAAGCGGCGGATCTCGGCGGCCGGCCAGTAGTAGAGGATGGGCCCGATGGCGATCTTCATCGCTGCGCTACCTCCCGCCGTCACTGCCACTTGCGCTCGTAGGGGCCGAGGGTCGTCGTCGTCCCCTCGCAGAACTCGCGCAGCGCCGCGATCTGCTCGGGGTCCGGCGTGAAGTCCGCATCGCCGTCGGGGATCTGGTCGATGAGCCCCCGCCAGATGCGGGTGACCTTGCCCACGTAGGCGGGGCTGCGCTGGCGGCCCTCGATCTTGACGGCATTGATGCCGGCGCGCTTGAGCCGGGGGAGGAGCTCGGCGGTCTCCAGGCTCGTCGGCGACTCGAAGGCGTGCTCGACGCTGCCCTCGACCTCGTAGCGGCCCTTGCAGATGGTCGGGTAGCCGGCCGGCTCCTCGGGGGCGAAGCGGTCGATGAGCAGCCCGCCGAGGCGGACCTCGCGGCCGCGCTCGGTCTCCTGCCAGTCGACGGCCCACGCCGGCGAGCAGGCGCCGACGGTGTTCGGCGACTCGCCGGTGGCGTAGGAGGAGAGCAGGCAGCGCCCCTCGGCCATGACGCACAGCGAGCCGAAGCCGAAGACCTCGAGCTCGAGGTCCGCCTCCGCGGCCAGGGCCTCGACCTGCTGCATGGAGAGCACCCGCGGCAGCACGGCCCGGCTGACGCCGTAGCGGCGCTTGTAGAAGGCCAGCGCCTCGGGCGTGGTCGCCGAGGCCTGGACCGACAGGTGGCGGGCCATGGCCGGCCACTGCTCGGCGGCGTAGGCGATCAGCCCCAGATCGGCGAGGATCACGGCGTCGGCGCCGATGCGCCCGGCCTCGTCGACCGCCGCCTGCCACTGCGGCCAGCCGCCGGCCTGGACGAAGGAGTTGACCGTCACCAGCACGCGGACCCCGCGCTGGTGGGCGTACTCGACGCCGCGGGCCGCCTGCGCCGGGGTGAAGTTCAGCCCCGGGAACTGCCGGGCGTTGGTCACGTCGCGAAAGCCGATGTAGACCGTATCGGCGCCGTTGTCGACGGCGGCGCGCAGGGCGGTCAGGTTCCCGGCCGGGCAGAGCAGCTCCATGGCGTCCTCCGTCGCTCGCTCATTGCAGAGATTCTAACCGATGAGCGCCCTGTTGGGAGGAGGCCGGCGCAACACCCGCGACGCTCGAGGGCGGTGGGGGTGCTGCGGGGTCCTCTCGAGCGCGCCGAGCATCGCAGCCCGAGCGGGGACGCCGAGCGGCGCCAGCCGCTCGGCGAGCGCGCGTTGTCCGAGCGAAGCGAGTTTAGCGCGCGGCCCCGCTCGGGC
>NZ_NRSH01000188.1 GCF_016584055.1 Halorhodospira neutriphila
GGGGCGGAGCGGCTGCTCCTGCTCGGCGCCCGGCGGGGCTGGCGGCTGCCGACGCCGCCGCCGATGGACAACACGGGCAACCTCGTCGGCAGCCTCGGCGACCTGTGCCGGTGGCTCGCCGGGCAGGCCGAGGCGGCGGGGGTGGAGGTCTACCCCGGCTTCGCCGCCGCCGAGCTGCTCTACGACGAGGCCGGCGCCGTGCGCGGCGTGGCCACGCCGGCGCGGGGCCGGCAGGCGGACGGCACCCCGGGGCCGCGCTTCGACCCCGGCGTGGAGCTGTGCGCCCGGCAGACCGTCCTCGCCGAGGGGGCCCACGGCTCGCTGAGCCAGGAGGCCCTCGAGCGCTTCGGCCTCGCCCGCGGCGCCGAGCCGCAGACCTACGCCCTCGGGCTCAAGGAGCTCTGGGAGGTCCGCCCGGAGCGCCACGAGCCGGGGGCGATCACCCACACCCTGGGCTGGCCGCTGGACGCCTTCACCTACGGCGGCGGCTTCCTCTACCACCAGGAGCGCCGCCAGGTGGCCGTCGGCCTGGTGGTGGGGCTCGACTACGAGGACCCGTACCTCTCCCCCTACGAGGCCTTCCAGCAGCTCAAGACCCACCCGGCGGTGCGGCCGCTGCTCGAGGGCGGCCGGCGGCTGGCCTACGGCGCGCGGATTCTCCCCGAGGGCGGCTGGCAGAGCGTGCCGCGGCTGAGCTTCCCCGGCGGCGTGCTCGCCGGCGATACCGCCGGCCTGGTCAACGTCCCCAAGATCAAGGGCATCCACACGGCGATGAAGTCGGGCATGCTCGCCGCCGAGGCGGTCCACGCCGCCCTCGGCGCCGGCGCGGCGGAGGCCGGCGACCTGGGCCGGCGCCTCGAGGCGAGCTGGATCGCCCCGGAGCTGCGCCGGGTGCGCAATATCCGCCCCGCCTTCCGCTGGGGGCTGCCCCTGGGGCTCGCCTACGCGGCGGCGGAGGCGTACCTGCTGCGCGGCCGGGCGCCGTGGACCCTCGGCCACCGGCCCGACCACCAGGCCCTGCGGCCGGCGGCGCAGCGCCGGCCCATCGACTACCCCGCCCACGACGGGCGGATCACCTTCGACCGGCTCGACTCCGTGTTCCTCAGCGGCACCCGCCACGAGGAGGGCCAGCCCAGCCACCTGCGCCTGCGCGACCCGCAGGTGCCGGCACGGGTCAACGCGCCGCGCTACGCCGGCCCCGAGGTGCGCTACTGCCCGGCCGGGGTCTACAGCTACGACACCGACCCCGGGACCGGCGAGCCGCGGCTGCGCATCGACGCCATCAACTGCCTCCACTGCAAGGCGTGCGAGATCAAGGACCCGGCGCAGAACATCCGCTGGACGGTGCCCGAGGGCAGCGGCGACGGCCCGGGCTACCCGAACATGTAGCTCCCTAGAAGCGGTAGACGTAGTTGGCGCGGCCGTTGAGCTGGCTGTGCCGCGAGGTCACGCCGGTGCGCGGGTTGGTCGCCTCGACCTCGGGGGCGTAGGTCACCGCCAGGCCGATCCGGCTGCGCTCGGTGAAGGCGTAGCCGAGCCCGGCGGTGTAGTGGTCCTCGATGATCGCCGGGAAGAGGGGGTTGAGGTACTCGTCGGGGATGGGGTTGTCGGCGAGGTTGACGCCGGCGCGCAGGGTCAGCGCGGCGGTGGCCCGCAGCTGCGCGCCGAGGGAGACCACGGTCTGGTCCGCCCACTCCTGGCGCAGGGCGAGATCCACCTCCTCGCCGCGGAAGTCCCGGCCGGGCCCGAGGTTGTTGGCCTCGCTATCGCTGGCCTTGAACCGCAGGGAGAGCGTCTCGAGGACCTCGGACCAGGCGATGCGCTTGACGTCGGCGGCGAGGGTGAGCCGGTCGCCGGGCTCGTAGGCGATACCGACGCCGTAGGTGGCCGGCCACTCGAAGTCCTCGACCGCCACCTCGCCCTGGAGGGCCACGGACCGTGTGCTTCCCCTCATGTCGCCCTGGAAGGCGAGCTCGGCGCCGTTGGCGCCGGTGCTCCAGTCGCCCATGCGGCTCTCGCTGTGGTAGGCGGCGCCGACGGTGAGCTCGGGGGTGAGCCGCAGGGTGAGGCCGATCTTGCCGGCGAGGCCGCCGCCCTGGGCCTCGCCGGTGAGGTCGCTGCCGTTGGAGAAGTCGACCCGGGCGTAGTCGATGGCGGAGAAGCCGTCTAGCGCCGCGCCGAGCCCCGGCGAGGCGGAGAGGCTGCCGCCGACGCCGCTCATCAGGCCCCGGACCTGGGCGCCGCCCATGTCCATCTGCAGGTCCATGTTGCCGACGAGGTAGTCGAGCTGCACGGCGACGTTGACCCGGTCGTTGACCCGGTAGGCGAGCGGGAGCATGAGCCGGCCGAAGCTCACCTCGGAGCGGACCGGCTCGCCGCTGCGCGACAGGAAGGTCTCCCCGCCGTACTCGGTGCCCATCCCGCCCTGGGCGAGGAAGGCGGCGCCGTAGGTGAGCCCGCCGGGGCTGGTACGGATCAGCGACAGCGACGGCGAGGGGTAGGCGTCGCCCTCGGAGCGGGCCTCGGCGCCGCTGGCCTCGTGCGCGGCGGTGACCTCCGGGCCGAGGACCGTCAGCCCGAGGCCGAGGACGGTCCCCGGCTCGCGGAAGCCGAAGGCGGCCGGGTTGTTCATGACGTTGGAGTTGCCGGCGTCGTAGGCCATGCCGGCGCCGCCCATCGCCCCGGCCCGGGCGCCGTAGCCGGCCATCGCCATGCCGTTGGTGGCGCTTGCGCTGCTGGACAGGGCGACCGCGGTGCCGAGGCCGGCGGCTGTAAGGGCCAGGCGCAGGCGGAGGCGGGCGTAGCTGCGAGAGGCCATGGGCAACTCCTTTCCGCTGTGGCGTAGAGCAGGAGCGGCTAGGGGGCGGGGAGGTCCCGACTAGCCAAGCTTGCCGATGAGCGTACGCAGCAGGTGGGCGCGGTGGTATCGCCGTTTTGGGGGGGCAGGGTGGCGGTAGGCTATCCCGAAAGGAGCGGGGGCGGCTATTACG
>NZ_NRSH01000189.1 GCF_016584055.1 Halorhodospira neutriphila
CGCGAGGCCCGGCTCGCCCTCGAGGCCGGGGAGGCGCCGGGCGGCGGTGGGCCTGGCTGCTCGCCCGAGCCGTCGTGCTACACGGTGGTGCCGCGCGGCGGGTACTACCGCGTGACGGCCGCCGGCAGCGGCTGCCGGGGGCAGCAGGCGGTCATCGAGGCCGGCGTGCGCCTCGCCGCGGGCCCCGAGGCGAGGCTGCGCTGGCAGCGTAGCGAGTGAAGGGGAGGGGACGAGATGGCGCCGTACGCCAGGCGACGGGGCGGCTTCACCCTGCTGGAGGTGCTCGTGGTGGCGGCGATCGTGGCCACCCTGGCGGCGATCGCCTACCCGGTCTACGAGCGCTACGCCCTCCGGGCCCACCGCAGCGACGCCACCGGCTCGCTGCTCCAGGCCTGGAGCGCGCTCGAGCGCTGCTTCGCCGAGGAGCTCGACTACCGGGCGTGCGCCGATCGCGTCCCGGCGCGCTCGCGGCGCGGCTACTACGAGCTGACCCTGGAGCCGGAGCGCGACGCCTTCCAGCTCATCGCCACGCCGGCGGCCGGGAGCCGCCAGGAGGCGGATGCGCAGTGCCAGCGCCTGACGCTCAACCACCGCGGCGAGCGCGGCAGCGAGCCGGCCGAGGCGGCCGCCTGCTGGGGCGGGTGAGGCGCGCGGCCGGGCTGACCCTGCCGGAGCTGCTCGTGGTGGCGGCGGTGATCGCGCTCACCGTGGCCTGGGCGGTGCCGCAGTGGCAGGCGAGCCTGGAGGCGGTGCGGGCGTGGGCCTGGCAGCGGGAGCTGATCGGCGCCCTGGAGCGCGCCCGGGCCCGGGCGCGGATCGCCGGGGTGACGGTGACCGTCTGCGGCGGCACGCCCGCGTCGGGGTGCGCCGATACGGGCTGGAGCGACGGCTGGCTGGTGTTCGAGGACCCGGCAGGGGGCGGGGAGTGCAGTGGGGTCGATGCCCACGGCCGCTGCGCGGGGCACGGCGGCGAGCTGCTGGAGGTCGGCCGCGGGGTCGCGGCGCCGCTGCGGGTCGCGGGCAACCGCAACGTCCGCGGCGGGGTCAGCTACGACCCGGATCGCTGGTCGGTGGGCAACGGCACCTTCAGCCTCTGCCGCGGCGCCCGGCCGCTGGCGAGCGTCAAGATCGCCCGCACGGGACGGGCCCGGCGCGGCGGCGCCGACGGCGCGGAGTGCGCCCCCTAGTCCCAGTCCTGGAGCTTGCCCAGCTCGTTGCGGGGCAGGCGCTCGCCGAAGCTCAGGCGGATCGGCCGCTCGGCCGCCGGGAGGCTCTCCCAGAGCCACTCGGTCAGCGCCTCCCGCAGCGCCTCCCGGTCCGCCTGGCCGTCGGCGGGGACGATGAAGGCCTTCAGGCGCTGCCGGCTGCCCTCCCCGAAGGGGCGGACGGCGCAGTCGGCGACGGCCTCGTGGCCGCGGATGCGCTCGGCGACCCGCTCCGGGGAGACGTTGACGCCGCCGACCTGGACGACGCCGTCGAGCCGGCCCGCGGGGCGGAAGGTGCGCGCCTCGAGCCACTCCAGCCGGTCGAGGGGGGCGAAGCTCAGCGTGGCGCCGTCGGGCAGCAGGCGGCGCAGGCTGCCGTGGCTGCCGCGCTCCCAGTGCGGCAGGAGCCGGTAGGCCGTCTCCGGCGCCCAGCGCACGCCGACGCCGCCGGTCTCGGTGGCGCCGTAGATCTCGGCGAGCCCGCCCAGCCCGGCCTCGAGCAGGCGCTGGCGCAGCCCCTGCTCGAGGGGGGCGGTGGAGCTGACCCCGGTGCTGCCGGCGGCGAAGGGGCGGCCGGAGTCGGCCAGGTAGCGCCAGCGCGCCGGGACGGTGGCGATGAGATCCCCCGGGCGCCGGTCGCCGGCCAGGGCCGCGGGGGCCTCGTGGGCCTCGACGACCTCGGCGCCGAGGGCGCGCGGCGCGGCGACGCCGAGCATGAAGCCGTAGAGGTGGTGGACGGGGAGCCAGGCGATGACGCGCCGGTGGGGGCCGAGGGTCTCGGCGAGCACCTCGCCCTCCTGGCGCAGGGCCGCCCAGCTGTGGTGGTGGGGCTTCGGCTCGCCGGTGCTGCCGGAGGTGGAGAAGACGAGGCCGCTGGTGCGGGCGCTCGCCTCGGCGATGAGCGCGGCCCAGTCGCCGAGCTGGCGCTGCGCCAGCAGGCGGTCCTCGACCCCCGTCTCGTGGAGGCAGAAGAAGCGGTTGAGCGTCCCGGCGAGGTTGAGCCGCTCCAGGGAGTCGAGGCGCAGCGGCGGCTGGTCGAGGCGCGTCTGCGCCGTGAGCGCGGCGCCGTCGATGGGCTCCTCGGCCCCCTCCTGCTGGCGCGCCAGCGCCAGCTCCGCCGGCAGGAGGCTGCGGAGGAGCTGCAGCACCTCGGATTGCGTCAGCCCTTGCATGCGCCGTCCCTGTCGGAGCGGCCCCTAGACCCGCTTGACGAAGACCCAGTAGCTGTCCCCGGTCAGGGCCTTCTTCATGTGGACCTTCACCTTGGTGGGGGTCATCTTGTAGTCGAAGGTGTACTCGAACATCGCGTTGAGGTTGCCCGACTGCACCCCCTCCTTGAACTTCCCGTAGAACTCGGGGCTGTCCGTGCAGGGCGCCACCTCGCGGAAGAAGTTCTTGCCGATTACGTCCTGGGGATTGCGCCCCGTGATATCCCCCTCGGCCATGTTGTACTGCAGGATGGTGCCGTTGCCGTCGAGCTGGATGGCCCCGAAGGCGAGCTCATCGAGCTGCGAGTCGTCCATGTTCGCGAGGGTGTTCTCGATGTCTTCGCTGCCGAAGGCTACGTGCTCCATGGGGTGCTCCTTCTGTCGATCCTGCTGCTGGGGTCACCAAGGCGGAGGCGAGCTTCCGGTCCACCGCCATCAAGGCCTAGCGTAATTGTACAGCCCTTGTACAACAAGGGGCTAGCGGGGCGGGCGGCGGTAGCGCGCGGCGTGGAAGGGGACCGGGGAGATGGCGCACGGCCGGCCCTCGAGCTGGTCGGCGACG
>NZ_NRSH01000190.1 GCF_016584055.1 Halorhodospira neutriphila
CGCACCGCCGACGTCGCCGGGATCCCCATCGGCGGCGGCGCCCCGGTGGTGGTGCAGTCGATGACCGACACCGACACCGCCGACGTCGAGGCCACCGCCGCCCAGGCCGCCGCCCTCGCCCGGGCCGGCTCCGAGCTGGTGCGGGTGACGGTCAACAACGAGGAGGCCGCCGCCGCCGTGCCGCGCATCCGCGAGCGCCTCGAGGCCCAGGGCCTCGACGTGCCCCTCGTCGGCGACTTCCACTTCAACGGCCACAAGCTCCTCCAGCGCCACCCGGCGTGCGCCGAGGCCATCGCCAAGATGCGCATCAACCCCGGCAACGTCGGCAAGGGCAGCCGCCGGGACCCGCAGTTCGCGGCGATGGTCGAGATCGCCTGCCGCTACGGCCTGCCGGTGCGCATCGGCGTCAACTGGGGCAGCCTCGACGAGAGCGTGCTCACCCGCCTGATGGACGCCAACGCCGAGCGCCGCGAGCCGCTCCCCCCGGAGGCGGTGATGCGCGACGCGGTGGTGACCTCGGCGGTGGAGAGCGCCGAGCGCGCCGAGGCCCTCGGCCTGCCCGGCGAGCGCATCGTCCTCTCCTGCAAGATGAGCGGCGTCCAGGACCTGGTCGCCGTCTACCGCGACCTGGCCCGGCGCTGCGACTACCCCCTGCACCTCGGGCTCACCGAGGCCGGCATGGGCACGCCGGGGATCGTCGCCTCCAGCTCGGCGCTGGCCATCCTCCTCCAGGAGGGGATCGGCGACACCATCCGCGTCTCCCTGACCCCCGAGCCGGGCAGCGCCCGTACGCGCGAGGTCGAGGTGGCGCAGCAGGTCCTGCAGAGCATGGGGCTGCGCGACTTCACGCCCCGGGTCACCGCCTGCCCCGGCTGCGGGCGGACCTCCAGCGACTACTTCCAGCGCCTCGCCGAGCACGTGCGCGGCCACATCGACGCGCGCATGCCCGAGTGGCGCCAGCGCTACCCCGGCGTCGAGCGGCTGCGCATCGCCGTCATGGGCTGCGTCGTCAACGGCCCCGGCGAGAGCCGCCACGCCGATATCGGCATCAGCCTGCCCGGCGCCGGCGAGCAGCCAGCGGCGCCGGTGTTCATCGACGGCGAGCGCTCGGTGACCCTCAAGGGCGACCGGCTCGCCGAGGAGTTCACCGAGATCGTCGAGTCGTACGTCGAGCGCCGCTTCGGCGGCGGCGCCTAGGCGCCGCCCGCTGCGGACGGCCGGCGCCTAGTCCCGCGGCGCCGTGGCCGAGGCCGCCGCGGCGCGGCCGCGCTCGAAGAGCACCCCGCAGACCTCGCAGCGCCGCGGCCCGCCGCCGGCGGCGTACTGCCGGGCGAGCCACTCCTGCGCCCCGGGGCGCTCGACGAGGTCGGCGATGGTGATCCGCCCCATCAGCGCCTCGATATCGTGCATCAGCCGGCTCCAGACGGCCGCCTCCAGGGCGCTGCGGTAGCCCTTCTGCGCGCGGCCCTGCTCCACGGCGGCGAGGATCTCCGCGACGCGGATCTGCGCCGCCGGCCGGGCCAGGCGGTAGCCGCCCCCCGGGCCCGGGATCCCCTCGATCACCCCCGCCGGGCGCAGCTCCGCGAAGATCTGGTCGACGTAGGAGGTCGAGATATTCTGGCAGACCGAGATCTCGGCCAGGGGGACGGGGCCGACGGCGTCGTGCAGGGCGATGTGCAGGACAGCTCCGATCGCATACCGCCCCCGGGTCGTCACCTGCACCACGGACTGCGGCTGGTTACTGGGTGTCATGGCCATCCTCGCTCTCGTCGGCTCCCTGATTTTGGACCATTTTAGTCCTGAATAGATCCGTGCGCCAAACCGCCGCACCGGGGCCGGCCCCCGCAGCACCTTGCAACGGCACGGCGATCACTCGGGCGGCCCCAGGGGCCAGGCGTGGTGCACCGGCCCGGCCCCGGCGCCGAGCCCCCGCGCCGTGCGCAGCGCCTCGTAGAGGTAGGCGCGGGCGCGGGCCGCCGCCTCCGGCAGGGCCTGCCCCCGGGCGAGGCCGGCGGCCACGGCGCTGGCGAGGGTGCAGCCGGTGCCGTGGGTCGAGCGCGTCGCCAGGCGCCGGTGCTCGAAGCGCTCCACCCCGTCGGCGGTGGCGAGCACGTCGAGGACGGACTCCCCCGCCGCGTGGCCGCCCTTGAGCAGCACCGCCCCGGCCCCGAGCCCGCGCAGGGCCTCGGCGGCCTCGACCATGGCCGCCTCCCCCGCGACGCGGCGGCCGAGCAGGGCCTCCGCCTCCGGCAGGTTCGGGGTCAGCAGCGCGGCGCGCGGCACCAGGGACTCGCGCAGGCGCTCGGCGGCCTCCTCGGCGAGGAGTCGGTCGCCGCTCTGCGCCACCATGACCGGATCGACGACCACCGGGACCTGCAGGGCGCGGGCGTCGAGCTCGGCGACGACGGCGTCGATCACCGCCGCGTCGTGGAGCATCCCGGTCTTGATGCAGTCGGCGCCGATATCGTCGAGCACCGCGGCCATCTGCTCGCGGATGAAGGCCGGCGGTACGGTGTAGACGCCCTGCACGCCCCGGGTGTTCTGGGCGGTCAGCGCCGTGATGGCGGTCGCGGCGTAGCCGCCGAGGGCCATGACCGTCTTCAGGTCGGCCTGGATGCCGGCCCCACCCCCCGAGTCGGAGCCGGCCACCACCAGGACCCGCGCGTTGCCGTATCGATCCATGCCTCGTTCCTCCTCCTCTACCTCTCCCTGCCAGCGTATCGCACACCGCTCTTAGTTCCTCGGCCTGCTGGCGCCGGCGATGGGGCCGCGGGGGCGTCCTCTCGAGCGCGCCGAGCATCGCAGCCCGAGCGGGGCGCCGAGCGGCGCCAGCCGCTCGGCGAGCGCGCGTTGTCCGAGCGAAGCGAGTTTAGCGCGCGGCCCCGCTCGGGCGAGAAGCGCAGGGGACCCCGAAGGGGCGCGCTCG
>NZ_NRSH01000191.1 GCF_016584055.1 Halorhodospira neutriphila
GCCGGTGCCCGCGCCCCCCGCCGGGGCCGATGACGAAGCTGCGGGTGTCGGCGGCCTTCTTGAGGTCGAGGACCACGCGCAGGGTGCCGTCGCCCTGGCGGCCGGTGCGCAGCCCCACCTACACCCTGATGGAGCCGTACCCGACCGCGGCCGGGCCGGTCTTCCACCTCGATCTCTACCGCCTGGCGGACCCGGAGGAGCTCCACTTCCTGGGCGTCGACGAGATCGCCGGCGCCGAGGCCCTGGTCCTGATCGAGTGGCCGGAGCGCGGCGGTGACCTCCTCCCGGCCCCGGACCTGACCGTCGAGCTCGCCCACGACGGCCAGGCGCGCACGGCGCGGCTGGCGGCGGGGAGCGAGCGGGGCCGGGCGGCGCTCGGCGCCGTCGCCGCCGGCGGCGTGCAACCCGGATGATTGCGAGGGGATTCTTGAACGCCCGGTGGCGGTGGGCCTACGCTAGGCCAATGGATCAGGGGGATGGGGACGCCACACGCGCGAGGGGAGCGGCTTGCGGCGAGCGCTGATCGGGGGATGGATTGCGGCCTTGGCCGTCGCCGCCTGGAGCTGCGCGGCGGCCTCGGGCCCCGTCCTCGAGCAGATGCGCCTCTCGGAGAAGGGCGACGAGCGGGTCCGGGCGGTCTTCGAGCTGAGCGCGGCGCCGGAGCACGAGCTCTTCACCCTCTCGGATCCGGAGCGGGTGGTCGTCGATCTGGCCGACACCGCCCTCGAGCTCGACAGCCTCCCGCGGGGCGGGCTCGTCAGGCGGATCCGCACCGGCCGCCAGGGCGACGGCACCCTGCGCGTGGTCCTCGACCTCAAGAAGGCCGCCGACACCCGCAGCTTCGTCATCGGCCCCGGCGGGGGGCGCGGGCACCGGCTCGTGGTCGACCTGCTGCCCCAGGACGGCGACGGGCGCCGGGTGGTCCACTCCGCCGCCGATCGGGAGCGCCAGGTCGTGGTCGCCATCGACGCCGGCCACGGCGGCGTGGACCCCGGGGCCATCGGCGCCAACGGCACCCACGAGAAGGACGTCGTCCTCGCGGTGGCGCGCCGGCTGGCGTCGATCCTCGAGGATAAGCCCCACCTCAAGCCCGTGCTCATCCGCGAGGGGGACTACTACATCGGGCTGCGCGACCGCACGCGCAAGGCCGACCGGCAGGGGGCGGATATCTTCCTGTCGCTGCACGCCGACGCCTCGGAGAGCTCGCGCGTGGACGGCGCCTCGGTCTACGCCCTCTCCCTCGACGGCGCCAGCTCCGAGCAGGCCCGGATGCTCGCCCGGCAGGGCAACGCCCCGGACTTTATCAGCGAGATCTCGCTGCAGGGCAGGGACCCGGAGCTCCAGACGGTGCTCCTCGAGCTCTCCCGGGGCAGCACCATCGAGACGAGCCTGGAGATGGGCAATCACCTGCTCACCAAGCTCGACCTGCACGCCGACCTGCTCCACGGCCGGGTCCACCAGGCGGGCTTCGCCGTGCTCAAGTCCCTGGACATGCCGTCGGTGCTCATCGAGCTGGGCTTTATCACCAACCCCCGCGAGGAGCGCCGGCTCAAGGACCCCAACTACCAGTACAAGCTCGCCGCCGGCATCGCCTCGGGTGTGAGCGAGTACGCCCGGGAGAACCTCCTGCCGGACCTGCGCCAGGCGAGCGGGTCCCGGGAGCACGTCGTCCACCGCGGCGAGACCCTCTCGGGGATCGCCCGGCGCTACGACGTCAGCACGGAGAAGCTGCGCTCGGCCAACGACCTCTCCGGCGACCGCATCAACGCCGGCGCCAAGCTGACCATCCCGTGAGGGGGCGCTCGTGACGGCCGGGCTCGCCATCCGCCCCCTGCCCGAGCCGCTCGTCGACCAGATCGCCGCCGGCGAGGTCGTCGAGCGCCCCGCCTCCGTGGTCAAGGAGCTCGTCGAGAACAGCCTCGACGCCGGGGCCTCGCGCGTCGACGTCGCCGTGGAGCGCGGCGGCAAGCAGCGCATCCGCGTGGCCGACGACGGCCGCGGGATCCCCGGCGACGAGCTGGAGCTGGCCCTGCGGCGCCACGCGACGAGCAAGGTGGCGAGCCTCACCGACCTGGAGGGGGTCGCCAGCCTCGGCTTCCGCGGCGAGGCGCTGCCGAGCATCGCCGCCGTCTCCCGGCTGACGCTGGACTCGCGGACCGCCGAGGCGGAGCGCGGCTGCCGGGTCAGCTGCGACGGCGGCGCCCTCCAGGCCCCCGCCCCCGCGCCGCGCCCGCCGGGGACCACGGTGACCGTCGACGACCTCTTCTACAACACCCCGGGGCGGCGCAAGTTCCTGCGCACCGAGCGCACCGAGCTCCACCACGTCCAGGAGGCCCTGCGGCGGCTGGCGCTGAGCCGCCTCGACGTGGCCTTCTCCCTCACCCACCAGGGCCGCCGGCTCTGGGCCGTGGAGCCGGCGCACGGCGAGGGCGAGCGCCAGGCCCGGCTCGCCGCGCTGCTCGGCGAGGCGTTCGCGGAGACGGCGGTGGCGGTGGCGCTCGAGGGGGCGGGGCTGCGCCTGACCGGCTGGCTGGGGCTGCCCACGGCGGCACGGCGGCAGGGGGATCTCCAGTACCTGTTCGTCAACGGCCGGCTCGTCCGCGACCGCGGGGCCGCCCACGGCATCCGCCAGGCCTACAGCGATGTCCTCTACCGCGACCGGTACCCGGCCTACGTGCTCTACCTGGAGATGGACCCGGGGCAGGTGGACGTCAATGTCCACCCCATGAAGCACGAGGTCCGCTTCCGCGACGCCCGCACCGTCCACGACTTCCTCGCCCGGCGCATCGCCGACGCCCTGGCGCGGGCGGCGCCGGCCGGCGCCGCCGGGCCGGGGGGCTCGGC
>NZ_NRSH01000192.1 GCF_016584055.1 Halorhodospira neutriphila
CGAGGCGGATCGTCGGCGAGCCGATCCACGCCTCCAGGTAGGCCGCCGCGTCGCCGGCGAGGCGCGGCCGGGCGGCTCTGCGGAGACGGGCGCCGGCGCCTCAAGCGCCGGCGCCGGGGACAGCGGCGCCGGCGAGGGCGTCTCGCTGGGCGAGGGCGACTACGCCGTCCAGGTCGGCAGCTTCCGCAAGGAGAGCAACGCCCGCGCCGAGCGCGACCGGATCCGCGATCTCGGGATCCCGGCGTACCTGGAGGTCGTGGAGTACGAGGGCGAGACCATGCACCGCGTCCGGGTCGGGCCCGTCATGGGCCGCGAGGAGGCCGAGGCGCTCCTCGAGCGGGTGACCGAGGCGGCGGACGTCAACGGCTTCGTGGTGCAGCGATGAACTGGCTGGATCTGGCCATCCTCGGCGTGATCGGCCTCTCGGCGCTGATCAGCCTGCTGCGCGGCTTCGTCCGCGAGGTCCTGTCGGTGCTCGTCTGGGTCCTCGCCTTCGGGCTGAGCCTGCGCTTCGCCGGCGACGCGGCGGCCTACCTGGAGGCGTGGATCGGCTCGCCGACGATCCGCCTCGGCGCCGCCTTCGCGGCCATCTTCGTGGCCACGCTGGTCGGCGGCGCCCTCGTCAACCAGGCCCTCGTCACCCTGGTGGGGCGCACCGGGCTGAGCGGCACGGACCGGCTCCTCGGCGCCGTCTTCGGGGCCGGGCGGGGCGCGGTGGTCGTGGCGGCCGTGGTGCTGCTGCTCGGGCTGACGCCGATGACCGAGGAGCGGGGCTGGCGCGAGTCCACCCTCCTGCCCGGGATCCAGCCCTGGCTGTGCCGCATCGGGGCGGACCGCTGGCTCGCCCGGCTCAGCCGCCAGGTGCCGCTGCCCGGCGGGGAGCAGGCCGAGGGCCTCGAGCAGCTGCCGAGCTACTGGACGAACTACTGCGCCGGCAAGGCCGGGCCCGAGTGAGCCCGGGGCGAGCCGGCCCGGATCTGGAGGTAATAGCGAGCGATGTGCGGCGTAATCGGGATGGTGGCCCACGAGCCCGTCAACCAGGACCTCTACGAGGGGCTGACGGTGCTCCAGCACCGCGGCCAGGACGCAGCGGGCATTATCACCTACGACAACGGCCAGGTGAGCCTGCGCAAGAGCAACGGCCTGGTGCGCGACGTCTTCCGCACCCGGCACATGATGCGCCTGACCGGCAACATGGGCATCGGCCACGTCCGCTACCCGACGGCCGGCTGCGAGAGCTCCGCCGAGGCGCAGCCGTTCTACGTCAACTCCCCCTTCGGGATCTCCCTGGCCCACAACGGCAACCTGACCAACACCGAGGCCCTCCAGGAGGAGCTCTTCCGCACGGACCGCCGGCACATCAACACCAACTCCGACTCGGAGATCCTGCTCAACGTCTTCGCCCATGAGCTCGGCGAGCGCGACACCTTCAACCTCACCCCCGAGGACCTCTTCGCCGCCGTGGGCGCCGTCCACGAGCGCTGCCACGGCGCCTACTCGGCGGTGGCCATGATCAACGGCTACGGCATCCTCGCCTTCCGCGACCCCTTCGGCATCCGGCCGCTGTGCTTCGGCGAGCGGCGCACCGAGGCGGGCCGGGAGTACCTCGTCGCCTCCGAGAGCGTCGCCATGGACATGCTCGGCTTCGAGCTCATCCGCGAGGTGGCCCCCGGCGAGGCCGTCTTCATCGACATGGCCGGCGAGCTGCACACCCGGCAGTGCCAGGAGAAGGCCATCCACTCGCCGTGCATCTTCGAGTACGTCTACCTCTCCCGGCCCGACTCCATCGTCGACGGGGTCGCCGTGCACAAGGCGCGGCTGCGCATGGGCGAGCGCCTGGCGGCGAAGATGGCGCGGGTCTGGCCGGACCACGACGTCGACGTCATCATCCCCATCCCCGACACCAGCCGCACGGTGGCCATGCAGCTCGCCTACCAGCTCGGCGTCGAGTCCCGCGAGGGCTTCATCAAGAACCGCTACGTCGGGCGGACGTTCATCATGCCCGGCCAGAAGGCGCGCAAGAAGTCCGTGCGCCAGAAGCTCAACCCCATCCCGCTGGAGTTCGAGGGCAAGAGCGTCATGCTCGTCGACGACTCGGTGGTCCGCGGCACCACCTCGCAGCAGCTCGTGCAGCTCGCCCGCGAGTCCGGGGCCCGGCGCGTCTACCTCGCCTCGGCGGCGCCGCCGGTGCGCTACCCCAACGTCTACGGCATCGACATGCCGGCGCCCGAGGAGCTCATCGCCTACGGCCGCGACGAGGCGGAGATCACCCGCGCCATCGGCGCCGACTGGATGATCTACCAGGACCTCGACGACCTCAAGGCCGCCGTCGGCGACGGCAACCCGGCCATCGAGCGCTTCGACTGCTCCTGCTTCGACGGCGACTACGTCACCGGCGATGTCAGCACCGCCTACCTCCAGGACCTCTCCGAGGCGCGCAGCGACGAGGCCAAGGAGCAGTCGCGCAACGACGAGGACCTGGAGGTCGTCGACGTCCACAACCACGCCTGACGGCGTCCCGCCGGGCGCTCCGGGAATCCCTTGGCAGGGCAGGGGCCGGCGGCTCGCTCCCGGGCGGGGCCCCCGGCGGGCGTCCAGCGAACGCGCCCTTCGGGTCCCCTGCGCTTCTCGCCCGAGCGGGGCCGCGCGCTAAACTCGCTTCGCTCGGACAACGCGCGCTCGCCGAGCGGCTGGCGCCGCTCGGCGTCCCCGCTCGGG
>NZ_NRSH01000193.1 GCF_016584055.1 Halorhodospira neutriphila
GGTCGTAGGCGAGGGCCAGGAAGTGCACGGCCAGCAGCAGGATCGTGGCGGCGAGGGCGGCCCGGTTCCTCCTCGTCGATGGCGGTCCCTACCCGGCCGTGATGTGGCTGGGCGCGGCCGGCGTCGGCCTCATCCTTCCCTCTCTCCTCCTGGCGTTCGGGGCGTCCCGCCCCCGGGCCCGCACCCTGCCCTGGGCCGCGGGCCTGACCCTGGCCGGCGGGCTCGCCCTGCTCTTCGGGGTGATCGTCGGCGCCCAGGCCCAGCCGCTGACCCTCTTCCCGGGGGCGGAGACGGCGGGTAGCGCCTTCGACGAGGGGGCCGCCCACTACCGGCCGAGCGGCTGGGAGGCGGCGCTCGGCCTCGGCGGGGTCGCCCTGGCGGTGATCGCCCTGCTCGCCGGGCTGCGGGCGCTGCCGCTGCTGCCGCGCCGCCTCCCGGACGAGCCGCCCAGCGCCGCGGCCCCTGCCCCTGCCCCTGCCCCGCAGCAGGGGGCCGCCGCGGCGCCGGCGGCCGGCTAGGGGGCCGGGCCGTGGACCGGCTCTACCTCTCCGGGCTCCACAAGTCCTCCGGCAAGACCGCCGCCGCCATCGGCGTCGCGGCGGCGCTGGCCGAGGCGGGGACCGCCGTGCGGCCCTTCAAGAAGGGCCCGGACTACATCGACCCGGGCTGGCTCAGCGCCGCCGCCGGCCGCCCCTGCCGCAACCTCGACTTCCACACCATGGGCGGCGAGGAGATCCGCGCGGCCGTGGCGCCGCAGGGCCGCGAGCTGGCCCTCATCGAGGGGACCAAGGGGCTCCACGACGGCGTCGACCCCGAGGGAACGGACAGCAACGCCGCCCTCGCCGCGCTGCTCGAGGCGCCGGTGGTGCTGGTCGTCGACGCACGCGGCATGACCCGCGGGATCGCCCCCACCGTGCTCGGCCACGCCCGCTTCGACCCGCAGGTCCGGGTGGCGGGGGTCCTGCTCAACCGCGTCGGCGGCCGCCGCCACGAGGCGAAGCTGCGCGCGGCCCTGGCGCGCTACACCGATCTCCCCGTGCTCGGCGCGCTCCCCGATACGCCGGCGCTGGGCATCGAGATGCCGTACCTCGGCCTCATCCCCGCCGCCGAGCAGCCCGAGGCCGAGGCGGCCATCGGCGCCCTGCGGCGCGCGGTGCGCGAGCACGTGGACCTGGAGGCGCTGCGGCGGCTCGCCGAGGCCCCCGCTACCTCTGCGACGCCGCCGCCGGCCGAGGACCAGCCCGCCGCCCCGGCCACGACGGGGGGCGCGGGGCGCGGCGCCGGCGGCGAGCGGGTGCGCATCGGCGTCGCCTACGACCCGGCCTTCAACTTCTACTACCCCGGCGACCTCGAGGCCCTGGAGGCCGCCGGCGCGCAGCTGTGCTGGATCGACACCCTGCGCGACGCGCAGCTCCCGCCGCTCGACGGGCTGTTCATCGGCGGCGGCTTCCCCGAGCGCCACGCCGGCGCGCTCGCCGCCAATCGCCCCCTGCGCGCCGCCGTGCAAGAGGCGGCGGTGGGCGGGCTGCCGGTCTACGCCGAGTGCGGCGGCCTCCTCTACCTCGCCCGCCGCCTGCACGTCGGCGGCGAGGCGTACCCGATGGCGGGGGTCTTCCCGGTGGACGCCGAGATGGGCGGCCGCCCCCAGGGCCACGGCTACGTGCGCCTCCAGCCCACCGGCTCCGCGCCCTGGTCCCCCGCCGCGGAGGGCACCGGCCCGATCCCCGCCCACGAGTTCCACTACTCGCGCCTGCGCGGGCGCCCCGCCGAGCTGCCCTGCGCCTACCGCATCGACGGCGGGGCCGGCGTCGGCGACGGCCGCGACGGGCTCCTCACGGCCAACACCCTCGCCTCCTACGCCCACCTCCGGCACACCGCGGCGACGCCGTGGGCGGCGCGCTTCGTCGAGTTCGTCCGCCGCCGGCGATCGGCGCCGGGCGGGGACCGGACGGCCGGGCGGCGGCCGGAGCGCGCTCTTTGATTTCCGTCACGCTGATGTATATAGTTCAATTGAATCAGTCTCATTGAATGAGCGCGTACACCACCCCCTCAAGCGAGCCGCATCAAAACGACAAGAAACAGCACGCCTCACCCCCGGAGGCCCCGGTAGCGCATCAGGAGGAGCGATATGTCCACCGGGAACGAGCCAGGCCCACCCCTAGGCGACGAAGAGCCTTCAGCAAGCGGGGGATCTCGCCATGCGTGTCCTGCTTGTCGATGACCACCAACTCTTCCGCGCCGCGCTGCAGCAGCTGCTCAACGCCCAGGGGCTCACCACGGAGACGGGCACCGGGCGCGACGACATCCCCGCCCTGGCCGCCGCCTTCCAGCCCGACCTCGTCCTCCTCGACCTCAAGATGCCCGGCCAGGACGGGCTCAGCGTGCTCGAGCAGCTCCACAGGCGCTTCCCCGAGCTCCCCGTGATCATGCTCACCGGCAGCGAGGAGGAGCGGGACCTCTTCGACTGCCTGCGCGCCGGCGCCCAGGGCTACCTGCTCAAGGACAACGACCCGGAGTACCTGCTCTCGGCCCTGCAGCAGGCCACCAACGGCAAGATCACCGTGGCCCCGCAGCTGACCGACACCCTCGCCCGGGCCCTCGGGCAGCAGCCCCACGAGCGCGCCGCCGCCGAGGCGCCCCCCGACCCCTTCGCCGCCCTCACC
>NZ_NRSH01000194.1 GCF_016584055.1 Halorhodospira neutriphila
GGATGCTCGCCGGCCCCTCGGCCGGGCGCTCCACGGGGGGGCTCTCCGGGGAGCCGGGGATCAGGCGGATGTGGGCGCCGCCGGTGAACAGCCCCGAGGTGCTGATCTGCGCCCGCGTGTCCTGGCGCACCGGCGTGTCGGCGGCGATGCGGATGCGGGCCACCACGCGGCGGGGGTCCGCCTCGTCGAGGGCGAGGTGCTCGAGCTCGCCGACGCTGATGCCGTTGTACCGGACCGGGCTACCGGGGGCGAGGCCGGTGACGTCCTCGCGGAAGACGATCCGGTAGGCCTGGCGCTCGCCGCGCAGGTCGGCGCCGGCCAGCCAGAGGCCGAAGCCGAGCGCGGCGGCGGCGAGGCCGAGGGTGAACAGCCCGATCCAGAAGTGGCGGGCGCGGGTCTCCATAGGTTACGCCGTCTCCAGCCGCCAGCGGGGCTCGCGCTCAGAGGCCGATACGGTATCATCGCCGCACGCTCGCCGCCGCCCCGGTACGCCGCGGCCGGGGCGGCGGCGGTCCGCCCACGGCAGAGGGGGAAGCTTGGTTACCGGCCTGCTGCGCAGCATCTTCACCTTCAGCTCGCTGACGCTGGTCTCCCGGGTCCTCGGCCTCGTCCGGGACGTGGTCATCGCCGCGGTCTTCGGCTCCGGGGCGCAGACCGACGCCTTCATCGTCGCCTTCAAGATCCCCAACTTCATGCGCCGGATCAGCGCCGAGGGGGCGTTCTCCCAGGCCTTCGTGCCGGTGCTCACCGACTACCGCGCCCACCGCGGCCCCGGCGAGGTGCGCGGCCTGATCGCCGCGACCGCCGGCGCCCTGGGGCTGGCGCTGAGCGGGGTGGCGGCCCTCGGGATCGCCGCCGCCCCCGCCGTGGTGGCGCTCTTCGCCCCCGGCTTCGCCGGCGACCCGGAGCGTTTTGCGCTCACCGTCGAGCTGCTCCGCTGGACCTTCCCCTACATCGTGCTCATCTCGCTGGTCGCCTGCGCCGGGGCGGTGCTCCACACCTGCAGCCGCTTCGCCTCCTTCGCCTTCGCCCCGGTGCTGCTCAACGCCGCGCTGATCGGCGCCGCGCTGTGGCTGACGCCGCTGTTCGAGACGCCGATCACCGCGCTGGCGGCGGCGGTGGCGGTGGCCGGCGTCCTGCAGCTGCTGCTGCAGCTGCCCTTCCTGGCCCGGGAGGGGCTGCTCGTGGCGCCGCGGCTCTCCTGGCGCCACCCCGGCCTGCGCCGGGTGCTGCGGCTGATGGGGCCGACGGTGCTCGGCTCCTCGGTGATGCAGCTCAACCTCCTGGTCGACACGATCCTGGCCTCGTTCCTGGTCACCGGCAGCGTCACCTGGCTCTACTTCTCCGACCGCCTCGTCGAGTTCCCGCTGGGGGTCTTCGGCATCGCCCTGGGGACGGTGCTCCTGCCCCGGCTCTCCGCCGAGCACGCGCGCAGCGAGCCGGAGCGCTTCAGCCGCACGCTGGACTGGGGGCTGCGCCTGGTGCTGCTCATCGTGGCGCCGGCGACCGCCGGGCTCATCCTCCTCTCCATCCCCATTCTAGCGACGCTCTTCCAGTACGGCGCCTTCGAGGCCGGGGACGTCCGCGCCTCGGCGCTGTCGCTGGCCGCCTACAGCCTGGGCCTGTTCGGCTTCGTGCTGGTCAAGGTGCTCACCCCGGGCTACTTCGCCCGGGAGGACATGCGCACGCCGGTGCGCTGCGCCGTGGCCGCCGTGGCGGTCAACCTCCTCCTCTCGGTGGGCGCGGTGGCGGCGCTGCGGGAGACGGGCTACGCCCACGCCGGGCTGGCCGCGGCGACGGGGGCCTCGGCGACGGTCAACGCCGGGCTGCTCCTGCGCGGGCTGCTCCGGCGCCGGGTCTACCGCGCCGGCGGCGGCTGGCCGCGGCTGGCCCTCCAGGTGGGCGGGGCGACGGCGCTCATGGCGGCGGCGCTGGCCTATCCGGCCGTGCAGGCCGACGCCTGGCTGGCCGCCGGGCTGCTCACCCGCGCCGGCTGGCTGGCCGCGGCGGTGGTGCTCGGCGCGGCGGTCTACTTCGCCGGCCTCTACGCCCTCGGCTGGCGCCTGGCGGAGGTCCGGGAGCCGCCCGGCGCCGGGGCGGGCTAGGCGAGGGCGGCGCCGGCCCGGGCGCTCTGGCCTAGGGCCACCGGGGGGTAGTAGACTGACCATTTTCGGCGTCAGCCCATGGAACTGATCCGCGGGGTACACAACGTCCGCGCCCGCCACCGCGGTGCGGCCGTTACCATCGGCAACTTCGACGGCGTCCACCGCGGCCACCGGGCGGTGATCGGGCGCCTGCGCCGCGAGGCCGCGGCCCGCGGCTGCCCGGCGCTGGTGATGACCTTCGAGCCGCACCCGCTCGAGCACCTCGCCCCGGAGCGGGCGCCGGCGCGGCTCACCGGCCTGCGCGAGAAGCTGCGCCGGCTCGCCGAGACGGGCGTCGACGGGGTCGTGTGCGTCTCCTTCGACGAGCGCCTGGCCGGCGTGGCGGCGGAGGCCTTCGCCGGCGAGCTCCTCGGCGAGCGGCTCGGCGCGCGCTACGTCCTCGTCGGCGACGAC
>NZ_NRSH01000195.1 GCF_016584055.1 Halorhodospira neutriphila
TGCGGCGCCGGCCCTGGCCGTCGCCGGCCTGCGCCGCCGCGCCCTGGCCGGCCGAGGCCGCGGCCTGCTGCGCCTCGGGGGCCGCCCCGGCCTCGGCCGCCTCGTCGTCGAGGCGCATGCTCAGGCCGATGCGCCGGCGCTCGGTGTCCACCTCGAGGACCTTGACCCGCACCACGTCGCCGGTGCGCACCACGGCCCGCGGGTCGCGGACGAACTCCCGGGCCATCGCCGAGATGTGCACCAGCCCGTCCTGGTGGACGCCGATGTCGACGAAGGCGCCGAAGTTGGTGACGTTGGTCACGTTCCCCTCGAGGACCATGCCGGGCTCGAGGTCCTCGAGGCTCTCGACGCCCTCGCGGAAGGCGGCGGTGCGGAACTCGGGCCGCGGGTCGCGCCCCGGCTTGGCCAGCTCGGCGAGGATGTCGCGCACCGTCGGCTCGCCGAAGCGCTCGTCGGTGTAGCGGCCCGGCTCGAGGGTGGCGAGGTAGGCCTCGTCGCCGATGAGCGAGGCGACGTCGCGGCCGGTGGCGGCGCAGATGCGCTCGACGACCGGGTACGCCTCGGGGTGGACGGCGGAGGCGTCGAGGGGGTTGTCGCCACCGGCGATGCGCAGGAAGCCGGCGGCCTGCTCGAAGGCCTTGGGGCCGAGGCGGGGGACGTCGTGGAGCTGCGCCCGGCTGCGGAAGGGGCCGCGCTCCTGGCGGTGGGCGACGAGCCGCTCGGCGAGCCCCGGCCCGAGCCCGGAGACGCGGGCGAGCAGGGGCGCCGAGGCGGTGTTGGCGTCGACGCCGACGGCGTTGACGCCGTCCTCGACGACGGCGTCGAGCTTGCGCCCGAGCCGCGCCTGGTTGACGTCGTGCTGGTACTGCCCGACGCCGATGGACTTGGGCTCGATCTTGACCAGCTCGGCGAGCGGGTCCTGGAGCCGCCGGGCGATGGAGACGGCGCCGCGCAGGGAGACGTCGAGCTCGGGGAGCTCGTGGGCGGCCTGCTCGGAGGCGGAGTAGACCGAGGCGCCGGCCTCGGAGACCACCACCTTGTGCAGCCCCAGCCCGGGGCGCTCGGCGAGGAGCTCGCCGACGAGGGCGTCGGTCTCCCGCGAGGCGGTGCCGTTGCCGATGGCGACGAGCTCGGCGCCGTGGCGCTCGGCGAGCCCGGCGAGGGTGCGCAGGGCCCCGGCGCGGTCGCGGCGCGGGGCGAAGGGGTGGAGGGTGGCGGTCTCGGCCACCGCGCCGGTGGCGTCGACGACGGCGGCCTTGACGCCGGTGCGCAGCCCCGGGTCGAGGCCGATGGTCGGCCGCGGCCCGGCCGGGGCGGCGAGCAGCAGGTCGTGGAGGTTGGCGCCGAAGACGCGGATCGCCTCCGCCTCGGCCTGCTCGCGGAGCTGGCGCTTGAGCGCCAGGTCGAGGTGGGTGGCGAGCTTCGCCCGCCAGGCCAGCCGGGCGGTGCGCGCCAGCCAGGCGTCCGCCGGGCGGCCGCGGTCGGCGAGGCCGAAGCGCCGGGCGACGGCCGCCTCGCCGACGCTCGGCGCCTCGCTCTCGCCGCGGGCCTCGGCCTCGGACCAGGCGATCCCCAGGCGCAGGACCTCCTCGGCCTGGCCGCGGAGCATGGCCAGCGCCCGGTGGGAGGGGATCCGGCGCAGCGGCTCGGCGTGCTCGAAGTAGTCGCGGAAGCGCGCCCCCGCCTCCTCCTGGCCCTCGGCTACCCGGCTGACCAGGTACCCCTGGCGCCAGCCGTAGTCGCGCAGCTCCTCGAGCAGGTCGGCGTCCTCGGCTAAGCGCTCCATGAGGATCTGCCGGGCGCCGTCGAGGGCCTGCTCGACGTCGGCGACGCCCGGCGCCTCGTCGCCCTCGGCCGCCTCGCCGGTGACGTAGGGGGCGGCGGCCTGCTCGGGGACCTGCGCCGGGTCGGCGAGGAGGCTGTCGGCGAGGGGCTCGAGGCCGGCCTCGCGGGCGATCTGCGCCTTGGTCCGGCGCTTGCGCTGGTAGGGGCGGTAGAGGTCCTCGACGCGGGTCTTGGTCTCGGCGGCGCCACCGTCCCCTTCGTCGCCCGCTCGCAGTTCACCGAGGCGGTGACCCTCTTCGCCGGCGTGCGCACCGCCGTGGAGTCCCACGTCCAGCTCCACGGCGTGCCCTCGGATCCGTCGAGCGAGGGCCTGCTCACCGGGCTGCGCACCAGCGGCGAGCACGTCGCCTCGGTGGACCTCACCTCAACTAGCGGGAGTGGCGAAGACGACAGCGGTATCGGGGTGGAGGTTACCTTCAAGGGGACGAGCGACGGGGTGCGCCCCGAGCTGGCGGGCAAGGCGGTCACCTTCACCTGGGACGGCACGGTCACCTCGGGGTGGACGTGCGCTCCGGGGGAGGTCAAGCAGGCCTACGCCACCGGCATCTGCGCCGAGTAGCGCCGCGCCCGGCGGCGTGGGCCGAGGGCCCGTCCCCGCGGGGAGGCCCGGGCCGTGCGGGGTACGCGGGCGCGGCGGGCGCCTCTACTGCTCGG
>NZ_NRSH01000196.1 GCF_016584055.1 Halorhodospira neutriphila
CATCCAGCTCGTCCTCGACGCCGGCAGCGCCCGCGACGGCGAGCACCCCGGCCTCGCCGAGCTGGTCGCGCGCACCCTCGACGAGGGCACCGCCGGGCTCAGCGCCGGCGAGCTCGCCCGGCGGCTCGAGGATACCGGGGCGCGGCTGTCCACGGCCGTCGGGCGCGACTACGCCCGCGTGCATCTGCGCAGCCTCGCGCGGCCGGCGACCCTCGACGAGGCCGTGGCCCTGCTCGAGCGCGTCCTCGAGGCCCCCGCCTTCGCCGGCGAGGCGGTCCGCCGCGAGCGCGAGGGCCAGCTCCAGGAGATCCGCGCCGAGCGCCAGTCCGCCGCGGCGATCGCCGAGCGCGCCCTCTTCCGGGCGATGTACGGCGAGCACCCCTACGCCTCGCCGCCGCTCGGCACCGAGGCGGCCGTCGCCGAGCTCGGCCCGGAGCGGGTCGCCGCCTTCTACGAGCGCTACTACGTCGCCGCCAACGCCAGCGTCGCCGTCGTCGGCGATATCGAGCCCGAGCGCGCCCGCGCCCTCGCCGAGCGGCTCACCGGGGCGCTGGCGCCCGGCGAGCCCGCCGCGGCCCTCCCGCCGGCGCCGGAGCGCCCGGCGCGCCGCGAGGTGCGCATCGACTTCCCGGCGGCGCAGACGGCCCTCTACATGGGGCAGCCGGCCATCGCCCGCGGCGAGGTGGCCCTCGAGTACCCGCTGCGCGTGGCCGACCAGGCCCTCGGCGGCGCCGGCATGGTCTCGCGGCTCTTCCGGACCATGCGCGAGGAGCGGGGCCTCTCCTACGCCACCGGCAGCCGGCTCCACGTCCTGCGCGCGCAGGGGCCGTGGCTGGTGTACTCGCAGGTCAAGGCCGAGCGCGCCCCCGAGGCCCGCCGCGTGCTCCGCGGCGAGATCGAGCGCCTCGACGCCGAGGGGCTCGACGGGCAAGGGGTGCGCAAGGCCGTCCGCCAGCTCACCGGCGCCTTCCCCCTGGCGCTGGCGAGCAACGCGGCGCTCAGCCGCGAGCTGGCGAGCATGGCCTTCTACGACCTGCCCACGAGCCACCTGGCGCGCTACACCCCGCGCATGGAGGCGGTCGAGCCCGCCGACGTCCGCCAGGCCCTCGCGGCGCGCCTCGACCCGCAGCGCATGGCCACCGTGGTCGTCGGCCCGGACGCCGAGCAGCCGAGCGAGGGCACGGAGGCCGCGGCGCAGTGAGCCGGCGCAGCGCCCGGGTGCGGATCGTCGGCGGCCAGTGGGGCGGGCGCCGGATCGCGGTGCCGGCCGCCGGCGTGCGCCCGAGCAGCGACCGGGCCCGGGAGACCCTCTTCAACTGGCTCGCCCCCCTGCTCCCCGGCGCCCGCTGCCTGGACCTCTTCGCCGGCACCGGCGCCCTCGGCCTCGAGGCGCTCTCCCGGGGCGCCGCCGAGGCCGTGCTCGTCGAGCGCCAGCGCCGCGTCGCCGCCGCCCTGCGCGAGACGCTCACCGGGCTCGGCGCCGCGGACCGGGCCCGGGTCGAGCCGGCCGACGCCCGGGCCTTCCTGCGCCGCGGCCCCGGCGCCCCCTTCGATCTCGCCTTCCTCGACCCGCCCTACGCCGAGCGCGGGCTCCTGGAGGCTTGCTGCCGCGAGCTCGCGCTGCGAGGATGGCTCGGTGCTGCAGCGCACATCTATATTGAGAACGAGATCGGCGCCGGGGCGCCCGAGCTGCCGCCCGGCTGGGAGCCGATCCGCCGCGGCCGCGCCGGGCGCAGCGAGCTCACGCTGATCCGCTGCGAGTGACGAGTGCCCGCCACCGGGGGGCCCGCAAGCCTGAGGAGCCACAGCCGATGGGCGTGATCGCCGTCTACCCGGGGACCTTCGACCCCATCACCCACGGCCACACCGACCTGATCCAGCGCGGCGCCCGCCTGTTCGATCGGCTGATCGTCGGCGTCGCCGCCAACCCGAGCCCGTCCAAGACGCCGGCCTTCGCCCTCGAGGAGCGCCTCGAGCTGGCCCGCACCGCCCTCGACGGGGCCGAGAACGTGACGGTGGAGGCCTTCTCGACCCTGCTCGTCGAGTTCGTCGCGCACCGCCGGGCGCACGTCATCCTCCGGGGCCTGCGCGCGGTCTCCGACTTCGAGCACGAGTTCCAGCTCGCCAGCATGAACCGCCAGCTCCGCGCCGACGCCGAGACGCTCTTCCTGACCCCCTCCGAGCAGTACGCCTTCATCTCCTCGAGCCTGGTGCGCGAGGTGGCCGCCCTCGGCGGCGACGTCTCGCGCTTCGTCCACCCCGAGGTGGCGCAGGCCCTGGCGCAGCGCCTCGGCGGCGGCGCCGCTGCCCGCTAGCCGGGGGCCGGCGGGGCCCTGCGGCGTCCTTTCGAGCGCGCCGAGCATCGCAGCCCGAGCGGGGACGCCGAGCGGCGCCAGCCGCTCGGCGAGCGCGCTGCTGTCCGAGCGAAGCGAGTTCAGCGCGCGGCCCCGCTCGGGCGAGAAGCGCAGGGGACCCGAA
>NZ_NRSH01000197.1 GCF_016584055.1 Halorhodospira neutriphila
CGCCGCTGAGGCTCCCGCCGGCCTCGGAGGTGGAGCTCAGCGTCTACCGCACCGGCGGCTTCCCGGAGGCGGAGAAGCTCATGGTGGTCCACGTCGGCGCCCCCGAGGGGGAGCGCTTCCGCGGCCCGGAGATCGCCGCGGCGCTGGAGGCGGTGGGCATGGCCCCCGGGGAGCACCACATCTGGCACCGGCGCGGCGAGGGCGAGCTCGGCCGCTTCACGCTCTTCAGCGCCGCGAGCATGGTCGAGCCGGGCTACCTGGACCCGGAGCGCCTCCCCGGGCTGGAGACGCCGGGGCTCGCCTTCTTCATGCAGCTGCCCCTGCCCGTGGACAGCGAGGAGGCCCTCGACGCGCTGCTGATCGCCGCCTACAAGGTCTCGGTGCAGCTCGGCGGCGAGCTGCTCGACGCCACCCGCTCGACGCTGACGCAGCAGGTGGCCGAGCACATGCGCGAGCAGCTGCGCGAGCACCGCCGGCAGCTGCACATCGCCGTGCACAAGCGCCAGTAGCGAGGAGGGCCCCGTGGCCGAGCCGACCCCGCCGCCGTCCCGGGAGGAGGCGCAGCGCCGCATCGAGGCGCTGCGCGCGCAGATCGCCGAGCACAACCACCGCTACTACGTCCTCGACCAGCCGGCGATCTCCGACGCCGAGTACGACGCCCTGCTCGCCGAGCTGCAGGGGCTGGAGGCGCAGTTCCCGGAGCTGGTCACCGCCGACTCGCCGACCCAGCGCGTCGGCGCCGCGCCGCGGGAGGGCTTCGCCACCGTCGAGCACGACACCCCCATGCTCTCGCTGGGCAACGCCTTCGCCGAGGCGGAGCTCACCGAGTTCGACCGCCGCGTCCGGGAGCGCCTCGGGGCCGAGGCGGTCGCCTACACCGGCGAGCCCAAGCTCGACGGCCTGTCGCTGAGCCTCACCTACGAGGCGGGGGTCCTGGTGCGCGCCGGCACCCGGGGCGACGGGCGCACCGGCGAGGACGTCACGGCCAACGTGCGCACCGTCGGCAGCGCGCCGCTGCGCCTGCGCGGCGGCGGCCACCCGCAGCGGCTCGAGGTCCGCGGCGAGGTGGTCATCCGCAAGGCCGACTTCGAGCGGCTCAACGCCGAGCGCCTCGCCGCCGGCGAGCGCCCCTTCGCCAACCCCCGCAACGCCGCCGCCGGCTCCCTGCGCCAGCTCGACCCGCGGGTGACGGCCCGCCGCCCCCTGACGCTGTTCACCTTCGGCGTCGGCGACCCGGCGGCCCTCGGGCTCGGCACGCACGGGGAGGTCCTCGAGCGCCTCGCCGAGTGGGGCTTCCGGGTCACCAACCCGGTGGAGCGGCTCACCGGCGCCGAGGCGTGCCTCGACTACCGCCGCCGGCTGATCGAGGCGCGCGAGTCCCTCGACTACGAGATCGACGGCGCCGTGTTCAAGGTCGACGACCTCGCCGCCCGCGAGGCGCTCGGCTTCACCGCCCGGGCGCCGCGCTGGGCGGTGGCCTTCAAGCTCCCGGCCCGCGAGGCGACCACCGTGGTCCGCGAGATCGTCCCCTCCGTGGGGCGCACCGGCAAGATCACCCCCCTGGCGCTGCTCGAGCCGGTGGAGATCGGCGGGGCCACGGTCGCCCGGGCGAGCCTGCACAACGCCGACGAGATCGAGCGCATGGACGTGCGCGAGGGCGACACGGTGATGGTCCGCCGCGCCGGCGACGTGATCCCGCAGATCACCGACGTGATCCAGGAGCAGCGCCCGGCGGGCGCCGAGCCGTGGCGCTTCGCCGAGCGCGTCCCCGTCTGCCCGGAGTGCGGCTCGCGGGTGGTGCGCCTCGACGACGAGGCGGCGCACCGCTGCATTGGCGGCCTCTACTGCCCCGCCCAGCGCGAGGGGGCGATCCGGCACTTCGCCTCGCGGGGGGCGCTGGACATCGACGGGCTCGGCGAGAAGCTCGTCGAGCAGCTGGTGGCCAAGGGCCTGGTCCGCGACGTGGCGGACCTCTTCCACCTCGAGCACGCCCGGCTCGCCGGGCTGGAGCGCATGGGCGACAAGTCCGCCGACAACCTCCTCGCCGCCCTGGAGGCGGCCAAGGCGACGAGCCTGGCGCGCTTCCTCTACGCCCTGGGCATCCAGCACGTCGGCGAGGTCACCGCGCAGCGGCTGGCCGAGGCCGCCTACGGCCTCCGCGCGGACGTCCCGCGCGGCGACCGCCAGGCCCTGCGCGCCGAGCTGGGCCTGGCGGAGGATGCGCCGGTCGCCAGCGAGGCGCTGCTGCGGATCATGGCCGCCCCGGCGGCGGCGCTCGAGGGGGTCGAGGAGGTCGGGCCGGTGGTGGCCGAGGCCGTCGCCGGGTTCTTCGCCGAGCCCCACAACCGCGAGGTCATCGAGCGGCTCTGCGCCGCCGGCGTGCGCTGGCCGGAGCCCCCCGCCCCCGCGGCGCAGAGCCGCTCGATGACCTCGCGGTTGTG
>NZ_NRSH01000198.1 GCF_016584055.1 Halorhodospira neutriphila
CCGGGGCCCACCCGAGCCGCAAGAGGAGGCCCGCCGATGCACGCCCAAGAGATCGCCGCCCTGCTCGACGAGCCCGGCTGCGAGCACAACCAGGGCGCCAAGCCCGGCTGCGCCCGCCCCCAGCCCGGCGCCGCCGCCGGCGGCTGCGCCTTCGACGGCGCGCAGATCGCCCTGCTGCCCATCGCCGACGCCGCGCACATCATCCACGGCCCGATCACCTGCGCCGGCAGCTCCTGGGACAACCGCGGCACCCGCTCCACCGGCCCCACCCTCTGGCGCATCGGCATGACCACCGACCTCGCCGAGGAGGACGTGGTCATGGGCCGCAGCGAGGAGCGGCTCTTCCACGGCATCAAGCAGGCCATCGACGGCTACGCCCCGGCCGCGGTCTTCGTCTACCAGACCTGCGTCCCCGCCCTCACCGGCGACGACCTGGAGACGGTCTGCCGGCAGGCCGCCGAGCGCTGGGGCACCCCCGTGGTCCCCGTCGACTGCGCCGGCTTCTACGGCAGCAAGAACCTCGGCAACCGCATCGCCGGCAAGGCGCTGCTCGAGCACGTCATCGGCACCCGGGAGCCCGACCCGGTCCCGGCATCGGCCCGGCCGGCGGGGATGACGCTCCACGACATCGGGCTGATCGGCGAGTTCAATATCGCCGGCGAGCTCTGGCACGTCCTGCCGCTGCTCGATGAGCTGGGTATCCGGGTGCTCGGCAGCATCTCCAGCGACGCCCGCTTCCGCGAGGTCCAGGCCCTGCACCGCAGCGAGGCGAACATGCTCGTCTGCTCCAAGGCCCTGCTCAACGTCGCCCGCGAGCTCGAGGCGCGCTACGGCGCCCCCTACTTCGAGGGCAGCTTCTACGGCGTCGCGGACACCTCGGCGGCGCTGCGCGAGATCGCCCGGCTGCTCGGCGACGCCGACCTGCAGCGGCGCACCGAGGCGCTCATCGCCCGCGAGGAGGCGCGCATCGACGCCGCCCTGGAGCCGTGGCGCCGGCGGCTGCGGGGCCGCAAGGCGGTGCTCTATACCGGCGGGGTCAAGAGCTGGTCCGTCGTCTCCGCCCTCCACGACCTGGGCATGGAGGTGGTGGCCACGGGCACCCGCAAGTCCACCGCCGCCGACAAGGCGCGGATCCAGCAGATCATGGGCGAGGACGCCCGGATGCTGGAGTCGGGCAGCCCGCGGGCGCTGATCGACGCCGTGCGCGACAGCGGCGCCGACGTGCTCATCGCCGGCGGCCGGAACATGTACACGGCGCTCAAGGCGCGCCTGCCCTTCCTCGACATCAACCAGGAGCGCAGCCACGCCTACGCCGGCTACGACGGCATGCTCGAGCTCGCCCGGCAGCTGTGCATCACCATCGACAGCCCCGTCTGGCCGCAGGTCCGCGAGCCCGCCCCCTGGGCGCAGGCGTCGCCGGCTTCCCCGGGCCGCTGAGCGGCCCGACGACGCAGGGAGGATCCCCCATGGCCGAGATCGAACGCTGCAGCAAGCCGCTGGCCATCAATCCGCTCAAGGCGGGCGCACCGCTCGGCGCCAGCCTCGCCACCCTCGGCTTCCACCGCGCCATGCCGGTGCTCCACGGCTCGCAGGGGTGCACCGCCTTCGGCAAGGTCTACCTCGTACGCCACTTCAACGAGCCCATCCCCCTGCAGACCACGGCCATGGACCCGGTCAGCACGGTGATGGGCGCCGACGCCAACGCCCACGAGGCCCTGGAGACGGTCTGCAGCAAGTCGGCGCCGGCGCTGGTCACGCTCCTGACCACCGGCCTCTCCGAGGCCCAGGGCACCGACATCCACCGCCTCGTGCGCGAGTTCCGCGAGGCGCACCCCGAGCACGCCGGCACGGCGGTGGTGGCGGTCAACACCCCGGACTTCGCCGGGGGCCTGGAGAGCGGCTACGCCGCCGCGCTCCGGGCGATTGTCGACGCCCTGGTACCCGCGGCGGCGAGCGCCGGGACCGCCCCGGGTCGCGATCCGGCCCGGGTCAACGTCCTCCTCTCGGCGGCCCACGGCCCCGGCGACGCCGAGGCGATCGCCGAGCTCGTCGAGGCCTTCGGCCTCGAGCCGGTGCTCATCCCCGACCTGAGCACCGCCCTCGACGGCCACCTGGCCGACGCCGACCACAGCCCGGTGACCACCGGCGGCCGGCCGGTCGCCGATCTCGCCGGCTGCGGCGACCGCCACCCGGGCGGCGCCAAGGACGGTATGGGCGTCGAGCAGGGCGTCCTGGAGCTGGCGGCGGTGGCGCTCGACCCGCGCCGGGACGGCGTCGCGACCGCTGATCTCGCGCAGGGCCATGACCAGCCGGTCGGTGGCGGCGAGGCCCACCAGGTGGTCGAAGCGGTAGTCGGGGACGCCGGTGCGCTCGGCGAGCCGGTCGGCGGCGGCATTGAGCGAGGCGCCGACGACGAGGGTGGCCGCGGCG
>NZ_NRSH01000199.1 GCF_016584055.1 Halorhodospira neutriphila
GCGGAGCGTCTCCGCCGGCATCCGCCCGCTGACCGGCAGGGCGCGGGCGCCGGCGCGCAGCAGGGCCAGCCAGTCGACGACGCCGTCGACGGCGGTCGCCGTGCGGGCGATGACCCAGGCGCCGGCGCCGATGCCCTGGGACTGGAGGGCGGCGGCGCGCTCGCTGACCCGGGCGTCGAGCTCGGCGAAGGAGAGGCTCGTCTCCGGGGTGACGAGGGCCGGCTGCCCGGGGAAGCGGCGCGCGGCCTGCGCCAGCCGGCACTCGAGCCGGGCTCCGCTCACAGCAGCCGCTCCAGGTGCTCGAGCTCGTCGCGGCCCATGGTCGGCTTCTCGGCGTGCCCGGCCTGGCTCTGGAGGGGCTCGAGCAGGGCCACGGGCCACGCCGAGAAGGTGTCGAGGCCGTGGTGGTAGCCGGTCAGCCCCCAGTCCTGGATCAGCCGGGCGTAGAAGTCGAGGCTGAGGTTGCTCTCGAAGGCGCCGCTGAGCACCGTCCGGCAGCCGGCGCGCTGCGCCGCGGTGTGCCAGGCCGCGGTGCGGTTGAGCCCGGTGAGCATCGGCTTGAGGACGACGGCGGCGAGCCCCGGGGTCTGGAGGTCGGCCTCGGGGTGCTCGCGCAGGGTCTCGTCCCAGGCGAAGGGCACGGCGCTGTAGTGCGTCCAGTCGGCGTAGGAGGCGCCGGCGTGCAGCGGCTCCTCGAGGAACTCGATGCGCTCCGGGGCGATGGCGGCGCACAGCTCCGCCGCCTGCTCCGGGCTGTAGCTGCGGTTGGCGTCGAGGCGCAGCCGTACGCTCCGGGGCAGCTCGGCGCAGAGCTTGCGGATGCGCTCGATCTCGTCCTCGAGCGCGGCGCCGCCGATCTTGAGCTTCAGGCACCCCTTGCTCGAGACCTGGGTCGGCGAGCCGGCCGGCCCGGCGGCGAGCAGCCGGCAGGGCTCGAGCTGGGGCGGCGCCTGCGGCGCCTCGGTGAGCTGCAGCCAGCCGCTCTCGATGCCGAAGCGCGCCGCCGGCGGGAGCGTGTCCACGAGCGCCGGGTCGTGGGCCCCCGGCGCCGAGGCCATCAGCGCCCGGCACGCCGCCAGGCAGTCGTCGAGGCTCTCGGCGCTGAAGCCCGGCAGGGGGCTGATCTCCGACCAGACCGTCTGCCCGTCGGCGCTGCGCCACTCGAGCAGCGCCCCGTGGCGCTCGGCGACCGGCGCCGTGCCCTGCAGCGGCACCCGGTAGCGCCACAGGTCGAGCCGCGCGATGGCCGCTGCGGCCGCCCGGCTCATGGGTTGCGCTTGAAGCGCTGGAAGTCCGGCTTGCGCTTCTCCAGGTAGGCGTTGCGCCCCTCCTGGCCCTCCTCGGTCATGTAGAAGAGCATGGTGGCGTTGCCGGCCAGCTCCTGGACGCCGGCCTGGCCGTCGAGCCCGGCGTTGAAGGCGGACTTGAGGGCGCGCAGGGCCATGGGCGAGTGCTCGAGGATGCGCCGGCACCAGGCGACCGTCTCCACCTCCAGCTCCTGGAGCGGCACCACGGTGTTCACCAGGCCCATCGCCTCGGCCTCGCGGGCGTCGTACTGGCGGCACAGGTACCAGATCTCGCGGGCCTTCTTCTGGCCGACGACGCTGGCCATGTAGCTGGCGCCGAAGCCGCCGTCGAAGGAGCCGACCTTGGGGCCGGTCTGGCCGAAGCGGGCGTTGTCGGCGGCGATGGTCAAGTCGCAGACGAGGTGCAGGACGTGGCCGCCGCCGATGGCGTAGCCGGCGACCATGGCGATGACCGGCTTGGGGCAGGAGCGGATCTCGCGCTGCAGGTCGAGGACGTTGAGGTGGTGGGTGCCCTGCTCGTCCTGGTAGCCGGAGTCGCCGCGTACGCGCTGGTCGCCGCCGGAGCAGAAGGCGAGCTCGCCCTCGCCGGTGAGCACGACCACGCCGATGCCCTCGTCGAAGCGGGCGTCGGCGAGGGCGAGCTGCATCTCGCGCACCGTCTGGGGGCGGAAGGCGTTGCGCACCTCTGGGCGGTTGATGGTGATCTTCGCGATCCCCTCCGCCTTGTGGTAGCGGATGTCGTGGTAGCCGGCGGAGCAGTCCTGCCACTCCAGGCCGGGGGTGATGGGCTGCTGTGCGTCTTCGGTCATGGTCTGGCTGCTTCGCGGTCCAGGTGCGTGTGGATGGCCTCGGCGATCGCCTCGGGCGCCTCGGCGTGGCAGTTATGCCCGACACCGGCGATTTTGACAAGCCTCACGCCGGGGATCTCGGCGCTGAGCGCCTCGCCGAGGGCGAGGAACTTGGCGTCGTCGCCGCCGGCGAGGTAGGCCGTCGGCGCCGGCAGCGCCGCCAGCGCCGGGCGCAGGTCCGGCTGCCCGGCGAGGCTCGCGGCGCGCAGGAGCGCCGCCAGGTGCCGCGGGTCGTGGCCGGCG
>NZ_NRSH01000200.1 GCF_016584055.1 Halorhodospira neutriphila
CAGATGCTCGACAGCCGCGGCGCCGCCCCGCCGCCGCCGCGGCTGTCGAGCATCTGCATCTCGTTGGCGACGATCTCGGTGGTGTAGCGGTCCTGGTTGTTCTGGTCCTGCCACTTGCGGGTCTGCAGCCGGCCCTCGACGTAGATCTTGGAGCCCTTGCGCAGGTACTCGCCGGCGATCTCCGCCAGGCGCCCGAAGAAGACCAGGCGGTGCCACTCGGTGCGCTCCTGCTGCTCCCCGGTCTGGCGGTCGCGCCAGCTCTCGGAGGTGGCCAGGGTGACGTTGGCGACGGCGCTGCCCGAGGCCGTATAGCGCACCTCCGGGTCGCGGCCGAGGTTGCCGATGAGGATGACCTTGTTGATGCCTCTGCTCGCCATGGGCCGAGCACCTCCTTTGCCGCTGGGATTGGGTGGATTCGTCGGCTGTGGGCGCCGCCCGCGCTCGCCGGCCTCCGCTGCCGAGGAGCCGGACGGGGGGAGTTCAATCTAAAGGTTTTGGCCGGCGCGCGAAACCGCGAGGGCCCTTCCCGCCCCGCCCGGCGAGCGGCGACGCGGCGACTGACAGGCCGGCGTATAGCGCGGTAGCGTAGTCGATTCCTCCGCCTCCTGCCGCCCCCGAGTGAACATGGATACGATCCGCATCCGCGGCGCACGCACCCACAACCTGCAGGGGATCGACGTCGACATCCCCCGCGGCCGCCTGACGGTGATCACCGGCGTCTCCGGCTCGGGCAAGTCGTCGCTGGCCTTCGACACCCTCTACGCCGAGGGGCAGCGGCGCTACGTCGAGTCGCTCTCGGCCTACGCCCGGCAGTTCCTGTCGATGATGGACAAGCCGGACGTCGACCACATCGACGGGCTCTCGCCGGCGATCTCGGTGGAGCAGAAGTCGGCCTCCCACAACCCGCGCTCGACGGTGGGCACGGTCACCGAGATCCACGACTACCTGCGCCTGCTCTTCGCCCGCGCCGGGGTCCCCTGCTGCCCGGAGCACGGGGCCGCCCTGGAGGCGAGCACGGTCACGCAGATGGTCGACCGCATCCTCGCCGAGCCGGAGGGGACGAAGATGGCGCTGCTCGCACCGCTCGAGCCCGCGCCGCAGGAGCCGGCGCGCACCCTCGAGCAGCTGCGCGCCCAGGGCTTCATCCGCGCCCGGATCGACGGCGAGCTGCTCGAGCTCGACCCGCCGCCAGCGCTCGGCGGCGACGGGCCCCACCGCATCGAGGCGGTGATCGACCGCTTCCGGGTCCGGGCCTCGCTCGCCGCCCGGCTCGCCGACTCCATCGAGACGGCCCTGAGCCTGAGCGAGGGGCTCGTGCGCGCCGCCTGGCTCGACGAGCCGCAGCGCGAGCCGCTGACCTTCTCCGCCCAGCCCGCCTGCCCGAGCTGCGGCTACGCCGTCGAGCCGCTGGAGCCGCGGATGTTCTCCTTCAACAACCCCGACGGCGCCTGCCCGAGCTGCGACGGGCTCGGCGAGCAGCACGCCTTCGACCCCCAGCGCGTGGTCAGCCGCCCGCAGCTGACCCTCGCCGAGGGCGCCATCCGGGGCTGGGACCGGCGCAACCTCTACTACCACGCGACCCTCGAGGGGCTGGCGGCCCACTACGGCTTCGACCTCGAGACGCCGTGGGAGGCGCTGCCCGAGCGGATCCAGCGGATCATCCTCCACGGCTCGGGGGACGAGGCGATCACCTTCCGCTACCCGGGGCCGAGCGGCACGGTCACCCAGGAGCACCCCTTCGAGGGGGTCCTGCCGAGCCTCGAGCGCCGCTACCGCGAGGCCGAGTCGGCCACCGTCCGCGAGGAGCTCGGCCGCTTCCTCACCGTGCGCCCCTGCCCCGAGTGCGGCGGCAGCCGCCTCAACCGCCGGGCCCGCCACGTGTACGTCGGCGACTGGACGCTGCCCGGGCTCACCGCCCTGCCGATCCACGAGGCCCGCGCCGCCTGCGCCGGGCTGAGCCTCACCGGCACCCGGGGCGAGATCGCCCGGCCGGTGCTCGACGAGCTCGTCCAGCGCCTCGGCTTCCTCGAGGACGTCGGCCTCGGCTACCTGACCCTCGAGCGCGGGGCCGCCACCCTCTCCGGCGGCGAGGCGCAGCGCATCCGCCTCGCCAGCCAGCTCGGCGCCGGGCTCGTGGGCGTGCTCTACGTCCTCGACGAGCCCTCCATCGGCCTCCACCCCCGCGACCACGGCCGCCTGCTCGAGACCCTGCGCCGGCTGCGCGATACCGGCAACACGGTGATCGTCGTCGAGCACGAGGCGCAGGCGATCCGCGCCGCCGACCACCTCATCGACATGGGCCCGGCCGCCGGCGAGCACGGCGGCCGGGTGGTCGCCGCCGGCCCGCCGGCGGCGACCGCCGCCGACGAGGCGCCGGTCAGCG
>NZ_NRSH01000201.1 GCF_016584055.1 Halorhodospira neutriphila
GGCGGTCGCCTGGGCCGGCGGCGTGCGGCGGAAGGTGCAGGCGCCGATCGCGGCGAGGCGCTCGCGCAGGAACGGCTCGGGGCCGACGAGCAGCAGCGCCCGCTCCGCATCCGCCTCCCCCCGCTCCAGGCGCCCGGCCAGCGGCCGCCGGGCGGCCTCCTCGAGCCCGGGCCACGGCGAGACCAGCCGGACCCGCCGGGCGAGGAAGAGGTCGCGGAGGGTGGGGACGCCCTCGCCGACGGCGAGGCGGCGGTAGACGTGGAAGTCCGGGTCGACGGCGAGCGCCTCGGGGCGCGACTCGGTGGCGATGCGGATGCGCCGGCGCTCGCCGGGCTCGAGCCGCGGCCGGCGGAGCTCGCGGCCGCCGTCGGCGGTCTCCACGACGACGGGGATGCGGGCGGGGTAGGCGTCCTCGTCCCAGGCGATCTCGGCCTCGACGCGGTAGCCGCCCCGCCGGCCGCCGCGCTCCGCCGACCACGCCGCCAGGCGCAGCCGCGGCGCCCCGGTGGTCTCCACGAACCAGGAGAGGGTCGCGGCGATATCCTCGGGCCGGCGCTCGCGGCCGATGGCGGTGTCGGTGAACGCCTCGCGCACGTCGGCCCAGTCCGCCGGGCGGTGGCGGTTGTCGGCGTAGAAGGCGCGCAGCGCCGCGGCGAACCCCGACGCCCCGAGGCGCCGGTGCAGCGTGTGGAAGAGGAAGGCGGCGCGCTGGTAGCCGACGATCTCGTCGCGGGGCTGCCGCCGGCCGCGGAAGCGGCGCAGGGGGTAGTCCCGCGCCGCGGGCAGGGCGGCCTGGCCGCGGAGCCAGTCGCCGCGCATCCGGCGCGCCTCGCCGGGGCCGCGGCGCCGGGCCTGGTGGTAGTCGGCCATGTACTGGGTCAGCCCCTCGGCCCAGTTGCCGTCGGCGTAGTCGATGTAGACGCCGTTGCCCCACCACTCGTGGAGGACCTCGTGGGGCAGGGAGGTGCGGGGGATGAACGGCAGCTGCAGGACGCGCTCGCCGATGTAGGTGAAGCCGGGGAAGGCGTAGCCGACGGGCAGCGGCGCGGCGACGACGGCGTAGCTGCCGTGCGGCGGCGGGCCGATCCAGTCGCCGAAGCGCTCCAGGTAGGCGCCGGCGCGCTCGAGGTAGTCGGCGCTCAGCCCGGCGAGGCGCTCGGGGAAGAAGGTGTAGACGCTGCCGTAGGCCGTCTGCGCCGCGGCCTTCTCCCACTCGCCGGCGACGAGGGTGATGCGCGAGCCGGGGGCCGGGTGCTCGAAGGCGACGCGCCGGCGGCCGGCGTCGCGCTGCTCGCCGAGCCGGGTGCCGCTGGCCACCGCCTGCAGGCGCGCGGGGAGGGCGACGGTCAGCGAGTAGCGCATCGGCCGCGGCCCCGGCTGGGGGTACCAGCCGCTCGCCGCCGTGAGCAGCGCCCCGGAGGCGTCCAGGAAGTCCCGGCCGTCGGCCGGGGGTGCGCCGCTCCAGCGCAGCTCGGCCCGCGTCGGACCCCGCGGGTGGAGGTTGACGGCCTGGTCGCCGAGGCGCTGCACGCTGCCGGCGCCGATCTCGACGGCCTCGAGGGCGAAGCCCTCGCCGAGGGTGAGCGACAGCGGCTCGCCGCTCGGCATCCGGAGCTCGAGGCGGCCCTGGAGGCGTCCCTGCCCGGGGGCGAGCTCGACCTCGAGCGCCCCGTGGGGCGACGGGGCCGCGCCCGCCGTGGGGAGCGCCGAGAGCAGGAGCGCCGCGAGGGCGAGGGGGGAGATCCTTTTCCCGATCATGGGCCCAGCATAGCGAAATTGGGCGCCGGCGTCCCTCTCGGGGCGGTAACCAGCGGTTACTCTTTGCGGAACTGAGATTTGCGGCGCGCCTGCTTAGGCTCGCGCCGTATGGGCCCCAGGAAAGCAGAACGCCTCCACTCGGAGTTCGCCGAGCGGCTGCGCCGCGGGATCCTCGAGCTCGGCATCCAGCCGCGGGAGCAGAAGCGGCTCGGTGAGCTGTTCGAGGTCAGCGGCCAGGCGGTGCGCCGCTGGCTCGAGGGCAGCTCCCTGCCGACGCGCAAGCACATGGCGGCGGCGGCCGACGCCCTCGGGGTCCGCCGCGCCTGGCTGGAGTACGGCGAGCCGCCCATGCGCCCGCAGCAGGGGGTGGCCGAGGGGCGGTGCGGCTACCGGGAGGCCAGGAGCGAGGCCTTCGCCCTGGAGGCCGAGGAGGCCCGGCTGCTCACCGCCTTCCGCCGGCTCGACGCCGAGCAGCGCGCCGCGCTCGAGCGGATCATCGAGGACCTCGCCGCCGCCGGCGGCGGGGCCCGGGAGCGCGGCGGCGGAGATCCCCTTGCCGAGGGACGAGACGACACCACCGGTAATGAAGAGATAACG
>NZ_NRSH01000202.1 GCF_016584055.1 Halorhodospira neutriphila
CCGGGCGAGCTCCTGGGGCGTCCGCCGCCGGGAGTCCCCGGCCAACGCCCGCAAGCGGGGTATCGCCCGCTCCGAGGAGGGCGACCAGCTCTGGGAGAGCGGCGACGCCGCGGCGGCGGCCTCCGCCTACCGCGAGGCGGTGGAGCTGCTCATGCACGCCCTCTCGGAGGAGAGCGATGCGCCGCTGCGCCGCGATATCGGGGTGACGTTCGAGCGCCTCGGCGACGCCCTGTTCGCCACAGAGGGGCCGGCGGCGGCCCTGCCCGACTACCACCGCTGGCGGCACATCGCCGAGCGCCTGGCCGTGGAGCAGGGGACGAGCCAGGCGCGCCGGGACTGGAGCGTGGCGCTCAACCGCGTCGGCAACGCCGTCCGGGCCCTCGACGGCGCCGAGACCGCGCTGCCCTACTACTACAAGGCCCTGGAGCTGCGCGAGGAACTCGCCGAGGAGCAGGGCACCCTGCGCGCCCGGCAGGACTGGGCGCTGGCGCTGGAGCGGGTCGGCGCCGCCCTGGAGGCCATCGAGGGCAACGGGGCGGCCCTGTCCTACTACCGCCGGGCCCTGGAGCTGCGGGAGGCCTTCGCCGGCGAGCTGCGCACCCCCGAGGCCCGCCGCGCCTGGGGCCTGGCCTACGAGCGCGTCGGCATGGCCGTGCTCGAGGCGCAGGGGGCGAGCCAGGCGCTGCCGTACTTCGACCGCCTCGCCGAGATCTTCGAGGCGCTGGCCGACGAGCTCGACACCCCGCAGGCGCAGGAGGAGCGCAGCAAGGCGCAGACGATGCTCGGCAAGGTCCAGGCCTCGGCCTTCCACGACGACGAGGCGTAGCCGGGGCGCGGCGGCTACGGCTGCGCGGCCCGCTGCGCGGCGCGCCCCCGGGGGCCGCGGAAGTAGGCCTGGACCCACTCGTGGTCGACGGCGGCGACCTCCTCGAGGGTGCCGACCGCCAGGACCCGCTGCTCGGCGAGGACCGCCACCCGGTCGCAGGCGGCGTACAGGGTGTCGAGGTCGTGGGTGACCAGGAAGACCGTCAGCCCGAGGGCGTCGCGCAGGGTCACCAGGAGCCGGTCGAAGGCGGCGGCGCCGATGGGGTCGAGCCCGGCGGTCGGCTCGTCGAGGAAGAGCAGCTCGGGGCAGAGGACGAGCGCCCGGGCGAGGGCGGCGCGCTTGACCATGCCGCCGGAGAGCTCGGCGGGGAAGCGCCCGCCCGCCGCCGGCGGCAGCCCGGTCAGGGCGAGCATGACGCCGGCGAGCCGCTCGGCCTCCTCGCCCGGCAGCCGGGCGTGCTCGGTCAGCGCGAGGGCGACGTTCTCGGTGAGGGTCAGCGACGAGTAGAGCGCCCCGTTCTGGAAGAGCACCCCGATGCGCTGCTCCAGGCCTGCCGGGGCGGTATCGGGGCCGAGGCGCTCGCCGAGCAGGCGGACCTCCCCGCCGGCCGGGCGCAGCAGCCCGATCAGGGTGCGCAGCAGCACCGTCTTGCCGCTCCCGGAGCCGCCGACCAGGCCGAGGACCTCGCCGCGGCGCACCGTCAGGTCCAGGCGGTCGTGGATCACGCTCCCGCCGATCCGGGTGACGAGGCCGCGGATCTCGATGGCCGGCCCGGGGTCCGCGGCGCTCACCAGCCCACCTCGACGAAGAACAGCGCCGCGGCGGCGTCGAGGATGATGACCCAGAAGATCGACTGCACCACCGCGGAGGTGGTGTGGGCGCCTACGGACTGGGCGTTGGCGCCGGACTTGAGCCCTTCCCGGCAGCCGATGACGGCGACCACGAAGGCGAACAGCGGCGCCTTGACCAGGCCGGCGAGGTAGTGGGAGGCCTCCACCTCGCCGACGAGGGCGGCGAAGCGCGACGGCGGCAGCTCCACCAGGGGGACGACCACCGTGGCGCCGCCGGCGAGCCCGCAGATCACGGCGACGAAGCTCAGCAGCGGCAGGGCGATCACGAGCGCCAGCACGCGGGGGGCGACGAGCATCTCGAGGGGGTTGAACCCCTGGGCGCGCATGGCGTCGAGCTCCTCGTTGGCCTTCATCGCGCCGATCTCTGCGGTGAAGGCGCTCGCCGAGCGCCCGGCGAGGAGCACGGCCGTGAGCACCACGCCGAACTCGCGCAGGAAGGCGTAGGTGACCAGGTCCACCGTGAAGACCGCCGCGCCGAAGCGCCCGAGCACGGTGGCGCCGAGCATGGCGACGACGGCGCCGACGGCGAAGGTCAGCAGGGCGACGATGGGCACGGCGGCGGCCGCCGTGCGCTGGAGCTGGTGGGACAGCGCCGCGAGCCGCCAGCGGTCCGGCCGCAGGGCGCCGGCGGCGAAGGTGGCCACCACGACCCCCAT
>NZ_NRSH01000203.1 GCF_016584055.1 Halorhodospira neutriphila
CGAGCCTGGTGCGCGAGGTGGCCGCCCTCGGCGGCGACGTCTCGCGCTTCGTCCACCCCGAGGTGGCGCAGGCCCCGGCTAGCGGGCAGCGGCCTCGCTCAGCGCTGGCAGCGGGGGCAGAGCCACGTGCTGCGCTGGGCGATCCGCAGCCGGCGCAGGGCGCCGCCGCAGGACGGGCACGCCCCGCCGCCGTAGACCGCGAGCTCCAGCGCGAAGTAGCCGGGCTGCCCGGCGCCGTCGGTGAAGTCGCGCAGGGTCGTGCCGCCGGCCGCCACGGCCGCCTCGAGGACCGCCCGCAGCGCCGCGGCGAGGCGCCGGTAGCGCTGCCGGGAGATCCGGCCGGCGGCGCGGTCGGGGCGGATCCCGGCGCGGTAGAGGGCCTCGTTGGCGTAGATGTTGCCGACGCCAACGACGGTCCGGGCGTCCATCAGGAAGGCCTTGACGGCGAGCCGCCGCCCCCGGGCGCGGCGGTAGAGGTGGTCGCCGTCGAAGGCGGGGCCGAGGGGCTCCGGGCCGAGCGCCCGCAGCCGCGGGTGCTCCGCCGGGTCGCCGGCGCCGGGCAGGAGGCTGCCGAAGCGCCGCGGATCGGTCAGGCGCAGCCGGTCGCCGCCGTCGAGCTCGAGGTCGACGTGGTCGTGCCGGCCGGCCGGCTCCGCCGCGCCGGCCAGGCGCAGGCTCCCGGACATCCCCAGGTGGAGCAGCAGCCAGCCCGCCTCCAGCCGGAGGATCAGGTACTTGCCGCGCCGCTCCAGGGCGGTGATGGCCTGCCCGGCCACCTGCTCGCCGAGCCCCGCCGGGACGGGGTAGCGCAGCCGCGGCTCGCGGACGGTGGCGCCGCGCAGCCGCCGCCCCGTCAGCAGGGGGGCGAGGCCGCGGCGGGTCGTCTCGACCTCCGGCAGCTCGGGCATCGGCGGGGCTCCTCCTCCCTCAGGGGCTCGGGCGAGCGCTACAATATCGCTCTATGAGCCAGGAGCCGTCCACCACCGCCCCGGGCGCCGGCGAGGCGCCGATCTGGATCGGCGTCGACACCGGCGGGACGTTCACGGACTTCACGGTCCTCGAGCCGGAGCGGCTGCGGATCCACAAGGTCCTCTCCACCCCCGAGCGCCCGGAGGAGGCCATCGTCCAGGGGATCCGCGAGCTCGGCCTCGAGGGCCGGCCCCTGCGCCTCGTCCACGGCTCCACGGTGGCCACCAACGCGGTGCTCGAGGGCAAGGGGGCCGAGGTGGCGCTGATCACCAACCGCGGCCTCGGCGACCTGCTCGCCCTCGGCCGCCAGGGCCGCGACCGGCTCTACGAGCTCGACCCGCAGCCGGCGGCGCCGCCGGTCCCGCCGCAGCGCTGCATCGAGACCGGCGGCCGGCTCGCCGCCGACGGCTCGCTCGTCGAGCCGCTCACCGAGGCCGACCTCGCCGAGGTGCGCCGCGCCCTCGAGCGCCTGCGCCCCGAGGCGGTGGCCATCAACCTGCTCTTCTCCTTCCTCGACCCGGGCCTCGAGCAGCGGCTCGCCGAGGCGGTCCCCGAGGGGATCTTCGTCAGCCGCTCCGCCGAGGTCCTGCCGGAGTACCGGGAGTACGAGCGGGGCATCGCCACCTGGCTCAACGCCTACGTCGGCCCGCGCATGGACGGCTACCTGCAGCGCCTCCAGGCGCGGCTGCCGGGCGCCGAGATCACCGTCCTGCAGAGCTCCGGCGAGCGCGTCGACGCCGCCCGGGCCGGCCGGCTCGCCGCCCGGCTGCTGCTCTCGGGCCCGGCCGGCGGGCTCACCGGGGGGCGCTTCGTCGGCGCCTGCGCCGGCGAGCACCGGCTGCTCAGCTTCGACATGGGCGGCACCTCCACCGACGTGGCCGTGATCGACGGCGAGCCGCAGCTGACCACCGAGGGGCGGATCGGGCGCTACCCGGTGGCCGTCCCCATGGTGGACATGCACACCATCGGCGCCGGCGGCGGCTCGATCGCCCGGCTCGACGCCGGCGGGGCGCTGCAGGTCGGCCCCGAGTCGGCGGGGGCCGAGCCGGGGCCGGCGTGCTACGGCCGCGGCGGCGGCGAGGCCACCGTCACCGACGCCCACCTCGTCCTCGGCCGCCTGCCGGCGGCGAGCGCCCTCGGCGGCGGGATGGCCCTCGACGCCGAGGCCGCCCACGGGGCCCTGGCGCGGCTCGGCGAGGCCCTCGGCACCACGGCCGAGGAGGCCGCCGCCGGGGTCGTCCGCCTCGCCGACGAGCACATGGCGCAGGCCCTGCGGGTCGAGCCCCCGCTCGACGGAGATCACCCGCAGGCGTTCACCTTGCTGAGCTTCGGCGGC
>NZ_NRSH01000204.1 GCF_016584055.1 Halorhodospira neutriphila
CTCGGTACTCATGGGGGCATTGTATCGGATCCGGCCTTCGACGTAGAAAAGATTCCTGCCCTAGAATGCTTCGTAGATATCCCGCCTGCGCCGGCCACCGGGGCCGGCGACGATCCGTCGACGAGGAGCCGCCATGATTGAGCTCTACAGCTGGCCGACCCCCAACGGGCAGAAGGTGCACATCGCCCTCGAGGAGATGGGGCTGACCTATGAGGCCCATCCGGTGAACATCACCCAGGGCGAGCAGTTCGAGGAGGGCTTCCTGCGCATCAGCCCGAACAACCGCATCCCGGCCATCGTCGACCGCCAGGGCCCGGGCGGCGAGGCGCTGAGCCTCTTCGAGTCCGGCGCCATCCTGCTCTACCTGGCGGAGAAGACCGGCCGCTTCCTGCCCGCGGATCCGGCGGGGCGCTACCGGACCATCGAGTGGCTGATGTTCCAGATGGGCGGCGTGGGGCCGATGTTCGGCCAGTGCGGCCACTTCCGCAACCAGGCCCCGGAGCGGGTGGAGTACGGCATCGAGCGCTACACCCGCGAGGCCGAGCGGCTGCTCCAGGTCCTCGACCGGCGCCTCGGCGAGGCGGCCTACCTCGGCGGCGAGGCCTACACCATCGCCGACATGGCCACCTTCCCGTGGGTCGAGGTCGGCGAGCGCCTCGGCCAGCGCATGGGCGACTTCCCCAACGTCCTGCGCTGGCGCGACGCCGTCGCCGAGCGCCCCGGCGTCGAGCGCGGCATGGCGGTGCTGCGCGAGCGCACCGTCAAGCCCGAGGAGCTCGACGAGCAGGCCCGCCGGAACCTCTTCGGCGCCCGCGAGGAGTAGGCTGCGGCGGGGCGCGGCGCCCTACCGGGCGCCCTCGCCCCCGCCGCCCTCCGGGGGGAGGATGCCGCCCTGGATGAAGGCGGTGGCCGTCTCGAGGGCCTGCTCGAGCGGCGGGACGTCGTCGCCCCAGAGGAGGTGGCGCTTGCCCATGAAGAAGGCGACCCCGATCAGCGCCAGCGCCTGGGTGTAGGGGTCGCCGCGGCGGATCTCGCCGCGCCCCTGGGCGGCGCGCAGCCGCTCGGCGTAGCCGCTGGCGAGGGTGGTGAAGTACCAGCGGTGGGCCTCCGGGTCGACGAACTGCGACTCCATGACGATCCGGTAGAGGTTCTCGTGCTCGCGGCAGAAGCGCAGGAAGGCCTCGAGGCCGATGCGCTCGGCCTCGGCGCGGCTCGCCGCCCCGGCGATGGCCTCGCTGAGGTGGCGGCGCATGGTGCGGTTCATGTGCTCGACGAGCGCCCGGAAGATCTCCTCCTTGGAGCGGAAGTAGAGGTAGAAGGTCCCCTGGGCGACGCCGGCGCGCTGGGTGATGCTGCTGATCGAGGCGTGGTGGAAGCCGCGCTCGCCGAACTCGCCCTCCGCCGCGCCGAGCAGCTTGCGCCGCGTGCGCTCGCCGCGCTCGGTGGCCGGGCCGGTCTCGGGGGTCAGGGAGGAGGGGGGTCGCGTGGCCATCGTGCCGGATTATTCCATCTGATACTAGATTAAGCTAAGTTGCGCGGATCGCGGGTGTCAAATCCGTTCGATCCTTGAGGACTTCGCCGGCGAAGGGGGTGAGCGTGGACGCAGTGGATCGGCTACTGGCGATTATGGCCCGGCTGCGGGACCCGCAGCGCGGCTGCCCGTGGGACCTCGAGCAGGACTTCCGCTCCATCGCCCCGCACACGCTCGAGGAGGCCTACGAGGTCGTCGACGCCATCGAGCAGGGCGAGACCGACGGGCTCCGCGACGAGCTCGGGGACCTGCTGCTGCAGGTGATCTTCCACGCCCGGCTCGCCGAGGAGGGCGGCCACTTCGGCTTCGAGGCGGTCGCCCACGCCCTCGAGGACAAGCTGATCCGTCGCCACCCCCACGTCTTCGGCGAGGCCGCCGCCGGCGAGCCCGGCGCCGTGACCGAGCACTGGGAGGCGATCAAGGCCGCCGAGCGCCGCGCCAAGGGCGAGGGCGAGAGCGTGCTCGACGGCGTCGCCGCGGCGCTGCCGGCCCTGCTCCGGGCGGAGAAGCTCCAGCGCCGGGCGGCCCGGGTCGGCTTCGACTGGCCGGATCACCGCGGCGCCCTCGAGAAGGTGCGCGAGGAGCTCGGCGAGCTCGAGGCCGAGCTGCCCCAGGGCGATGGGCAGCGGCTCGAGGCGGAGCTCGGCGACCTGCTCTTCGCCGTGGTCAACCTCGCCCGGCACCTGGGGGTCGACCCGGAGCGGGCCCTGCGCGGCACCGGG
>NZ_NRSH01000205.1 GCF_016584055.1 Halorhodospira neutriphila
GTGCCCCGCCCAGGGCGCTGCCGGCCGCCACCCAGGCCGTGAGCCTCACTCCGGCGCCCCTCCACCGCCGAGCTGCAGCCCCGCCCAGGCGGCGGCCAGGGTCAGGGCCAGGGAGGCGAGGACGTTCCCCGCCGCCGACGGCCACCGCCGCTCGTAGGCCAGGGTGAAGGTCTGCAGGGCGAAGGAGGAGACCGTGGTGTAGCCGCCGCACAGCCCCACGAGCAGGAGCAGGTAGGCCGCCGAGGGCCCCTCCGCCGCCCTCGGGGCCGGCAGGCCCGCCGCCAGGGCGCCGGCGAGCAGCGCGCCGGTGGCGTTGACGGCCAGCGTCCCCCAAGGGAAGCCCTCCCCCAGCCAACGGTTCACGGCCGCCGAGACCCAGAAGCGCGCCGCGCCCCCGAGCCCGCTGCCCAGGGCGACGGCCGCCGGCGCCAGCCACGCGGGCTCCGCCACGCCCTCAGCCTCCCGGCCCCGAGGGCCGCGCGCGCGGCTGTATTGACCCGGGCGATACTTTCATGAATGCTGATCCGAGCTATGCTCGCGCAATATGGATATCAATAGAAGGAGCCGGAGCCATGAAGCGCAACAGCCTAACACGAGCCACCGCCGTGCTGCTCTCCGCGGCGGCCGCCGCCGGCGCCCAGGCGGGCGACGAGGCCCCGCGGGCGTATGTGGAGCAGGCGCGCGGGGTCGCCAAGGAGTTCGCCACCGAGCTCAAGGGCGAGCTCAAGGCGGCCCTCGAGGAGGGCGGCGCGAGCCAGGCCATCGGCGTGTGCAGCGAGACCGCCCCGGCCATCGGCGCGCGCCTCTCCGCGGAGAGCGGCTGGGCCGTCGGCCGCACGGCGCTGCAGGTCCGCAACCCCCGCAACGCCCCCGACAGCCGCGAGCGCGCGGTCATGATGGCCTTCCAGCAGCGCCACGCCGCGGGCGAGGGCCTCAAGGGCATGGAGAGCGCCGGGATCGTCGAGGAGGGCAGCCAGCGCTACGTCTACTACATGAAGCCGATCCCCACCCAGAAGCCCTGCCTGACCTGCCACGGCGGCGACGTCAAGGAGAGCATCGAGCGGGCGATCGCCGAGCGGTACCCGGCCGACGCGGCCACCGGCTTCGAGGAGGGCGAGATGCGCGGCGCCTTCACCTTCATCAAGCCGCTGAGCGACCGCTAGCCGCTGCCCCCGCCGGCGGGCGCAGGGCTGCCCGCCGGCGGCCTCAGCCGCCCTGCCCCCGCCGGGCGAGGAGCCGGTCGAGCTGGTTGGCGAAGGCCTGCCGGTCGCGCTGGCTCAGCGCCGCCGCGCCGCCGGTGTCCACGCCGCTGGCGCGCAGCGTCTCCATGAAGTCGCGCATATTGAGCCGCTCGCGGACGGTCTCCGCGGTATAGCGCTCGCCGCGGGGGTTGAGCGCCTGGGCGCCGGCCTCGATCACCTCGGCGGCCAGCGGGATGTCCGCGGTAACGACCAGGTCGCCGGGCGCCACGCGCCGGGCGATCTCGTGGTCGGCGACGTCGAAGCCGGCGCCCACCTGCACCGCGCGGATCACCGGCGACGGCGGCACCCGCACGGCGTGGTTGGCCACCAGCGTCAGCTCCACGCGGGTGCGCTCGGCCGCGCGGAAGAGTATCTCCTTGATGGCGCCCGGACAGGCGTCGGCATCAACCCAGATCTTCATCGTCGTCCTCCTCCTGCGCCGCCTCGCGGTGCTCCACGCGCGCCCCGTCGCCCAGCTCCCGCGGCGGGTGGACCACCACCCGCTCGCCGGCCTCCAGGCCGGCCTCGACCTCGGTCAGGCGGCTGCCGCGCCGGCCGATCTCCACCGGCTGCAGGCGGGCGCGGCCGCCGCGGGCGACGAACACCGCCCAGCCGCCGCCGTGGCGGAGCAGGGCGCTGGTGGGCACGCGCAGCACGCCGTCGCCGGACCAGAGGACGAACACGGCGTTGACCCGGTAGCCGTCGCCGAGCTGGCGCCACGCCGAGCGCGGCTCGGCGATATCGGCAATCACGCGCACCCGCCGCTCCTCGACGCCGAGGGCGCTGATGTGCTCGAAGCCCCGGGGCTCGATCCGGCGGACCACGGCCGCCAGCGGCTCCGCCCGCCCCCAGCGCTCCAGGCGCACCGGCATGCCGGGCTCGATGCGCACGGCGTCCGCCGAGCGCACCGCCACCACCACCTCGAGCCGCGCCAGGTCGGCGAGCTCGAGGATCGGCTCGCCGGCCCGGACGACCCGGGCGCTCTCGAAATA
>NZ_NRSH01000206.1 GCF_016584055.1 Halorhodospira neutriphila
GCTTCGACCCCCGCTACGCCGGGCTCGACGTCCACCAGCTGCCGAAGACCGAGTCCCTGGCCCTGACCCTCGAGCGGGTGCTGCCGTTCTGGGAGACGGAGATCGTCCCCGCCCTCAAGCACCGCGACTGCGTGCTCGTCGCCGCCCACGGCAATAGCCTCCGGGCGCTGGTCAAGCACCTCGACGACTTCGCCGACGACGAGATCATGCGCGTCGAGATCCCCACCGGCCGCCCCCTGATCTACGAGCTCGACGACCGCCTGCGGGTCGAGCGCAGCTACTACCTATAGACTATCGAGGGGCCCACCACGGAGATCGTCCTGGCAGGCTGCAGCGATGAGCGAAGAAACCGCCACGACGACGGAGACGGCGCCGACGCGCGTCGCCCTGGTCAGCGGCTCGAGCCGCGGCCTCGGCCTGGAGGTCGCCCGGCAGCTGGCGGAGGCCGGCCTGCGGGTAGTGGTCACCGGCCGCGACGGCCTCGCCGGCAAGGCGGCGGCGGACAAGCTCGCCAGCGACGGCCTCGAGGTCCTCTACCGGCCACTCGACATCGAGCGCGAGGACTCCGTCCACGCCGTCGCCGAGTTCCTCGAGGCCGAGCCCTCCCTGGGCCGGCTCGACGTGCTCGTCAACAGCGCCGGCCTCTGCCGGGGCCTCAACGCCGGCGAGGAGGCGGAGACGGCGCCGACGGTGCTCGACGCCCCCGAGGGGGCGCTGCGCGGCAGCCTCGACGCCGGCTGCCTCGGCGCCCTGCGCCTGACCCGGGCGCTGCTGCCGCTCATGCGCCGCGGCGGCTACGGCCGGATCGTCAACCTCTCCTCGCGCGCCGGACGCCTCGAGGGCATGGACGGCCGCTACCCCGCCTACAGCCTCTCCATGCTCGCCCTCAACGCCCTCACCCGGATGCTCGCCGCGCAGCTCGAGGGCGAGCCGATCCTCGTCAACGCCGTCGACCCCGGCTACAAGGTCGCGCCCCCGGAGGGCAGCCGGGAAGCCCCGGCCCCCCTGGCCGAGGCCGCCGCCGAGGTCGTCTGGGCGGCGAGCCTCCCCGACGACGGCCCCTCCGGCCGGCTGCTCCGCCAGCGCCAGGCGGTGGACACCTGAGCGGCGCGCGATGAGCGACGGCGAGGGCCACGAGCCGGCGGGGCGGCTGAGCCACCTCAAGGGCTCCGGCGAGGCGCATATCGTCGACGTCGGCGCCAAGCCGGCCACCGCCCGCAGCGCCACCGCCGAGGGGTGGATCGAGATGGCCCCGCCGGCGCTCCAGGCGCTGCGCGACGGCGAGCTCGAGAAGGGCGACGCCCTCGCCACGGCGCGGATCGCCGGGCTCATGGCCGCCAAGCGGACCGCGGAGCTGGTGCCGCTGTGCCATCCGGTCCCGCTCACCCACGCCGAGGTCGAGCTGCACGTCGAGACCGAGCAGCAGCGCGTCCGCTGCCGGGGGCACGCCGAGACCGTCGAGCGCACCGGCGTCGAGATGGAGGCGCTGACCGCCGTGCAGGTCGCCCTGCTGACGGTCTACGACATGTGCAAGGCCCTCGACCGCGGCATGCGCATCGGCGGGGTCGAGCTCGTCGCCAAGAGCGGCGGGCGTTCCGGGACGTGGCAGCGCTGAGCCGGGATCACGCCCCCTCGGCGGCCTCGTTGATCTTGGCGGCGAGGATGAAGTCGTTCTCGTGGAGCCCGCCGATCTTGTGCGTGTGCACCTCCACCTCGGCATAGCCGTAGCCGAAGGTGATATCCGGGTGGTGGTCCTCGGCGTCAGCGATCTCGGCGACCCGGTTCACGAAGGCCGTGGCCCGGGCGAAGTCGCCGAGCCGGAAGCGGCGGCGGATGCGGCTGGCGTCCTCACTGAGCTGCCAGCCCGGCACCTGCTCGAGCATCTGCTCGGCCTGGTCGCGGTCCATGGGGGCGATCCCGCCCTGGCAGGGGACGCAGCTCTGGGCGCTCAAGGCCATGGCTGGCTACCTCCTCTCGACGAGGTCTTGGGGCGTATCTCTACCGCAGTATAGACCCGCATGCGGCGCATTGTCGCCCCACTGGCGTAGCAGGCGCGCTGGGGCCGGTGCCGGGGCGTGGGGGGCCGCCGGGGGCAGCGAGCGCGCCCCTTCGGGGTCCCCTGCGCTTCTCGCCCGAGCGGGGCCGCGCGCTAAACTCGCTTCGCTCGGACAACGCGCGCTCGCCGA
>NZ_NRSH01000207.1 GCF_016584055.1 Halorhodospira neutriphila
TGCGGCTCGGGGGCCTGGGCCTCGCGGCTAGCGGGCGGGGAGTCCGAGAGCGCCAGGAGCGCCACCGCCGTGGCGGCGGCGGAGCCGAGAACGCCCGCCGAGATGGCAACGGGGCTTCGCCACGGCTTGAGCGGCGCCCGGCGGGCGAGGCTGAGCGGGGCGCCTTGCCAGGGGGGCGATCCCTTGCGGAAGGGGTTGAGCCGCCCGGGGGAGCGTCGCGTGGAGGCGCGTGTGCGGAGGCGGTTACCCTTGAGATCGAGCTCGGTGAACTTGGGTCGCTGCACGGCGGCACGCACCCCTCTGGTCGATGCTGTTCACAACATGCTTGAAGAATGCCGCCTAAGCGGCCCGGGGTCAATGCCGCCGAGGCGCGGGGAGGCTGTGGGCTCGCGAGGAGTGCGTTATAATAAATAGTTTATCTTAAAGGGCTGGAGCGAGATCCGTTCTATGGCATCCGAAGACCCCGTGGCCATGATTCGGCGAGGCGCCGAGGAGATCATCCCCGAGGAGGGCCTCGCCGAGCGGCTGGACGCGAGTCGGGCGCTGCGGGTCAAGGCGGGCTTCGATCCGACGGCGCCGGATCTCCACCTCGGCCACACCGTGCTCATCAACAAGCTGCGCCAGTTCCAGGCGCTCGGCCATGAGGTGTACTTCCTCATCGGCGATTTCACCGCCACCATCGGCGACCCGAGCGGCAAGAGCGCGACGCGCCCCCCGCTGACCCCGGAGGAGGTGCGGGCCAACGCGCGGACCTACGAGGAGCAGATCTACTGCATCCTCGACCCCGAGCGCACCCACCTGGTCTTCAACTCGCAGTGGATGGGGGGGATGCAGGCCGCCGAGCTGGTCCGGCTCGCCTCCTGCTACACCGTGGCCCGGATGCTCGAGCGCGACGACTTCCATCAGCGCTACCACCGGGGCTCGGCGATCGCCATCCACGAGTTCCTTTACCCGCTCTTCCAGGGCTACGACTCCGTGGCCCTGGATGCCGACTTCGAGCTTGGCGGCAGCGATCAGCGCTTCAACCTCCTTATCGGCCGCGAGATCCAGCGCCACTACGGCCAGCACCCCCAGAGCATCCTGACGATGCCGGTGCTCGAGGGCCTGGACGGGGTCCAGAAGATGTCGAAGTCGCTGGGCAACTACGTGGGGATCCAGGAGGCGCCGGAGGAGATCTACGGCAAGCTCATGTCGATCTCGGACTCGCTGATGTGGCGCTACTTCGAGCTGCTCAGCCTGCGCCCGTGGCCCGAGGTCCTCGAGCTCCAGCGGGCGGTGCGCGAGCGCGGCGACAACCCGCGCGATATCAAGGCGAGCCTCGCCTTCGAGCTCACGGAGCGCTTCCACGGCCGCCAGGCGGCCGAGCGTGCCCAGGAGGCGTTCGTCTCGCGCTTCCGCCACGGCGCGCTGCCCGACGAGATCGAGGAGGTGGCGGTCTCCGCCGGCGAGGAGGAGGGCGTCTGGATCCCTGCGGCCCTGAAGGAGGCGGGCCTGGTGAGCTCGAGCTCGGAGGGGCGGCGGATGGTGGAGCAGGGCGCCGTGCGCATCGAGGGCGAGCGCGTCGGCGACCCCCAGGCGCGCCTGCCCGTCGGCAGCCGCCAGCTCCTGCAGGTCGGCAAGCGGCGCTTCGCCATCGTCCGGGTGGTCCGCGGGGGTTGACCGCGGGCCGTGTATCCGTAGAATAACCGATTCTCAGCGACGGGGAGCGATCCTGGGCTCGCTGAGAGGGAACGAGGCGGTCCACAGACGTATTGACAATTTTGTGGCAGTGCGTAGGATGGACGGTCTCTGGCGGCGCAAGGCCGCGGCCCCCGACAAGCAGCGCAGCCGAAACGGTTGCAGCGAAGTGAAAGGGGGTTGTCAGAGCAGTTAAGCCCAGCTAAAATGGGCGATCTCGCCGCCGCAGGCGGCCGAGCAGATCTTTAAAAAGTCGGGTTGGATGGTTTGTGTGGGCGCTTGCGCTGAGGTCGCGCTGATGCCAAAGACTTCGGCGCAAGGACTCGCAATACCGAGTGCTTGCGGCGAGCCAGTTCGGCCGCACCTGGTGCGGCCTACGAGATTGAAACTGAAGAGTTTGATCCTGGCTCAGATTGAACGCTGGCGGCATGCCTAACACATGCAAGTCGAGCGGCAGCGCGGAGAGCCTAGCTCTCTGGCGGCGAGCGGCGGAC
>NZ_NRSH01000208.1 GCF_016584055.1 Halorhodospira neutriphila
GTCGGGGCACGGGGTCTCATCGGCCTCCACCCTAGCACGGCGGCCGCCTCGCCTTGGGGGGATGGCCGGGCAGGCGAGGCCGCGCTCGTCATCATCCTGTGATCTCGCTCCTCCACGATGGACCCGCAAAGGCCATGTTCAGGGAGGGGGAGTTGATGCAGCTCGCGCAGCAGCCGGCGGTGGCCACCGACCCGCTCGACCGGATCCTGGCGGGGGGCGAGGTGAGCCCCCGCTTCCAGCCGATCCTCCGGCTCGGCGACGGCGAGATCATCGGCTACGAGGCGCTGGCCCGTGGCCCCGAGGGCGATCCCCTCCACCACCCGGCGGACCTGTTCAGCGCCGCGATGGCGCAGGAGCGGCTCGTCGAGCTGGAGAACCTCTGCCGGCGGCGGGCCATCGAGGCCTTCCAGGCCCAGTCCCTGCCGGGCAAGCTCTTCCTGAACATCACCCCCGACACCCTCCTGCAGAGCGACTTCCAGCCCGGCGTCACGCGCCGGCTGCTGCAGGGCCACGGCACGAGCCCCGAGCACGCGGTCGTGGAGCTCACCGAGCACAGCCCCACGGAGTACGACGTGCTGCGGCAGGCCGCCGACCACTACCGCTGCATGGGGCTGTCCATCGCCCTCGACGACCTCGGGACGGGGTACTCGGGGCTGCGCCTGTGGTCCGAGCTGCGGCCGGACTACGTCAAGCTGGATCAGCACTTCATCCGCGGTGTGGATCGGGACCTCGTCAAGCAGGAGTTCGTGCGCTCGATCCAGGAGATCGCCCTCGGCATCGGCTGCCAGGTCATCGCCGAGGGGATCGAGACCGCGGAGGAGCTGCGCGTCATCCGCTCCATGGAGGTCCCCTTGGGACAAGGCTACTTCTTCGGCTACCCCCAGGCCGAGCCGCCGCGCTCGCTCCCGCCGGGGGCCCTCGGCGGGGCCGCGGGCGCCGAGCAGCGTGTCGGCCGGCGGTTCCAGCTCACCGACACCGCGGCCAGCGTCGGCCACGAGGCGCCGGCGCTCTTCCCGGATACCCGCCTCAGGGAGGTCAGCGAGGCCTTCCGCACGCACCGCGACCTCCATACCCTGCCGGTGATCGAGGCGGAGGGGGGCAGGCCGGTCGGCGTGGTTCACCGCGCGCGTTTTATGGAGCTCTTCCTTCTGCCTTACGGCCGGGACCTGTACGGGCGCCGGCCGGTCAGCCGGTTCATGGACCGGGCCCCGCTGGTGGTCGAGCACGATACGCCGGTCGAACGCGTCTCGCAGCGGATCACCGAGGCGCAGGAGGCGGGCAGCGAGCGCGACTTCGTCATCACCCGCGGCGGGGGCTACCACGCCATGGGCTCGGTGCTCGACCTGCTGCGCAAGATCACCGACCTGCAGATCCGCAACGCCCGCTACGCCAACCCCCTGACCCTGCTCCCCGGCAACGTGCCGATCTACGACCACATCGACCGGCTGCTCGAGGCCGGGGAGGCGTTCTGCGTCGCCTACTGCGATCTCGACCACTTCAAGCCGTTCAACGACGTCTACGGCTACAGCCGCGGCGACGAGGTGATCAAGGCCGTCGCCCAGTCCCTGGTCAGGCAGGCCGACCGCCAGCGCGACTTCGTCGGCCACATCGGCGGCGACGACTTCATCCTGGTGCTGCGCAGCGCCGACCCGGTGGCGCGCTGCGAGCGGATGCTGCACAGCTTCGAGGCGCAGGTGCCGGCCTTCTACAGCGACGAGGACCGCGCCCGGGGCGGCCTGACCGCCAAGGACCGCACCGGCAGCGCCTCGTTCTTCCCCCTGCTCTCGCTGTCGGTGGGGGTGGCCTATCCCGATCCCGCCCACTGCCTGTCGCACCACGATGTGGCCTCCCTCGCCTCCGAGGCCAAGCACCAGGCCAAGCAGCGCCCCGGCAACGCCGTCTTCGTGGAGCGGCGCCGCAAGCCGAGCGGCCTGACGCCCTCCTGACCCCCGCCGCCGCCCTCCCCAGCGTCTAGGCTGGCGGTACGTACGTGCCGCCGCCCCGCACCACCCCCCAGGACAGCGGCTGCGCCCCGCGTTCGGCGCCGCGCGTCTGCGTATGGCTGCATAAACCTTAAGTTTATAGATAGAATAAAGGAATGATGCGGAAGTGGCCGTGCACTTGCCGGT
>NZ_NRSH01000209.1 GCF_016584055.1 Halorhodospira neutriphila
CGCAGCGCTCGGGCCAGCACCGCGCCGGGGAGCTCACGGCGGAGCAGGAGGGGCGCTTTCAGCGCTTCTGGTCGATCTACCCGCGGCGGGTGGCGAAGGCCGACGCCCGCCGGGCCTGGGCGCAGGTCGATCCGGACGAGGCGCTGACCGAGCGCATCTGCGCCGCCGTCGAGGCCGCCAGCAAGAGCGCGCAGTGGCGCCGCGAGGGCGGACGGTACATCCCCTACCCGGCGACCTGGCTGCGCCGGGAGGGGTGGGAGGACGAGCACCAGCCGCAGCTCCCCGCCGAGCGGGGGGAGAGCGCCGATGAGCGCGTCCAGGGGACGGTGGCGGCGGTGCAGCGGCTCTTCGGCGAGCAGAAGGGAGGCGAGCAGTCGTGAGGGAGCAGACCTTCGGCGAGGCGATGGCGTACCTGGCGGCGGCGTACCGCCGGGAGATCACCCAGGAGCAGGCGGCGGTGTACTGGGACCAGCTCCAGGACCTCGAGGACGATCCCTTCATGACGGCGGTCAAGATGACCGTCCAGACGGAGGATCGGCTGCCCTCGGTGGCGACGCTGCGCTACGCCTACCGCGAGGAGCGGCGCCGCGCCCGGCAGGCGCAGCCGCCACCGAGCCTGCCGCCGCCGATGGATCCAGAGGTGGCGCGCTACTACATCGAGCGGATGCGCGCGATGCTGCGATGAGCGGGCGGCTGCCGCGCCGGCCGCTGGAGTGGGCCGAGCGCATCCTAGCGGAGCCGCGCCGCGCGGAGCGGCGTCGGCTCCTGGCGCAGGTGCCCGGCGCCTACCGGGAGACGGTGCGCCGGGTCGTGGAGCGGGAGTTTCAACGCAGGCGCAAAGGGAGGAGCTGATGGACCAGCGCTTCTTCACGGTCCGCGCGGCGGCAGCGCCGCCGGGGCGGCCCAGCCGCAGGGCTGCTGGCTGGGACTTGCGTGCCGCGGCGGAGCGCCGGATCGAGCCGGAGGATCGCGCCCTGGTGCCGACCGGCTACGGCGTCCGCCTCGGCCCTGGCGAGGTCGGCCTCGTCTGCCCGCGCGCCGGGCTCGCCGTCCACTACGGGGTGACCGTGCTCGATGCCCCCGCCGTAATCCCCAGGGACAAGCGGGGCGAGATCACCGTCGTGCTGCACAATCACGGCGCCTACCCGGTGGACATCAGCGCCGGCGAGCCCGTGGCGCAGCTGCTGATCGTGCCGCTGGCCGCGGCCGGCGCGGTGGCGGATGCGTAGCCAGCCGAGCGAGCACGAGGAGCAGGCGGCGCTGTTCCGCTGGGCAGCGCTCCAGCAGCGGCGCCGCCCGGAGCTGGCGCTGCTCCACGCCATCCCCAACGGCGGCGACCGCCACCCGGCGGTGGCCGCCCGGCTGCAGGCCGAGGGCGTGCGCGCCGGCGTGCCCGACCTCTGCCTGCCGGTCGCCCGCGGCGGCTGGCACGGCCTCTATGTCGAGCTGAAGACGCGCCGGGGGCGGCCCTCCCGGCGCCAGCGCGCGTGGCTGCGGGCGCTGCGGGCGCAGGGCTACCGCGCCGAGCTCTGCCGCGGCTGGCCCCAGGCCCGGGCGGTGATCGAGTCGTACCTGGACGGGGCGCCGAGCGCGGGGGCGGCCCCCGTCCAGCGCGAGGGCCCCCGCGGAGAAGGAGCGGCATGATGACGGAACCGGCACGCAGCGTAGTCCAGGGCCAGGAGGCGGGGGCGCCCGCCCGGGTCGCCTCGGGGGTCGACAGGCTCCCCCTGGAGCTCAAGAAGGTGGTCACCACCAGCGAGGGCAAGCTGCAGATCGCCCTCGAGTCGGACTCGCTCTCCGACGAGACGGTCGAGCAGGTCAAGGAGCTGCTCAGCCTCCAGCAGGGGCTGGTGCGGGTGAGCTTCGCGCCGGTGCAGGGCGAGCTCTTCGACGCCTAGCCGTGCGCCGCGCGGTGATCGGCGCGCTCCTCGGGCTGGTGCCGGCGCTCGCCGGCGCCGGGCCTGAGGGGCCGCTGGAGAAGGCCCTGGCGCTGGTCCTCGAGGTCCACCCCGAGGTCGAGGCCCGGCGCGAGGCGCTTCAGGCCGCCGCGGACCGGCCGGGGTGGTCCTCCGAGGTCGCGCTCTCGCTCTCCCAGGGCGAGTCGGCCTACGG
>NZ_NRSH01000210.1 GCF_016584055.1 Halorhodospira neutriphila
CTCGAGCCGGCGGCAGGCCGGGGGCGCCCAGGAGCCGGAAGACAGCGAGTGGGAAGAGTTCTAGAGCGGCGCTCGGCAGCCGCCCGGCCGCGGTGGGCCGGGCGGCGCCAGCCGGACTGCAGGGAGGGAGTCGTCGCCGGTGGGTGGTGAGCGGGAGTTTCGCTTTACCCAGGAGGACTTCGAGTGGATCCGGGAGACGGTCGGCCGCGAGACGGGCATCCAGCTCAGCGAGGCCAAGGGGGACATGGTCTACTCGCGGCTCGCCCGGCGGCTGCGCGCCCTCGACCTGCCGGACTTCGCCAGCTATCGGCGGCTGCTCGTCGACGACCCCGAGCGCCGCGAGATGGCGCACTTCGTCAACGCCCTGACCACCAACCTCACGGCGTTCTTCCGGGAGGGGCACCACTTTGAGCACCTCCAGGGGGTCCTGCAGGGCAGCCGCGGCGCCGTGCGGATCTGGTCGGCGGGCTGCTCCACCGGCGAGGAGGTCTACTCGGCCGCCATCACCGCCCGGGACGCGCTCGGCGAGCGGGCGGCGGCGGAGCGGGTGCGGATCGTCGGCACCGACCTCGACAGCAGCGTGCTCGAGCACGCCGAGGCCGGCATCTACGAGCAGCGCCGCGTCGAGGGCCTGAGCCGCGAGGAGCTGCGCGGCCACTTCCTGCGCGGCAAGGGGCGCAACGAGGGGCTCGTCCGGGTCCGCCCGGAGGTCCGGCGGCTGGTGGCCTTCCAGCAGCTGAACCTGCTCCACGAGTGGCCTTTCCGGGAGCCGTTCGATATCGTCTTCTGCCGCAACGTCATCATCTACTTCAGCAAGGAGATCCAGCGCCGGCTCTTCGAGCGGGTCGCTGAGGTCATGGCCCCCGGCGGGTGGCTCTACATCGGCCACTCCGAGACCCTATGGAAGGTCAGTGAGCAGTTCGAGTCGCATGGCCGTACGATCTACCGAAAGGCGGAGTGACGCTGCGGCCGGCGCCTCCGGCGTGCGCAACCGCGGCGTCGAGCCGCCGCCGGCGCTGCCGGGCTTCGAGGCGATCAACCGCTACTGGGACCCGCAGCACGGGACCTTCGCCGCCAAGATCCTGCCCGGCGAGTTCTACGTCACCGAGCACGCCGAGGAGATGATCGTGACCACCCTCGGCTCCTGCGTGGCGGCCTGCGTGCGGGATCGGCGGCTGCGCGTCGGCGGCATGAACCACTTCATGCTGCCGGTGCGCGGCGGCGATCCCAAGCACTGGGAGGGGGACCCGCTGAGCGTGGCCACGCGCTACGGCAACTACGCCATGGAGCAGCTGATCAACCGGATCATGGCCCTCGGGGGGCGGCGCGGCGACCTGGAGCTCAAGCTCTTCGGCGGCGGCCAGGTCCTCGCCGGGGTCACCGACGTCGGCCAGCGCAACATCGAGTTCGCCCGCGAGTACGTCCACACCGAGGGGCTGCGCCTGCTCGCCGAGGACCTCGGCGGGCCCTACGCCCGCAAGGTCCAGTACTTCCCGGCGACGGGGCGGGCGCGCACGAAGAAGCTCTACGAGACCCGCAACGACACGCTGCTCCGGCGCGAGGAGCACTACCTGCACGAGATCGACGAGGCGCCGGTCACCGGCGGCGTCGATCTCTTCTGAGGGGAGGGCGCGGCGATGGTGCGTGTCCTGGTCATCGACGACTCGGCGCTGATCCGCCGGCTGCTCGGCGAGCTCCTCGAGCAGGCCGGGGATATCGAGGTCGTCGCCACGGCGCGCGATCCCTACGACGCCCGGGAGAAGATCAAGCGCCTCGACCCGGACGTGCTCACCCTCGACGTCGAGATGCCCCGCATGGACGGGCTCACCTTCCTGCGCAACCTGATGCGGCTGCGCCCCATGCCGGTGGTCATGGTCTCCTCGCTGACCGAGGACGGCGCCGAGGAGACCCTCGAGGCCTTGGCGCTCGGGGCGGTGGACTTCGTCACCAAGCCGCGCGGCGACACGGCGCAGGGGCTCGAGGCCTACGCCGACGAGCTCATCGGCAAGGTCCGGGCCGCGGCGCGGGCGCGCGTCCGGCCCCTCGGCGAGGGCGGCGGGGGGCAGCCGCTGCGCCCGCCGCGGCGGCTGCC
>NZ_NRSH01000211.1 GCF_016584055.1 Halorhodospira neutriphila
CCGGGTAGTCGGGGTCGCCGCGGGGGATGAGGCGCCGGCCCGGGTCCGCCGCGGCCCACGCGGCGTCGGCCCGGGCGCGCTCCCAGTCCGGGGCGAGGATGCCCTCGACGGTGCGCGGCGGCAGGCCGACGGCGCGCAGCGCGCTGCGCCCGGCGCGGAAGACGCCCGCCGGGTCGCCGAACGCCGCCATGAGGTGGGACCAGGTCTGCGGGCCGACCCCGCTGACCCGCCACAGGGCGAGGCGGCAGAGGGTAGGATCGTCTGTTGCCATGGCACGGTCCGTGTGCGGCTTTCCAATCGAGCAGGGCCAGGATGCCATGGCCTCGCCGGGGCGCGAAGTCACCCCCGCCCAGGGAGGCGGATTCGGCGCGCCCTCGTTGTGCGTTATAATCAATCCTTCCACGAATAGAGGTGCAGAGGGCCATGGCACTGCTCGATATCCTGGTCTACCCCGATCCGCGCCTGCGCGAGCGGGCCGAGCCGGTCGCGCAGGTCGACGACGGGCTGCGGCGGCTCGTCGACGACATGCTCGAGACGATGTACGAGGCCAGCGGCATCGGCCTGGCCTCCGTGCAGGTCGGCGACCCGCGGCGCGTGGTGGTCATCGACGTCTCCGAGGAGCGCAGCCAGCCGCAGGTGCTCATCAACCCGGAGATCCTCGACGCCCGCGGCGAGGCCACGGGCGAGGAGGGGTGCCTCTCCATCCCGGGCTACTACGACGACGTCACCCGGGCGGCGGCGGTCACCTACCGGGCCCTCGACTACCACGGCGAGCCCGTCGAGGGCGAGGCCGAGGGGACCCTCGCCGTGTGCATCCAGCACGAGATCGACCACCTCGAGGGGCGGCTGTTCATCGACTACCTCTCCGAGCTCAAGCGCAAGCGCGTCCGCAAGCGCATGGAGAAGCGCGAGCGCCACGCCGCCGCAGCGGGCTGATGCCGGCACGGGTGCTCTTCGCCGGGACGCCGGATTTCGCCGTGCCGAGCCTCGAGGCCTTGGTGGCCGCCGGCTACCCGCCCCAGGCCGTGTTCACCCAGCCGGACCGCCGCGCGGGGCGCGGCCGGCGGGTGACCGCCCCGCCGGTCAAGCGCGCCGCCGAGCGCCACGGCCTGGCGGTCCACCAGCCCGGGCGCCTCGGCGCCGAGCAGGTCGAGGCCGTCCGCGAGCTCGCCCCGGACCTGATGGTGGTGGTGGCCTACGGCCAGATCCTTCCCAGGGCCCTCCTCGAGGCGCCGCGGCGCGGCTGCGTCAACGTCCACGCCTCGCTGCTGCCGCGCTGGCGCGGCGCCGCCCCCATCCAGCGGGCCCTGCTCGCCGGCGACGAGCGCACGGGCATCACCCTGATGCGCATGGACGAGGGGCTCGATACCGGCCCGATGCTCGCCCAGGCCGCGACCCCGATCGCCCCGGGGGAGACCGCCGGCGGGCTCCACGACCGCCTCGCCCGCCTCGGCGCCGAGCTGCTCGCCGAGCGCCTGCCGGCCATCCTCGCCGGCGAGCTTCCCGAGCAGCCCCAGGAGGAGGCGGGGGCGAGCTACGCGGCCAAGATCACCGCCGACGAGGCGTGGCTCGAGCCTGCCGACCGGCCGGCGGCGGCCCTCGAGCGCCAGGTGCGCGCGCTGACCCCGGTCCCGGGGGCGCGGCTGCGCCTCGCCGGGGTCGAGGTGCGGGTGCGCGCCGCCGAGGTGGCGGCGGGGCAGGGCGGCGACGAGCCGGGCCGGGTGGCGGCCGCCGGGGCGGCCGGCATCGAGGTGGCGACGGCCGCGGAGCGGCTGCGGATCACCCGGCTGCAGCCCGCCGGCGGGCGCGAGCAGCCGGCGGCGGACTACCTCAACGGCCGCCCCCTCCAGCCGGGGGACCCGGCCTGTTGAGCACGCCGCCGCGGGTGATCGCCGTCCGCGTCCTCGAGCGGGTCCTGCAGCGCCACGAGCCCCTCGACGAGGCCCTGGCCCGCTACGCCGGGCAGCTCGCCGAGGCGGACCGCCCCCTGGTGCAGGCCCTGGCCTACGGGGCGCTGCGCTGGCTGCCGCGGCTCGAGGCGCAGGTGGCGGCCCTGACGCCCCGGG
>NZ_NRSH01000212.1 GCF_016584055.1 Halorhodospira neutriphila
AGGCGCTCGAGCGCCAGGGCCACGCCCTGGCCGCCGCCGATGCACATCGTCGCCACGCCGCGCTCGATACCGTCGCGCTGCATGGAGTGGAGCAGCCGCGTGGTAAGGATGGCGCCGGTGGCGCCGATGGGGTGGCCGTGGGCGATGGCGCCGCCCTCGACGTTGACCCGCTCCGGGTCGAGGCCGAGGTCGCGGGTCACGGCGATGGCGATGGCGGCGAAGGCCTCGTTGATCTCCCAGCGCTCGACGTCGCCGGTGGACCAGCCGGCGCGCTGCAGGCACTGGTGCACCGCGGGGATGGGGCCGAGGCCGAACATCCCCGGCTCGACGGCGCCGACGCCGTAGGCGACGAGCCGCGCCGCCGGGGTGAGCCCGTGCCGCCGGGCGGCCTCCTCCTCGGCGACGACCATCGCCGCGGCGCCGGTGTTGATCCCGGGGGCGTTGCCGGCGGTGATGGTGCCGTCCTTGCGGAAGGCCGGGCGCAGCTTCTGCAGCCCCTCCACGGAGGCGTCGCCGCGGTTGTGCTCGTCGACGTCGAAGCGCTTGGTGCCCTTGCGGTCCGGCACCTCCACGGGGGTGATCTCGGCCTCGAAGAGCCCCTCGGCCTGGGCGGCCGTGAAGCGCTGGTGGGAGCGCGCCGCCCACTCGTCCTGCTCCTCGCGGCCGAGGCCGTAGCGGTCGACGAGGTCCTCGGTGTGCCAGCCGGAGTGCTGGTCGGAGAAGGCGTCGTTGAGCCCGTCGTTGAGCACGGCGTCGAGGAGCTGGCCGTGGCCGAGGCGGTAGCCGTCGCGGGCCTTCATGAGCATGTACGGCGCCCGGTCCATGTTCTCCATGCCGCCGGCGACGGCCGTGTCGGCGAAGCCGAGGGCCACCTCCTGGAAGGCGTTGGCGACGGCCTGGGCGCCGGAGCCGCAGACGCGGTTGACGGTCAGCGCCGGGACCTCGACGGGGACGCCGCCGTTGACGGCGGCCTGGCGGGCCGGGTTCATGCGGCAGCCGGCCTGGACGACGTTGCCGAGGACGACGCCGTCGACGGCGGCCGGGTCGAGCCCGGAGCGCTCGAGCGTCGAGCGGACGACGGTGGCCCCCAGGTCGGGGGCGGGGACGCTCTTCAGGGAGCCGCTGAAGGTCCCGATGGCGGTCCGGGTGGGGGCGCAGATGACGACACGGCGCTCGGGCATGGCGTTGCCTCCTAATGGTTCTCGTTCGTCAGGTGTCAGAGGAAGAGCTCGGGATCCACGGTATTACCATTGAGTACGACGCTCCAGTGCAGGTGCGGCCCCGTCACGCGGCCCGTGGCGCCGACCGTGCCGATGGGCTGGCCGCGGGCGATGCGCTCGCCCGCCTCGACCCCGATGGTGGCCATGTGGCAGTACATCGTCACCAGCCCGTCGCCGTGGTCGATGAGCACGGTCTTGCCGTTGAAGTAGTAGTCGCCCCGGGCGACGACGCGGCCCGCCTCGGCGGCCTCGATGGGGGTGCCGCGGGGGGCGGCGAGGTCGAGGCCGCTGTGGGGGTTGCGCGGCTTGCCGTTGAGGAAGCGCCGCACCCCGAACCGGGAGCTCCGCTGCCCCTCGGCGACGGGGTGGTGCAGGTCCAGGCGCGGGTGCGCCGCCACGGCGCGGCTGCGGTAGGCCGCGCGGATGGTGCGCTGCTCGCGGCGGATGCGCTCGAGGGTCTCCGCCGGCGGGGTGACCATCTCCCGGTCGGGGATCTCGATGTGCTGCGCCGGGTAGGTGTGGGCCCGGACCCGGAACGTGCGCTCGGCGCCGTCGACCTGGAGGGTGTGGCGGCCCGGCTCGGCGTCCAGGTCGATGCCGACGATCGCCTCCCAGCCGCCCTCCGGCTTGGCGCTGACCCGCACCGGGCTCCCCTGGTAGCGGACCGCCTCCGGGCGCTGCGCGGTCTCGAGGTCGACGCGGGCGACGCCGCCGGGCACCGGCCACGGCATCAGCGGCGCGGCGCCGGCGGCGCCGGCGGCGAGGGCCAGGAGCAGGGCGAGGGCGCCGCGCAGGGCG
>NZ_NRSH01000213.1 GCF_016584055.1 Halorhodospira neutriphila
CAACATGCTCGCCGAGGAGCTCGGGCAGCTCGCCAACCTCGCCGTGCTGATCCCGACGATCTTCTTCGGCGTGGCCGCCTTCCTGCTCAACCTCGTCCTCACCCGGCTCATCGCCACCCAGCGCCAGGCCATCGGCACCCTCAAGGCCTTCGGCTACTCGCGGGCGGCCATCGCCGCCCACTACGCGGCGCTGGTGCTGCTCATCGCCGCCCTGGGGGTGGTGCTCGGGGTGGCCGTCGGCTACGGGCTCGGCGCGCTGATCTCGGAGGTCTACGCCGCCTTCTACCGCTTCCCCTTCCTGGACTACCGCCTGCCGGGGCGGGTCGTCGCCGTCGCCGGCGGCATCACCGCGGCGGTCGCCCTGGCCGCGACCCTCGGCGCCGTGCTGCGCGCCGCGCGCCTGCCGCCGGCGCAGGCCATGCGCCCGGCGGCGCCGCCGAGCTTCCGGGCGACCCTGGTCGAGCGGCTCGGCCTGCAGCGCTGGCTCGGCCAGCCGACGCGGATCATCCTGCGCTCGCTGGAGCGCCGGCCGCTGCGCACGCTGCTCAGCGTCACCGGCCTCGCCTGCGCCGTGGGTATCCTCCTCATCGGCCCCTACCAGCGGGGCGCCATCGATACCCTCATCGGCGTGCAGTTCAACCTGATCCAGCGCGACAGCGTCAGCGTCTCCTTCTACGAGCCGACCTCGCGCGCCGCCCTCCACGAGCTGGCGCGGCTGCCGGGGGTGGACGCCGCCGAGCCGTACCGGCGGGTGGCCGCCGAGCTCATCGCCGGGCACCGGCGCCACCGCCTGGCGGTGCTCGGGCTGGCGCCGGGGACGAGCCTGCGGCGGCTGCTCGACACCGGGCTCCGCGAGGTGGCGGTGCCGGAGCAGGGCGTGCTGCTCACCGCCTACCTCGCCGAGCGGCTCGGCGTCGCCCCCGGCGATCCCCTCGAGATCCGCCTGCTCGAGGGCCGCCGCGAGACGGTGCGCGTGCCGGTCAGCGGCGTCATCGCCGAGTACCTGGGGGTCTCGGCCTACATGGCGCTGGAGACGCTCAACCGCCTCGCCGGCGAGGGGGACGCGATCTCGGGGGCGTGGCTGGCGGTCGCCGACGGCCGGCGCGAGGCGGTGCTCGCCGAGCTCGACCGCCGCCCGCGGGTGGCCGGCGCCACCGAGAGCGGCGCCGCCATGGCCAGCTTCCGCGACAATATCGCCGAGTCGCAGCGGGTCACGGCGCTGATGACGACGGTGCTCGCCGCCGCCATCGCCTTCGGCGTCGTCTACAATAACGCCCGCATCGCCCTGTCCGAGCGCTCCCGGGAGCTGGCCAGCCTGCGGGTGCTCGGCTTCACCCGCGGCGAGATCGCCTACATCCTGCTCGGCGAGCAGGCGCTGCTCATCGCCGCGGCCCTGCCGCCCGGCATGCTCGTCGGCCACGCCCTCTTCGCGGTGATCGTCCGGGCCGCCGAGTCGGAGCTCTACCGCATCCCGCTGATCGTCTCCCCGGCGGGGATGGCCCTGGCCGCGGCGGTGGTCGCCGGGGTCGGGGCGGTCTCCGCCTACGTGGTGCGCCGCCGGCTGGACCGGCTGGACCTCGTCGAGGCGCTGAAGTCACGGGAGTAGGGCGCGTACGCCTATGGAAGTGAGCTGGAGACGGATCGCCGCCTACGCGGCGGCAGCGCTGGCGGGGAGCGCCCTGGTGGCGCTGGCCCTGCGCCCGGCGCCGGTGTGGGTGGAGACGGAGTCGGTCTCCCGCGGCCCGCTGGCGGTGACCCTGGAGGAGGAGGGGCGCACCCGCGTGGCCGACCGCTACGTCCTCTCCGCGCCGGTGGCCGCCCGGGCCCGGCGCATCCGCCCGGAGCCCGGCGACCGGGTGGCGGCCGGGGAGGTGCTCGCCGTCCTCGACCCGGCGGCCTCGCCGGTGCTCGACCGCCGCGCCCGGGAGCAGGCCGAGGCGCGGCTGCGCGCCGCTGAGGCGGCCCTGCGCAGCGCCCGGGAG
>NZ_NRSH01000214.1 GCF_016584055.1 Halorhodospira neutriphila
CTCGGGGGCGGGCAGGATCCGGGGGTCACGCTCAACCGCGCCTTCTCCCTGGATGCGCTCGGCCGCAAGGGCGAGGCCCGGCAGGCGTACCGGGCGTTCCTGGCCCAGACCAGCGGCGAGCCTGCCTACCGCTCCCAGCGCCGCTGGGTGCGGGCGCGCCTCGCGCAGTAGCTGCGCTTCCGCGCCGCGCTCGGCAGCGGTTCCGGTCCTCCCGCCTTCCTCCGGCCCCCGCTCCCGGCCCGGCAGCGCCCGAGATGTCTCCGCAAGCCCATATCCGGTATCCTGGGGCAGCATTCCCTGAGCCGGCGCGGATGCGCCGTTTTGTCATTCTGTAGAGGAGTATTCCATGGCGGATAACCGACGCAGCCGAGTGATCACCCAGGGCGTGGCACGGACGCCCAACCGGGCCATGCTGCGCGCCGTCGGCTTCGGCGACGACGACTTCGACAAGCCCATCATCGGGGTCGGCAACGCCCACAGCACCATCACCCCGTGCAACGTCGGGATCGGGCCGCAGGCCGAGCGCGCCGAGAAGGCCCTGCGCGAGGCCGGCGCCATGCCGGTGATGTTCGGCTCCATCACCGTCTCCGACGGGATCGCCATGGGCACGGAGGGGATGAAGTACTCCCTCGTCTCCCGCGAGGTCATCGCCGACTCCATCGAGACCGTCGGCGGCGGCCAGCAGCTCGACGGCATGCTCGCCACCGGCGGCTGCGACAAGAACATGCCCGGCGCCATGATCGCCCTCGCGCGGCTCGACATCCCGGGCATCTTCGTCTACGGCGGCACCATCAAGCCCGGCTACTACAAGGGCGAGGAGCTGACGGTGGTCAGCGCCTTCGAGGCCGTGGGGCAGTACAACGCCGGCAACCTCGCCCACGAGGACCTGGTGGGGATCGAGGAGAACGCCTGCCCGGGCCCCGGCTCCTGCGGCGGGATGTTCACGGCCAACACCATGTCCAGCGCCTTCGAGGCCATGGGCATGAGCCTGATGGGCTCCTCGACGGTCTCTGCCGAGGACGACGAGGCCCGGCAGGTGGCCGAGGAGGCCGCCCGGGTGCTCATGGACGCGGTCCACCACGACCGCCGCCCCTCGCAGATCATCACCCGCGAGGCCCTCGAGAACGCCTTCGCCGTAGTCATGGCCCTCGGCGGGTCGACCAACGCGGTCCTGCACCTGCTCGCCATCGCCAACACCGCCGAGGTGCCGTTCACCATCGACGACGTCGAGGCCCTCCGCCGCAAGGTGCCGGTGCTCTGCGACCTCAAGCCCTCCGGGCGCTTCGTGACCAGCGCCTTCCACGAGGTCGGCGGCACCCCGCAGGTGATGCGCATCCTCCTCGAGCAGGGGCTGCTCCACGGCGACTGCCTGACCATCACGGGGCAGACCATCGAGGAGCAGATCCGCCACCTGCCGGCCGAGCCGCCGGCGGGCCAGGAGATCATCATGCCCTTCGACCGGCCGCTCTACCCGCGGGGCCACCTGGCGATCCTCCACGGCAACCTCGCCGAGGAGGGCGCCGTGGCCAAGGTCAGCGGCATCAAACAGCGCCGGATCAGCGGCCCGGCGCGGGTCTTCGACTCCGAGGAGGAGTGCCTCGAGGCGATCCTCAACGACGGCGTCCAGGCCGGCGACGTGGTCGTCGTCCGCTACGAGGGCCCCAAGGGCGGGCCGGGGATGCGCGAGATGCTCGCCCCCACCTCGGCGATCATCGGCAAGGGGCTCGGCGACTCCGTGGGGCTGATCACCGACGGGCGCTTCTCCGGGGGGACCTACGGGCTCGTCGTCGGCCACGTCGCCCCCGAGGCGTACGACGGCGGCGCCATCGGCCTGGTCGCCGAGGGCGATACGGTGACCATCGACGCCGACGAGAACCGCCTCGAGCTCGAGGTCAGCGAGCAGGAGCTGGAGCGGCGCCGGGCGGCGTGGCAGATGCCGCGGCCGCGCTACCGCCGGGGCGTGCTGGGCAAGT
>NZ_NRSH01000215.1 GCF_016584055.1 Halorhodospira neutriphila
CAAGCCGCTGAGCCGCGGCGAGCCCCGCGGGGCCGTCCCGCTCCCCGGCGAGCTGGTCCTGCCGCTGACCGACCACGCCGGCAACGAGCAGGCGGCCGCGGTCGCCGCCGGGGCGCAGGTGCGCCGCGGCACCCCGCTGACGCACCCCAGCGGGGCGGGAGTACCGCTGCACGCCCCCACCTCGGGCCGCGTCAAGGCCCTCGAGCGCCGGCCCGCCGCCCACCCGGCGGGCGGGCGCCTGCCGTGCCTGATCCTCGAGGCCGACGGCGCCGACACGCCCGAGGCCCCCCTGGCGCCGATGCCTGCGCCGCTGGCGCAGCCGGCCGAGGCGCTGCTCGAGCGCATCCGCGAGGCCGGCGTCCGCGGCATGGGCGGGGCGACCTTCCCGACCTCGCTGAAGCTCGCCGACGGCCGGGATCACGGCGTCGATACGCTGGTGGTCAACGCCGTCGAGTGCGACACCTACCTGACCTGCGACGAGGCGCTGCTGCGCGAGCGCACCGACGAGGTGCTCTCCGGGGCGCGGATCGCCGCCGCGGCCTGCGGCGCCTCGCGGATCCTCGTGGCGCTCAAGGCCGGCACCGCGGAGGCGGCCGCCGCCGTGCGGGCGGCCATCGCCGGCAGCGGCGCCGAGGGCGTCGAGATCGTCGAGGTCCCGCCGCGCTACCCGGCCGGCAACGAGCGCCACCTCGTCTACCCGGCCACCGGCCGGACGGTGCCCGCCGGCGGCCGGCCGTCCATCGTCGGCGTGGTCTGCCAGAACGTCAGCACCCTCGCCGCCGTCCACCGCGCCGTCGTCCACGGCGAGCCCGTCGTCGAGCGGCTGGTGACCGTCACCGGCGGGGCGGCCTCCGCCCCCGGCAACTACGCGGTGCGCATCGGCACCCCCCTCGCTGCCCTCGCCGGCGCCGACGCCGCCGCGGCCACGCGCACCCTCGTCGGCGGCGGCGTCATGAACACCCCGGTGAGCAGCCTGCAGATCCCGGTCACCCACGGCACCAGCGGGCTCGTCCTCGAGTCCGAGGCGGAGGCGCCGCTGCCAGAGCAGCCGTGCATCCGCTGCGGGGTCTGCGCCGAGGTCTGCCCCGAGGGGCTGCGCCCCTACGAGATCCTCGCCCGGGTCCGGGCCGGGATCGGGGTCGGCGAGGCGGCGCCGGCGGTGGACCTCGACCCCATGCGCTGCAGCGGCTGCTCGAGCTGCGAGCTGATCTGCCCCAGCTCCGCGCCGCTGACCGGGGTCCTCGGCCACGCCCGCGACGCCGCCCGGGCCCAGATGCGCGAGCGCGAGCGCGCCGAGCGCGCCCGGCAGCGCTACGAGGCCAAGCAGGCGCGTGAGGAGCGCCGCCGCCGCGAGCGGGAGGCGGCCCGCCAGCGCAAGCGCCAGGCCCTGCGCACCGAGTCCGCCGGGCAGGACCGCCGCCCAGAGACGCCGGAGGGCTAGGCTTGGCGGCGGCGCCGACGACGCCCCGGATCATGGGGCAGGTCCTCATTGCGCTCATCCCGGCCGCCGGGGTCCTCCTCTGGCTGTTCGGCATCGGCGTGGCGCTCAACCTCGCCGCCGCCACGGCCACCGCAGCCGCCGCCGAGGCCGCCGCGGTGCGCCTGCGCGGCCGCTCCATCCGCGCCGCCCTCGGCGACGGCAGCACCCTCGTCGCCGCGGCGATCATCGCCCTGGCCCTGCCGCCGCTGCTGCCGTGGTGGATCCCCGCCACCGCCGCCGGGATCGCCGCGCTGCTCGGCAAGCACGCCTACGGCGGGCTCGGGCAGAACGCCTTCAACCCGGCGATGGTCGGCTACGTCGCCGTGCTCCTCGCCTTCCCGCAGGCCATGGGGCTGTGGCCGGCGCCGGGGCTGGGCGGCGCCGTGGCGGCGCCGGAGGCGGTGGCGTACTTCCTGGGCGGGGCGCAGCCGCCGATGGCCGACGCCCTCACCTACGCCACGCCGCTGGACCGGC
>NZ_NRSH01000216.1 GCF_016584055.1 Halorhodospira neutriphila
TGCTCTCCCTGCTCGCCTACGCCGCGATCCTGGCGCGCTACCCGCTGGCGTGGCTGTGGCTCCTGCCCGCGGCGGTGGCGGTGCTCGACGGCTCGCTGCTGACCGGGTGGCTGTACCTCGGGGCGGTGGACCTCCTCGTGGTGATGAGCCTGGCCGTGGCCCTGGCGCGCTGGCCCGCCCCTGGCCGGGCCCGGCTCCTGCCGCGGCGGCTGCGCTGGCCGCTGGCGGTGCTGGCGCTCTCGACGCTGATCGCCCTGGGGATCGGCCTCGGGCCGCTGCCGCCCGGCGACCCCGGGGCGCTCAGCCACTACGCCACCCCGTGGAACGCCCTGCGGGTGGCCAAGGGGCTGCTCATCACGCTGCTGCTGCTGCTCCTGGCGCGCAGGACGCCGGTGGCCCCGCGCGAGCAGCTCGAGCGCGGGCTGGTCCCCGGCATGGCGCTGGGCTGGCTCGCGGCGACGGCCGTGGTCCTCCGCGAGCGGGCGCTCTACCCCGGGCTCCTCGACTTCGAGGCCGCCTACCGCGTCACCGGCTGGTTCGCCGATATGCACGTCGGCGGCCCCAGCGTCGAGACCTTCCTGGTCCTGACGCTGCCCTTCGCGCTGCTCTGGGGCTGGCGCCGCCGCCTGGGCCTCCTCTGGACCGCGGCCATTGCGGCCTCCGGCAGCTACGCGGCGCTCGTGACCTACTCGCGAGGGGGGTGGCTCGGCCTGGCCGTGGCGCTGCTGCTGCTCGCGGGGCTCGGCGGCCTGGCCCTGGTGCGCGGCTGGCGGCTAGGGGGGGCGCGCGCCGCGGCGCTGGCGCTGAGCCCGGCGGTGGTGGCGGCCGCCGTGGCCTGGGGGGTCGCCGACGGCTTCGCCGAGCGGCGCTGGTCGGAGGCGGGGGCGGATGCCCAGGGGCGCCTGGCGCGCTGGCAGTCGATCCTGGCGCTGCCCGGCGGCGGGGCCTGGACGCCGTGGCTGGGCCGCGGGCTGGGGGCGTTCCCGGAGGCCTACCGCTACGGCAATCCGGGCGGGCGGATGCCGGCGGACTTCGCCTTTGTCCGGGAGGACGGCCGGGGGGTGCTGCGCCTCGGCAGCGGGGGGACGCCGCGGCTGAGCCAGCGGCTGCTCCTGCTCCCCCGGGACGGGCCGTACACGCTCGAGGTCCGCGCGCGGGGGGAGCTCGGCGGGCGGCTGAGGGTCGCCGTCTGCGAGGAGGCGATCCTCTACCGCTTCGCGTGCCGCAGCCGGGAGCTGGGGCTGGAGGTCGCCGCCGACGGCTGGCAGCGGCGCCAGTGGCGCCTCACCCTCGAGGGCCTGGCGCCGGGGCCCCCGGGGCTTCGCCGGGGGCTCGTCCTCTCGGTGACCCGGATTGACGGCAACCCCGGCGTCGTCGAGATCGATCGGCTCCGCCTGACGGGCGGCGGCGGTGGGACCGAGGCGTCGCACCTGCGCAACGGCGGCTTCGAGCACTACGGCCGCCACTGGTACTTCACCCCGGAGCGCCTCGGCGCCTGGCGCACGGAGAATCAGTGGCTGGAGCTCTACTTCGACCAGGGCCTGCTGGGCCTGGGCGCCTGGCTCGCCCTGCTGCTCAGCGGCCTCCTCCTGCTGCTGCGCCGCGCCCTTGCCGGGGCGCCGAGCGCCGCGGCGGCGCTCGCGGGGGTCGGCGGGGCGCTGGCCATCGGCCTGTTCAGCACGATCTTCTTCAATCCGGCGATCGCCGTGCTCTTCTACCTGGCGCTGCTGCTCGGTGCGCTAGCCGGGGCGTCGCCGGTGGGGAGACCGTTACAGCGGGGAGCCGGCCGCCGGGGCGGGTGACGGCGATGTAGGGGCGCCGGGTGCTGCACAGCAGCTCGTAGGTGCCGAGCTCGAGGTAGACCAGGCTGCCGGTGCGCCGGGCGCCGAGGCGCTCGTGGGCGCGCAGCGAGCGGGGGTTGAAC
>NZ_NRSH01000217.1 GCF_016584055.1 Halorhodospira neutriphila
TCCAGGGCGTCGACGCCGCCATCCCCCTCGGCGGGCTGGTCGGCCTGGCCGGCGTCTCCGGCTCCGGCAAGTCGACCCTGGCCGAGGCGGTCCTCTACCGCGGCCTGCTGCGCCGCCAGGGGGAGGGGGTCGAGGCGCCGGGCGAGCACGACGCCATCGACGGCGCCGAGGCCCTCGCCGGCGTGGCCCTGGTGGACCAGTCGCCCATCGGCAAGACGCCCCGCTCCTGCCCGGTGAGCTACACCGGCGCCCTCGACCCCATCCGCAAGCGCCTCGCCGCCGAGCCCACCGCCCGGGAGCGCGGCTACACCGCCGGCACCTTCAGCTTCAACGCCGGCAACGGCCGCTGCCCGACGTGCAAGGGCTCCGGGTTCGAGCACGTGGAGATGCAGTTCCTCGCCGACGTCTACCTGCCGTGCCCGGACTGCGACGGCCGGCGCTTCCGCGCCGAGGTGCTGGAGGTGCGCATCGAGGGCGCCGACGGGCGCACCGCCGCCATCCACGACCTCCTCGGCATGACCGCCGACGACGCCGCGGCCTTCTTCGCCGACCAGCCCGAGGTGCTGCGCCGCCTCGAGCCCCTGCGCGCCGTCGGCCTCGGCTATCTGCGCCTCGGCCAGCCGGTGCCCACCCTCTCCGGCGGCGAGGCGCAGCGGCTCAAGCTCGCCGGCCACCTCGCCGAGCGCCGCGGCGGCGGCACGCTGCTGATCTTCGACGAGCCGACCACGGGGCTGCACTTCAGCGACATCCAGGTCCTGCTCGACGCCTTCCAGCGGCTCGTCGAGGCCGGCCACAGCCTGCTGGTCATCGAGCACAACCTGGACCTGCTCGCCAACGCCGACTGGCTCCTCGAGCTCGGCCCGGAGGGCGGCGAGGCCGGCGGGCGCCTCGTGGCCGCCGGCACGCCGGCGGCGCTGGCGGCGGCGGCCGAGACCCCCACCGGTAAGGCGCTGGCGGCCTACGAGGCGGCGCTCGGGGGCGCCTCCTATACCGCGGGCGAGGGTGCCGAGGAGGCCGCCGAGGCGGCCATCGAGGTCCGCCAGGCGCGGGAGCACAACCTGCGCGGCATCGACGTGGCCATCCCGCGGGGGCGGCTCACCGTGGTCACCGGCGTCTCCGGCTCCGGCAAGTCGACCCTGGCCTTCGACATCCTCTTCGCCGAGGGGCAGCGCCGCTACCTGGCCTCGCTCAACGCCTACGCCCGGCAGCTCGTCCAGCCCGCCTCGCGCCCGGACGTGGGGGCGGTGACCGGGCTGCCGCCGGCGGTGGCCATCGAGCAGCGCACCAGCCGCGGCGGCTACCGTTCCACCGTGGCGACGCTCACCGAGATCCACCACTACCTGCGGCTGCTGTTCCTGCGCCTCGGCACCCCGCACTGCCCGGAGTGCGGGCTCGCCATCGAGGCGCAGAGCGCCGCGGGCATCGCCGCGCAGCTGCTGCGCCGCCACCGCGGCGAGCGGCTCCTGCTGCTGGCGCCGCTGGTGGTCGCCCGCAAGGGGCTCTACAAGGAGCTGGCCGCCTGGGCTGCCGGCAAGGGCTACGGGCGGCTGCGCGTCGACGGGCGGTGGGCGGAGACGGCGCGCTGGCCGCAGCTCGACCGCTACCGCGAGCACGATATCGACCTGCCGGCGGGGGAGGTGGTGGCGGCGCCGGAGCGCGAGGGGGCGCTGCGCGAGGCCCTCGACCGGGCGCTGGCCCACGGCGGCGGCACGGTGCGCGTCGTCCCGGCGGAGGGCGGCGCCAGCCCCGTCCCGCGGCTGCTCTCCTTCAACTCCCGCCACGGCTGGTGCCCGGCGTGCCGCGGGACGGGGCTGGCGCTGGCCGACCCGGAGGCGACCGACGACGAGGCGCCGGCGGACGCCGGCCCCTGCCCGGCGTGCGGCGGCGGCCGGCTCAACGCCGAGGCGCGGGCGGTGCGC
>NZ_NRSH01000218.1 GCF_016584055.1 Halorhodospira neutriphila
GGCAGGCCCCGCAGGTCCGGCACCAGGCCGGCACCCGGACCCTGGCGGAGGCCCAGGAGGCCTACCGCAGCGCCGGCGTGGCCGCCGAGGTCATGCCCTTCATCGACGACATGGCCGAGGCCTACGCCTGGGCCGATCTGGTCATCGCCCGGGCCGGGGCCCTGACCGTGGCCGAGCTGGCGGCGGTGGGGGCGGCCTCGGTGCTGGTGCCGCTGCCCTGGGCGGTGGACGACCACCAGAGCGCCAACGCCGAGCAGCTGCGCCGGGCCGGCGCCGCCCGCATCGTGCCCCAGCCGGCGCTGGAGGCCGGCGAGCTCGCCGGCGAGCTCGCGGGGCTGCTCGCCGACCGCCGGCGGCTGCAGGGGATGGCCGAGGCGGCGCGCACGGTCGCCTGCCCCGAGGCCGCCGCCCGGGTCGCCGCAGCCTGCCAGGAGGTGGCCGATGAGTGACGCCGTGGACGCCCGGGAGCCCCGCTTCGCCGGCCCGGTGGACGGGCCGAGCGCCTTCGGCCGCGTCCGGCGGCTCCACTTCGTGGGCATCGGCGGGGCCGGCATGGGCGGGATCGCCGAGGTCCTCCACAACCTCGGCTTCACGGTCACCGGCTCGGACGTGCGCGAGGGGGCCGTGGTCGAGCGGCTCCGCGGGCTCGGCGTGGCGGTGGCCATCGGCCACGACCCCGGCGCGGTGGCGGGGGTCGACGCCGTGGTGGTCTCCAGCGCGGTGACCGCCGACAACCCCGAGGTGCAGGCGGCGCGCCGCGAGCGCCTGCCGGTGGTCGCCCGCGCCGAGATGCTCGCCGAGCTGATGCGCTTCCGCCACGGCATCGCCGTGGCCGGGACCCACGGCAAGACGACCACCACCTCCCTGCTCGCGAGCTGCCTCGCCGAGGGGGGAGGCGACCCGACCTTCGTCATCGGCGGGCGGCTGATCAGCGCCGGCGCCCACGCGCGGCTCGGCAGCGGGCCGTACCTGGTGGCCGAGGCGGACGAGAGCGACGCCTCCTTCCTCCACCTCAAGCCGGTGATGGCCGCGGTGACCAACATCGACGCCGACCACCTGGAGACCTACGGCGGCGACTTCGAGGCGCTGCGCCGGACCTTCGTGGAGTTCCTCCACCACCTGCCCTTCTACGGGCTGGCCGTCCTCTGCCTCGACGACCCCGAGGTGCGCCGGCTGCGCGACGAGCTCGCCCGGCCGGTGCTGACCTACGGCTTCGCCGAGGACGCCGACCTGCGCATCGAGGGGATCGAGGCCGACGGCCACCGCACGCGCTTCCGGCTCCGCGAGGGCGACAGCGGGCGCTTCGAGGTGGCGCTGAACCTGCCGGGGCGGCACAACGTCCTCAACGCCACGGCGGCCGTCGCCCTGGCCCGGGAGCTCGGGGTCGGCGTCCAGGCGATCCAGGCGGCGCTGGCCGGCTTCCAGGGGATCGGCCGGCGCTTCCAGGTCTACCCGGCGCTGCCGGTCCCCGGCGGCGGCGCGGCGACCCTCGTCGACGACTACGCCCACCACCCCCGGGAGCTGGATGCCACGTTCCAGGCGGCCCGCGACGCCTGGCCCGGCCGCCGGCTGGTGGTGGTCTTCCAGCCGCACCGCTTTACGCGGACCCGCGAGCTCCTCGACGACTTCGCGCGGGTCCTGGCGGCGGCGGACCTGCTCCTGCTCACGGAGGTCTACCCGGCGGGCGAGGCGCCGCTGCCGGGGGCCGACGGCCGCTCGCTGGCCGCGGCCATCCGCGACCGGGGCGGGGCGCGGCCGATCTTCGCCGAGGACCTCGACGAGATCCCGGGCCTGCTCGCCGGGGTGCTGCGCGCCGGCGATATCGTGCTCACCCTCGGGGCCGGGAGCATCGGCGCCCTCCCGGGGCGGCTCGTCGAGGGCGCGGCGCCCTCGGGAG
>NZ_NRSH01000219.1 GCF_016584055.1 Halorhodospira neutriphila
CGGCACCGACATCCTCTACCACGGCTACTACGACGTCGGCATCGCCGTCTCCTCCCCGCGCGGGCTGGTCGTCCCCGTGCTGCGCGACGCCGACCGCCTCTCCTTCGCCGAGATCGAGCGCCAGATCGGCGAGTTCGGCGAGCGGGCCCAGGAGGGCAAGCTCAGCATGGAGGAGCTGACCGGGGGGACCTTCACCATCACCAACGGCGGGATCTTCGGCTCGCTGTGCTCGACACCCATCCTCAACCCGCCGCAGAGCGGCATCCTCGGCATGCACAAGATCCAGGAGCGGCCCGTGGCCCGGGACGGCGAGGTGGTCGTCCGGCCGATGATGTACCTCGCCCTGTCCTACGATCACCGCATCGTCGACGGCCGCGAGGCGGTGCAGTTCCTGGTGACGATCAAGGAGTGCATCGAGGACCCCGCCCGACTGCTGCTTGAGGTTTGAAGATGTCCAACGCCTACGACGTGATCATCATCGGCGCCGGGCCCGCCGGCTACTCCGCCGCCATCCGCTGCGCCCAGCTCGGCATGCGCACCGCCGTGGTCGACGAGTTCGTCTACAAGGACGGCGAGCCCGCCCTCGGCGGGACGTGCCTGAACGTCGGCTGCATCCCCTCCAAGGCGCTGCTCGACTCCTCCGAGCAGTACCACCGGGTCACCGGTGAGCTCGCCGGCCACGGCATCACCGCGCAGGGGGTGGCGCTCGACGTCCCGACGATGATCGAGCGCAAGGACCGGGTGGTGAAGGAGCTCACCGGCGGCGTGCGCCAGCTGTTCAAGGCGAACAAGATCGACTGGCTCCACGGCCACGGCAAGCTCGTCGGCCGGGACACCGTGCAGGTCACCGGCGGCGACGGGGCCGAGGAGCGCTACAGCGCCGACGCCGTGATCCTCGCCAGCGGCTCGCGCAGCGTCGAGATCGGCGCGGCGCCGCTCGACCACGAGCGCATCGTCAACTCCAGCGGCGCCCTGGAGTTCACCGAGGTGCCGCCGCGGCTCGGCATCATCGGCGCCGGGGTCATCGGCCTGGAGATGGCCTCCGTCTGGAGCCGGCTCGGCTCCGAGGTCGTGCTCCTCGAGGCCCAGGACGAGCTCCTCGCCCCGGTGGACCGGCAGATCGTGCGCACGGCGCAGAAGGCGTTCAAGGGCCAGGGGCTCGACATCCGCCTCGGCTGCCGGGTGACCGGCACGCAGGTGGGGGGCGACGGCGTGACCGTCGCCTACGAGGACCCGAAGGGGCAGCAGGAGCTGGCGGTGGACCGGCTCATCGTCTGCGTCGGCCGCCGGCCGAACACCGACGACCTCTTCTCCGACGAGCTCGACCTGCTCCTCGACGAGCGCGGCTTCATCAACGTCGACGAGCAGTGCCGGACGAACCTCCCCGGCGTCTACGCCGTCGGCGACGTGGTCCGCGGCCCGATGCTCGCCCACAAGGGCCAGGAGGAGGGCGTGATGGTCGCCGAGCGGCTCGCCGGCAAGGCGGGCGCGGTCAGCTACGAGACCATCCCGTGGGTGATCTACACCGAGCCCGAGATCGCCTGGGTCGGCCGCACCGAGGCGCAGCTCAAGGCCGCCGGCGTGCCGTACACCACCGGCACCTTCAACTTCGCCGCCAACGGCCGGGCCCGCGCCATGGACCGGCCGACGGGGCTGGTCAAGCTCATCGCCCACGCCGAGACGGACCGGCTGCTCGGGGCGCACATCATCGGCCCCCAGGCCTCGGAGCTCATCGCCGAGGCGGTGGTGACCATGGAGTTCGCCGGCGCCGCCGAGGACCTGGCGCGGACCATCCACGCCCACCCGACCCTCTCCGAGGCCGTCCACGAGGCGGCGCTGGCCGTGGGCAAGCGGGCCATCCACAAGGCGAACTGAGCCCCCGCCCGGGCAGGCGCG
>NZ_NRSH01000220.1 GCF_016584055.1 Halorhodospira neutriphila
ATGAGACCCCGTGCCCCGACCCCCGCGCAGCCTGAGCCCGCCGCAGCGCCCGGCAGCGAGGCCCCGCCGGCGTGCCCGGTCTGCGAGCACCCCGGCGACTACCTCATGGCCGTCGACGGGCGCGACTACTGGCGCTGCCCCCGCTGCCAGGCCCGCTTCATGGATCCGGCCCAGTGGCCGGACCGCCAGGCGGAGTACGCCCGCTACTGCGAGCACGACAACCGCGTCGACGACCCGCGCTACCGGCGCTTCCTCGCCAAGCTCGCCGATCCCCTGCTCCAGCGGCTCGCGCCGCGGCGCAGCGGGCTCGACTACGGCTGCGGGCCCGGCCCGGCGCTGGCGGCGATGCTCGCGGAGGCCGGGCACGAGGTGGCCCTCTACGACCCCTTCTTCTACCCCGACCCGGCGCCGCTGTCGCGGCGCTACGACTTCATCACCTGCACCGAGACGGCCGAGCACTTCCACCGCCCGGCGGCGGAGCTCGAGCGCCTCGACGCCCTGCTGCGCCCCGGCGGCGTCCTGGGGATCATGACCGCCTTCCAGAGCGACGACGACTACTTCGCCGGCTGGCACTACCGCCGGGATCCGACCCACGTCGTCTTCTACCGGGAGGCGACGCTGCGCGCCCTCGCCGGGCGCTTCGGCTGGTCCTGCGAGATCCCGGCCAAGGACGTCGCCCTGATGCACAAGCCCGAGGGCCCTTAGAGGCCCGGCCTGCGGGGCTGGACGGCGGCCCCGGGCGGGCGTCTGCCGAGCGCGCCCCTTCGGGGTCCCCTGCGCTTCTCGCCCGAGCGGGGCCGCGCGCTAAACTCNTGGCGCCGCTCGGCGTCCCCGCTCGGGCTGCGATGCTCGGCGCGCTCGAGAGGACGCCCGCCCGGGGCCGCCGTCCAGCCCCTCCGCCGGGGCGCCAGCGCCCCGGCGGAGGGGGCGGCGGGTCAGCCGCGGCGGCGCAGGACCCAGATCTCGAGCAGCGACCACTCCTCGCCGGGGTAGTTCTCCTGCTCCAGGGCCGACATGCGCCGGTGCCGGGAGGCCATGCTGCCGACGAACTCGAGCTGCTCGAGGAGCATCCGCTTGGTGGCGTCGGCGGTCTCCAGGGCGAAGGGGTTGAGGAAGTTGACGAGCATGTAGCCCTCGCGGCCGCCGCGGGCGAAGGCGTCGATGACCTTCTTCACGGCCTCGGGCTGGAGGTAGACCAGCGCGGCGGTGGAGATGACGATCTCCGCCTCGCTCAGGGCCCGCTCCACGGCCGACTGGGACTCGGGGGCGGGGTTGTTGAGGTCGACCTCGATGGTCTCGTCGTAGAGGCCGGCGGCGTGGCCGTAGGCGAGGGCGTTGGCGGAGATGTCGATGCCCGTGGTGCGCGCCGGGAAGCGCCGCGGCTGGTCGATGCTCCGGGCGGCCTCGGCGCTGCGCCAGTTGTGGCGGATGGCGTCGAAGTCCATGCCGTTGAGGGTCGCCATGGTGGTGTTGCCGAAGCAGCCGGCCAGGTCGACGAAGTTCAGCGGGCGCTCCGCCGTCGCCTGCTGCTGCGCCCAGGGCAGGATCAGGCGGTCGAAGGTCTGGCGGTTGAAGTTGTCGGAGACGTACTCCAGGCCGTCGAGGATCTGCTCCTTGAACGGCACCGGCGTGTCGGCGACGTAGATGTGGTCGAAGTGCTGCTTCTTCTCGTCGGTCTGGACCTGGGATTGGCTCATGAAAGAGACCTCTGCGGCTCAAGTGGTGGGCTCATGATTGGCCCCCGCCGGGCGCGGGTCAAGCGCCGGCGGGCCGTCACCCCCCGCCGAGCCGGGCCTGCAGGCCCTCGCGCAGCCGCTCGGCGGCCGGCTGCGCCTGGGCGAAGATCTCCTCGAAGCGGTGGAAGTCGAGCATCTGCACGTTGCGGATCTCGGGGCTGACCAGGAAGTCGGGCCGCTGGCGGCGCAGCTTCTCCTGGAGGATCGCCGACTGCATGATCTGGAAGGTGTTGAAGCTGTTATCGAGGTAGGAGGGCTTCGGGGCGGCGCCCGCGCCGCCGCCCTCGGGGACCCGGGCGCCGAGGGCGTCGACGGCGATGGTGATCTCGCAGTCGTCCGGGAGGACGTCGTAGGGCACGGGGTTGGTCAGGCCGCCGTCGACGAGCACCCGCCCCTGGTGGCTCACCGGGCTGAAGAGGCCGGGCACCGCCATGCTCCCCTGCACGGCGGGCCAGAGCGCGCCGGTGTCGAAGACGGCGGGGCTGCGCCGCCAGTAGTCCGTGGCCACGACCTGCAGGGGGATCTCCAGGGCCTCGAAGCGCCGGACCCCGGCCAGGTCGGCGAGGTACTCGATGAAGGCGTCGGCCTCCACCAGCCCGCCGTCGTCGCCGAAGGGCTGGAAGAACTGCAGCCACCGCGTCCAGTTGCCCTTGAACAGGGCCCGGAACCACCCCTCATCGGTCTTGAGCGCCAGCTCCTCGACGGCGGTGCGGATCTGCGCGGCGGAGAGTCCCGCGGCGTAGAGCGCCCCCATGATGGCGCCGATGCTCGAGCCGGCGATGCGGTGGGGCCGCACGCCCAGCTCCTCGAGGACCTCGAAGACCTGCACGTGGGCCAGGCCGCGGACGCCGCCGCTGCCGAGGGCCAGGCCGATCCGGGGCGCCGCACCGGTGCGCTCCGGGGCGGCCGCGGCGGCGGGCCGGAGCAGGGCGAGGAGCGTGGCGGTGGAGGCCATCTG
>NZ_NRSH01000221.1 GCF_016584055.1 Halorhodospira neutriphila
GGCCATCGGGCGCTGCCCCCTCAGCGCCCGCCCCCGCCGCGCCGGCGCCGAGCAGCGGCGCCAGCGCGGCCCGCTGCTCGGCGCTGAAGGCGTTGGTGCCGCCGGCCTCGCAGAGCTCGGCGAGCACCGCCCCGGACTCCACCGAGGCGAGCTGGTAGCGGTCGCCGAGCAGGATCAGCCGCCCCTGCTCGGGGATCGCCTCCACCAGCTTGGCCATCAGCGGCAGGTCGACCATGGAGGCCTCGTCGACGATCACCGCATCGGCGGGGAGCGGGTCGCCGGGGCCGTGGCGCGGCCGGGTGCTGCCCGGGCGCAGGCCGAGCAGCCGGTGGAGGGTGAGCGCCTCCTCGGGCAGGCAGGCGTCCAGCCCCGCCCCGCCGTCGGGCAGCGCGGCCAGCCCGGCGCGCACCGACTCCACCATCCGCGCGGCGGCCTTGCCGGTGGGCGCGGCGAGGCGGATCAGCGGCGGCGCCGCCCCCTGCGCCTCGGCCTGCTCGACGAGCAGGCGCATCAGGCGCAGGACGGTGTAGGTCTTGCCGGTGCCCGGCCCCCCGGAGATCACCGCCAGGCGCCGGCGCAGCGCCACGGCGGCGGCCACCGGCTGCCAGCGGGGCTGGGCCGGGTCGGCGGGCTCGTCGTCGAAGAGCCCCCCGCCGGGCTCGAGGCGCTCGAGCGCCGCCGGCTCGGGGGGCTGCGCCGTCAGGGCGCGCAGGCGCCGGGCGAGGCGCTGCTCGTAGTCCCAGTAGCGGTGGAGGTAGAGCCGCTCGCCGTCGCGGACCAGCGGCCGGCTCTCCCCCGGCGCCCCCACCAGGGGGCTCGCCGCCAGGGCGGCGCGGAACGCTGCCGCGCCCATCTCCGGCGGCTCGCCGGGCAGCGCCGGGACCGCCTCCGGCAGGCCCAGGCAGGTGTGGCCCTCGCTGACCGCGCGGCTGACCAGGACCATCGCCAGCGCCGTGGCCCGGTCGCCGCCGTGGCGCAGGCACCACTCGCCCAGGGCCAGCTCCACGGGGGTGATGGCCCCCTCGGCTAGGCGGGCCCGGAGGCGGCGCTGGAAGTCGCCGCTCACGCTCCCCCCTCCCCGGCGAAGAGCCGGTCCAGGGCGCGGATCCGCGCCGCCGGCGGCGCGTCGGCGTAGACGCCGCTGCCCTCGTCGGCGCCGGTCATGCCCCGCACGAAGAGGTAGTAGGCGCCGCCGAGGTGGGCCTCCGGCGTGTAGCCCGGCAGCGAGCGCCCGAGGTGGCGGTGCAGCGCCACCAGGTAGATCAGGTACTGCAGCGGGTAGTGGCCGTGGGCCATGGCGCGCTCCAGCCGCGGCGGGGCGTACGCCTCGGGCGCGGCGCCGAGGTCGTTGGTCTTGTAGTCGACCACGTAGTAGCGGCCGCCGTGCTCGACGACCAGGTCGATGAAGCCGTGCATGAGCCCGCGCAGGGTCTCGGCGCGGCGCTCGGCGGGCAGGGCCGCGGCGTAGCCGGCCGCCTCCAGGGCCTCGACCAGCCCCGCCAGCCGGCCGCCGTCGAGGCCGAGGAAGAACTCCATCTCGACCAGCCGCCGCTCCGGCGGGATGCCCGCCAGCGGCCCGATCCCCGGCAGGGGGGTGTGCAGGGTGCAGGCGACGCGCTCGCCGACCGCCTCGAGCAGCCGCTCGCGCTCCGCCTCCGCCTCGGGCAGCGCCACCCCGGCCCGGCGCAGCGGGGCGGCGACCGCCTCCCGGCGCGCGGCGTCGAGCCCCGTCCCCGGCGGCGGCCAGGCGGCGAAGTCGGCCTGCTCGAGGATCTCGTGGAAGGCGGTCCCGAAGGCCGGCCCGCGCAGCGCCAGCTCCGGCCCCGCCGCGCCCTCCTCCTCGGCC
>NZ_NRSH01000222.1 GCF_016584055.1 Halorhodospira neutriphila
GTCGGCGTTGAGCAGCAGCCGGGCGCCGTGGGCGCGGCAGAGCCCGCCCAGGCGCTCGGCGAGCCGCAGCCACGCGGCGGCGCCGAGATCGGGCCGGCGCATCTGGACCAGCCGCACCCCGCCGGCCAGGGCGCCCTCCAGCAGGGCCAGCCAGGCCTCCGGGTCCTGCGGCTCGGACGGCGTGACCAGGTAGTGCCCGGGCAGCTGCACCGCGCGGACGATGGGCCGGTTCGCCGCCGGCCAGGCGAGCCCGTCGAGCGCCGCCGGCGCCTGCCAGGCCACGGCCTGCCCCTCGAGGCCGCGGGGCTCGCCCGCGTAGCGCGCGATCTCCAGGACGTGGAGGACGACCCGCTTGTCGCCGTAGTCCCAAGGGACCCGGATCAGCGGCGCCCCGGGCTCGGCGTCGACGCCGAGCTCCTCGCGCAGCTCCCGGCGCAGGGCCGCGGCGGCGGACTCGCCGGGCTCGATCTTGCCGCCGGGGAACTCCCAGAGCCCGCCCTGGTCGCGGTGCGCAGGCCGGCGCTGGACGAGGATGCGCCCGTCCGGGGCGCGGAGCACCGCCGCGGCGACGGGGATCGGGGCTGCCGCGGCCATCAGCTGCGGTATTCGGCGTTGATGCGCACGTACTCGGCGGTCAGGTCGCAGGTCCAGACGGTGGCCTCGCCCCGCCCGCGGCCGAGGTCGATGCCGATGCGCACCGCGGAGCCGGCGAGCTGCGCCGCGGCGGCGGCCTCGTCGTAGTCCGGGGCGCGGCCGCCCCCGCTGACCACGGGCACGTCGCCGAGGGCGATGGCCACGCCGGCGAGGTCGAGGTCGTCGACCTCCGCCCGGCCCACCGCCGCCAGGATCCGGCCCCAGTTGGGGTCGCCGGCGGCGAGGGCGGTCTTGACCAGCGGCGACTCGGCCACCGTGAAGGCGACCCGCTCGGCCTCGGCCGTATCGGCGGCGCCGCTGACCGCCACGTCGACCAGGCGGGTCGCCCCCTCGCCGTCGGCGGCGATGGCCCGGGCGAGGTCGATGCACACGGCGTCGAGGGCGGCCTGGAAGCGCTCGCGGTCAGCGCCCTCGCCGGCCACCTCGGGGCCGAGGCCGCTGGCGGCGAGCAGGCAGGCGTCGTTGGTGGAGGTATCCCCGTCGATCGTGACGCGGTTGAACGAGCGGGCCACGGAGCGGTGCAGGGCCTCGTCGAGGGCCGCCGCGGGCAGCCGCGCGTCGGTGGCGACGAAGGCGAGCATGGTCGCCATGTCGGGGCGGATCATGCCGGCGCCCTTGGCCATGCCGGTGATGGTGCAGGTGCCGGTGCTCAGCGCCACCCGGTAGCTGGCGAGCTTGCGCCGGGTGTCGGTGGTCTGGATGGCCTCCGCGGCCGCCTCCCAGCCGTCCGCGGCGAGCTCGCCGAGCGCGGCGTCGAGGCCGGCGCGGATGCGCTCGACGGGCAGCGGCTCGCCGATGACGCCGGTGGAGAACGGCACGACCGCCTCGAGGGCCGCCCCGGTGCGCTCGGCGAGGGCCTGGCAGCAGGCGAGCGCGTCCGGCTCGCCGCGCTCGCCGGTGCCGGCGTTGGCGTAGCCGGTGTTGACCAGCAGGTAGCGCGGGGCGGCGGCGGCGAGGTGGCGCTCGGCGATGCGCACCGGCGCCGCCCGGAAGCGGTTGCGGGTGAACACCGCCGCGGCCTGCCCGCCGGCGGCGAGCTCCAGGATCGTGAGGTCGCGGCGCCCGGGCTGGCGGATGCCGGCGCAGGCGGTGCCGAGCCGGACGCCGGGGACGGGGTGGATCGCGGCCAAGCCCGCCACCTCAGA
>NZ_NRSH01000223.1 GCF_016584055.1 Halorhodospira neutriphila
CCCTCGTGGGCGGCGACCACCCGGGTGCCGTGGACCTGCTCGAGCCAGCGCGGCGGCTCGGGCAGCCCCGCCGCCTCGATGAGCCGCCGGCGGTTCTCGGCGACGGCCTGCGGGTCATCCCCCACCGCGTCGCCGAGGTTCAGGGCGGCGAAGGGCGGGCGGCTGCAGCCGCCGGCCCGGGTCGTCGTCAGCGCCCGCACCCCCGGCGGCGCCGGCCACAGGGCGGGGATCCAGCGCGGCTCAGCCACCGCGCAGCGCCTCGAGCAGCGCCGCCAGGTCCTCCGGCGCCGGCGCCTCCCACGCCGCCTCGGCGCCGCCGTCCGGGTGGCGCAGGCTCAGCCGCCGGGCGTGCAGGGCCTGGCGGCGGAAGCCGCCGAGGGCCTCGCGCAGCGCCTCGCTCGCCCCCTTGGGGAAGACCGGGCGGCGGCCGTAGACCGGATCGCCGAGCAGCGGCAGCCCCACGTGGGCCATGTGGACGCGGATCTGGTGGGTCCGCCCCGTCTCCAGGGCGACGTCGAGCAGGGTGTGGGCGGCGAAGCGCTCGGCGACCCGGTAGCGGGTCGCCGCCGGCCGGCCGCCGGAGACCACCGCCATGCGCTTGCGCTCCCGCGGATGGCGGGCGATGGGGGCCTCGACCCGGCCGCCGGCGGTGGGCCGGCCGACCACCACGGCCTGGTAGGTGCGCCCGACCCGCCGCTCCTGGAGCTCGGCGACCAGGTGGGCGTGGGCGGCGTAGGTCCGGGCGACGACCAGCAGCCCGGAGGTGTCCTTGTCGAGCCGGTGGACGATCCCCGCCCGCGGCAGCGCCGCCAGCGCCGGGTCGTAGTGGAGCAGCCCGTTGACCAGGGTGCCGCCCGGGTTGCCGGCGCCGGGGTGGACCACCAGCCCCGCCGGCTTGTCCACCACCAGCAGCGCGTCGTCCTCGTGGACGATCCGCAGCGGGATGGGCTCGGGGAGCAGCGGCGTCTCGGTCGCCGGCTCCGCCTCGAGGGTCACCGCCTCGCCGGCGCGCACCGGGTCCCGGGGCCGGCGCGCGGCGCCGCCGACCGCCACCCGCCCGGCGCGGATCCACTGCTGCAGGCGGCTGCGCGAGTAGTCGGGGAAGAGCGCCGCCAGCGCCCGGTCGAGGCGCTCGCCGGCGAGCGCCTCGGGGACCACGGCCTCGTGGGTCTGTCGCTGCATCGGTAGGGTCACTGCCTCGCAGCCGCTACAATAGCGGTCTCTATCCTCGGATCCGGAGCCTGCGCATGAGACGAGCCGCCCCCTGGGCCGCGATCGCCCTCGCCGCCACCGTCGCCGCCGGCTGCGCCGGCGCCCCGGCCGAGCGCGGCGACGAGCAGCGCAGCGCCGCGGCGCTCTACGCCGAGGCGCGGGAGAGCCTGCGCAACGGCGCCTACAGCACGGCCATCGAGGACTTCGAGGACCTCGTCGCCCGCTACCCCTTCGGCGAGCACGCGCTGCAGTCGCAGCTGATGATCGTCTACGCCCACTACCGCGCCGGGCAGCACGCCTCGGCGGTGGCCGCCGCCGACCGGTTCATCCGCATGCACCCGCGCAACGAGCACGTCGCCTACGCGCTCTACATGCGCGGCGTCGCCCGGCAGGCCATGGGCCCCGGCGGCCTCGCCAGCCTCGTCGGCGCCGACCCCACCCTCCGCGACCCGGAGCCCAAGCGCCGCGCCTTCGCCAACTACCGCCGGCTCGTCGCCGAGCACCCGGACAGCGAGTACGTCGCCGACGCCCGGCGGCGCATGGAGGCCATCCGCACGGAGCTCGCCGCGTACGAGCTCCACGTCGC
>NZ_NRSH01000224.1 GCF_016584055.1 Halorhodospira neutriphila
CTCGCCAAGGGGGACGAGCCGCTCCCGCCCGCCCTTGCCGACGACCTGCACCACCCCCTGCTGGGGGCTCACCTGGGCCACCGTCAGCCCCACCAGCTCGGAGACCCGCAGCCCCGTGGCGTAGAGGACCTCGAGCAGGCAGCGGTCGCGCAGCCCTAGCGGGTCGTCGGTCTCCGGCGCCTCGAGGAGGGCCTCGACCTGGGCCTCGCTCAGGGTGCCGGGCAGGGGCCGGTCGAGCCGCGGCGGCTCGACCTCGGCGCTCGGGTCGTCCTCGCGCACCCCGTCGAGCACCAGGCGGCGGTAGAAGCGCCGCAGGCTGCTGACCAGCCGCGCCGTGGTCCGCGGCCGGGCGCCGGCCGCCACCCGCGCCGCCAGATAGCCGCGGATCGCCTCCGGCCCCGCGGCGTCGAGGGCCCCGCCCTGCTCGGCGAGGTAGGCGGCGAAGCCCTCGAGGTCCGAGCGGTACGCCGCCAGGGTCTGCTCCGCCAGGCCCTGCTCGCTCCAGAGGGCGTCGAGGAAGGCCTCGATACGGGCCCGATCACCCTCCCCCGGCACCGGCCGGCGCCGCGGCCGGCCGCGGCGCTCCGGGCCCTGTCGATGGGCAGCCACGGCGACCGTTCCGCCTCAGCCGCTGCGCGGCCCGCCCTCGGGCCCGCTGCTGCCGCCGCCCTCGCCGCTCGCGGCGGCCGCCGCCTTGCGCAGGGACTCGGGGGCCGCATCGCTGCGGGCGAAGGCGCGCATCATCTCGATGGGCAGGGGGAAGACCAGGGAGGTGCTCTCGTTCTCGTTGGCGACGGTCACCAGCGTCTGCAGGTAGCGCAGCTGCAGCGAGGAGGGGCTCTCGTCGAGGATGTGGGCGGCGTCGCGCAGCTGCTCGGAGGCCTGGCGCTCGCCCTCGGCGTGGATGACCTTGGCCCGCCGGGCGCGCTCGGCCTCGGCCTGCTGCGCGATGGCGCGGATCATCGAGTCGTCGATGTCGACGTGCTTGATCTCGACGTTGGCGACCTTCACCCCCCACGGGTCGGTCTGCTGGTCGAGGATCTCCTGGATATGGGCGTTGAGCCGGTCGCGCTCGGCGAGCATCTCGTCGAGCTCGTGCTGGCCGAGCACCGAGCGCAGGGTCGTCTGCGCCAGCTGGCTGACGGCGGTGTAAAAGTCCTCGACGTTGATGATCGCCCGCTGCGGATCGATGACCCGGAAGTAGAGCACGGCGTTGACCCCCACGGAGACGTTGTCCCGCGAGATCACGTCCTGGCTGGGCACGTCCATGACCACCGTGCGCAGGTCGACGCGGACCATCTGCTGGATGATCGGGATGATCAGGATCAGCCCGGGGCCCTTGACCCGCCAGAAGCGGCCGAGCTGGAAGACGACGCCGCGCTCGTACTCGCGCAGGATGCGGATCGCCGAGGCGACAATCGCCAGCAGCACCGCGAAGACAACAATCAGGGCAATCTGCATGGCTCCCTTCCCCCTTAAAAGCGGCACGCCCCGGCGTGCCCAGACCAAGCCGGGCTCGACCTCCCCAGAATAGTCCCGAGACCAGCCAGGCTGCCAGCCGAGCCCCTGCCGCGGCCCAGCTCCCGGCCACCCGCCGCCCCGGCTCGACAAAACCCGTACAATGCAGCGCTATGCAAGCACTCGGCTGGATCCTGCACTGCCGCGCCGGCGCCGAGCAGACCCTGGCGGCGGAGGCCGTCGCCGCCGCCCGGCAGCGGGGGGTGCACGGCTACTGCCGCGCCCGCCCCGGCAGCGGGGGCGATGAAGAGGACGTAGGCGCTGCCGGGG
>NZ_NRSH01000225.1 GCF_016584055.1 Halorhodospira neutriphila
GGAGGCCCCGCGCCCCTCGCCCGCCGCGCCCGCCGCCGAGCTCGACGAGGCGCTCGCAGAGCTGGCGCTTGACCTGCTCCATATCGCCGGAGATATCGGCGAAGCGCTTGGGGATGAAGTCGGCGGCGCCGGCCTCGAGGGCGTCGATGGTCGCCCGGGCGCCCTCGTGGGTCAGCGAGGAGAACATCAGCACCGATATCGGGCGCTTGCGGACGATCTGCCGGACCGCGGAGATGCCGTCCATGACGGGCATCTCGATATCCATGGTGATGACGTCGGGACGCAGGCGCTCGGCCGCCTCCACCGCCTCGCGGCCGTCGGCGGCCTCGCCGCAGACCTCGAGGCGGGGATCGGCGTCGATCATGGCGCGGATCCGCCGCCGAAAGAAGCCGGAGTCGTCGACGACCAGCACACGGATGCTCACCCACTACCTCCTGATGCCGGCGGTGCCGGCGAAACGCGGCGGCAGCGGCTCAGAGCCGCTTGCCGTGAGCCTTGATCAGGCTCGGGATATCGACAATCAGCGCGATCTGCCCGTCGCCGGTGATGGTCGAGCCGGCCAGCCCGGGCAGGCCGTGGAGCAGGGCGCCGAGGGGCTTGATCACCACCTCCTCGAGGCCGATGACCTCGTCGACGACGAAGCCCACCGCCTGGTTGCCGACGATAACGGTGATCACCTGGCGCTCGTCCTCGGCCTCCTCCTCGCCGCCGCCGGCGGCCATCTCCCGCTTGCTGCGCAGCACCGGCTCGCCGCTGTGGTGGAGCCAGCGCTCGAGGAAGAACAGCGGCATGGCCTTGCCGCGCACCAGGGCGACGAGGCGGTTGTTGACGACGTTCGTGCGCACGTCGTTGAGCTCGAAGATCTCGCGGACCACCGACATGGGCAGGGCGAACTTGCGCCCGGAGACCTTGACCATGAGCGTGGGCAGGATGGCCAGGGTCAGCGGCAGCTGGATCCGCATGCTCGTGCCCCGGCCCAGCTCGGAGTCGATGTCGACGGTGCCGTTGAGCTTGGCGAGGCTGTCCTTGACGACGTCCATGCCCACGCCCCGGCCGGAGACGTCGGAGATCTCATCCTTGCTCGAGAAGCCGGGGTGGAAGATGAGGTCGAAGGCCTCCTTGTCGGAGAGCCGCGAGGCCGACTCCTGGTCCATGAGCCCCTTGGTGACCGCCAGCCGGCGCAGCTTGTCCGGGTCCATGCCGCGGCCGTCGTCGGCGATGGTGAGCAGGATGTGGTCGCCCTCCTGCTCGGCGGCCAGGGTCACCACCCCCTCGCGGGGCTTGCCCGCGGCCTCGCGCTCGTCGGGGTACTCGAGGCCGTGGTCGACGGCGTTGCGCACGAGGTGGACCATCGGGTCCGAGAGGGCCTCGACCATGTTCTTGTCGAGGTCGGTCTCCTCGCCGTGGGTCTCGAGGCGCACCTCCTTCTCCAGCTGCCGGGCCAGGTCGCGGATGACGCGCGGGAAGCGGCCGAAGACCTTCTTGATCGGCTGCATGCGCGTCTTCATCACCGACGACTGCAGGTCCGAGGTGACCAGCTCGAGGTCGCTGACCGCCTGGGAGAGGCGGTCGTCGTCGAGCTCGTTGCGCAGGTTCGACAGGCGGTTGCGCACCAGCACCAGCTCGCCGACGAGGTTCATGATCTCGTCGAGCTTGGCGGTATCCACGCGCACGGAGGCCTCGACCTTGCCGCCGCCGCCGCGGTCCCCTCCCGCCTCTTGCTCG
>NZ_NRSH01000226.1 GCF_016584055.1 Halorhodospira neutriphila
CCTGGGGCTGTTCCTGCGCTTGCTCGGCACCACCACCGGCAACCTCGCCCTGACCCTCGGCGCCCGCGGGGGGCTCTTCCTCGCCGGCGGGATCCTCCCGGCCATCGGCGCCGAGGCCGTCGCGGCCTCGGCCTTCCACGAGCGCCTCGTCGCCAAGGGGCGCTTCCGCGGCTACCTCGACGCCATCCCCGTCCACCTCATCCACCACCCCGATACGGCCGCCCTGCTCGGCCTGCGGGCGTGGCTCGACGACCTGCGCGAGGAGCAGCCATGAGGCCACCGAGCTACGAGGGGCGCGGCATCACCAACCTCATGGCCCACCTGGGCGCCGCCCTCGGCGCCCCGGCGGGCCCCTGCCCGGGGCTCGACCCGGAGGTGGGGCTCGAGCTCGACGGGGCCGAGACGGTGATCCTCTGGGTAATCGACGGCCTCGGCGCCGAGTTCCTGGCGCAGCGGCCGGGCAGCGCCCTGGCCGAGGACTGGCTCGCCACCCTCGACTCGGTCTTCCCGGCGACCACCTCGGCGGCGATCACCACCTTCATGACGGGGCAGCCGCCGCGCGGCCACGGCGTGACCGGCTGGAACATGTACGTCCACGAGCTCGGCGCGGTCACGGCGTGGCTGCCCTTCGGGCCGCGGGCGGGCAGGCTGCAGTGGGGGGACGGCGTCCCCGGCGCCGAGGCGCTGCTCCAGCGCGACTCGCTCCTCGACCGCCTCGCCGCCGAGGCCCACGTCGTCCAGCCGCAGTGGCTCATCGACACCCCGTACACCCGGGCCACGGCCGGCGAGCGGGCCCGGCGCCACGGCTACGAGGACCTTGCGGGGCTCGTCGAGCGTGTGCGCGCCCTCGCCACCGAGGGCGGCGGGCGGCGGCGCTTCGTCTACGCCTACTGGCCCGACCTCGATGCCCTCTGCCACCAGCACGGCGTCGCCAGCGCCCCGGCGGCGGAGCACTTCGCGGCCCTCGACGCCGCCTACCGGCGCCTGCGCGAGGCCCTCCGGGGGACGGCGGCGCGGCTCGTGGTCACCGCCGACCACGGCCTGGTGGATACGGCTCCGGGGCGCACGATGTACCTCGAGGACCACCCCGAGCTCGCCGAGACCCTCGCCCTGCCGCTGTGCGGCGAGCCGCGGGCGGCCTACTGCTACCTGCGCCCCGGCGCGGAGGCGGCCTTCGACGCCTACATCCGCGAGCGCCTCGGCGAGGTCTGTGAGCTGCACACGGCGCAGGGGCTCGTCGAGGCGGGCTGGTTCGGGCCGGCGCCCGAGCACCCGCAGCTGCGCCGGCGCATCGGCGACCGCGTCGTCCTGCCGGCGGCGGGCTGGGTGCTCAAGGATCGGCTCCAGGGCGAGGAGCCGTTCCGGCAGGTCGGCGTCCACGGCGGCGCCTCGCCCGCCGAGCAGCGGGTGCCGCTGATCGCCGCGGCGGCGTGATATCCTGACCCCATGAGGCACCTTTCCTACACGGCCAGCGCCCCCTTCGAGGCCGCCCGCCGCGACGCCGGGGGCTGGCGGGGACACGCCTTCGAGCTGCAGGCCCGCGCCGCCGCCGGCGAGGCGGGCGACGCCGAGGCCCTGGCGCAGCGCTGCGCGGCCGCCGTCGCCCCCCTCGACGGCAGCCTGCTCAACGAGGCCGTGGAGCCGCCGGACGACGCGGCCCTGGCGACGGCCCTGCA
>NZ_NRSH01000227.1 GCF_016584055.1 Halorhodospira neutriphila
GGTTGTAGAGGCCGAACATGGCGCCGGCGAGGGCGACGAACAGGGCGGCGAAGGCCGCCGAGACCCACGGCCCCTGGAGGTCCGCCTGCACGGCGCGGCCGGTGACGCCGGCGGCGGCCCCCGCGGCGGCGTAGGCCACGGCCATGGCCTGGACGTAGACGAACGACAGCCACAGCGCCCGCCCGGTGCCCGGCCGGCCGCCGCTCTGGGCGCCGACGATGATCCCCGAGAGGATGGGGATCATGGGGTAGAGGCAGGCGGTGAAGGCGAGCATCAGCCCGGCGGCGAAGAAGCCGCCGAGCACCGCCCAGACGCTGCCGCCGCTGAGCAGCCGGCCGAGCCCCTGGGAGCCGCCGCCCGCCGCCGGGCCGCCGCCGGCCCGGTCGTGCTCGGCGAGGAAGTCCGCCTCGTCCGGCGCCCGCGCCGTCGCCGAGCGCGTCAGGGTGACCTCCATGGTGACCGCCGGCTCCTGCAGCTGCGGCGGCTGCCAGCTCAGGCCGACGCCGAGGATGAGCAGGGCGTGGACGACCACCGCCAGGAAGAGGGTCATCCCGAGCCGGTCCTCGGGCAGGACGGTCGCGCTCCGGCGCACGGCGGCGGCTCCGCTCACTCGGTGTGGATGCGCCCCATAGGCTGCTCGAAGGTGGTCCGCTCGGCCATCGCCTCGGTCTGCCAGGCCTCGCCGTCGCGGTCGATGAGCAGCATGCGGCGGACGCCGAGCCGCTCGGCCACCGTGAAGGCCGCCTCCGGGCCGGCGATGAACAGGGCCGTGGCCGCGGCGTCGGCGAGCACGGGGTCCTCGTGGACGACGGTGACCGAGCGGCTGCCCATGGCCGGATACCCCGTGGTCGGGTCGAGGATGTGGTGGTAGCGCCGGTCCTCGTGCTTGAAGGCGCGCTCGTAGTCGCCGGAGGTGAAGACCGCCTCGTCGGCCTGCGCCCGGACCGTCGCCAGGATGGCCCGGTCGCGGGGGTGGCGGACCCCGATGCGCCACGGCCGGGCCCCCGCCTCGGGCCGGCCGAGGGTGGCCAGGTCGCCGCCGAGGTTGACCACGGCGGCCTCGACGCCGGCGCCGCGCAGGGCCTCGACGGCGCGCTCGGCGGCGTAGCCCTTGCCGATGCCGCCGAGGTCGAGCTGGACAGCGTCGTTGCGGCTGCTCACCCGGTTGCCCTCGATCCGCAGGTCGGCGAGGCTCGGCGCGCGCTCGAGCCACGCCTCGACCTCCTCGCGCGGCGGCGGCGCCTCGAGGCGGCCGTCGTGGCGGGAGAAGCCCCACAGCTCGATGAGCCCGCCGATGGCCGGGTTGAACCGCCCCCCGCTGGCGCGCTCGATCTCCCGGGCCTGGCGGAGCAGCTCGACGAGCCCGTCGCTGACCTCGGCCCCCTCGCCGGCGGCGAGGCGCTCGTTGAGGGGGGCGAGCTCGGCGCCGTAGCGCGGGTGCCAGGCCTCGTGGATGGCCTCGATCTCCTTGCGGGCGGCCTGCGCCGCGGCTGCCGCGTCGCCGCCGCCGGCCTCGGCGATGTTGATCTCGATCTCGGTGCCGAGGGCGTTGAAGCGCAGCCGCTCCGCCGCCGGCTCGCTGCCGCCGCCGCAGCCGGCGGCGAGCAGGGTGGCGGCGAGGGCGCCGAGGGCGAGCAGGGCGCGCCGCCCGGGGGGCAGCGCCCTGCTCGCC
>NZ_NRSH01000228.1 GCF_016584055.1 Halorhodospira neutriphila
CGTCGGCCTCGGCTACCTCACCCTCGACCGCGCGGCGCCGACGCTCTCCGGCGGCGAGGCGCAGCGCATCCGCCTGGCGGCGAGCCTCGGCGCCGGGCTGCAGGGGGTGTGCTACGTCCTCGACGAGCCGACCATCGGCCTCCACCCGCGGGACAACGGCATGCTCCTCGGCGCCCTGCGCGAGCTCGCCGCGGCGGGCAACACGGTGGTGGTCGTCGAGCACGACGAGGAGACCATCCGCAGCGCCGAGCACCTCGTCGACCTCGGCCCCGGCGCCGGCCGGCGCGGCGGCCGGGTGGTCGCCGAGGGGAATCTGGCGGCGCTGACGGCCAGCGGCGAGTCGCTGACCGGCCGGGCGCTCGCCGACCCGCCGCGCCACCCGAGCCGGCCGCGCCGCACGGGGGCGGAGGCCGGGGTGCTGGCCGTGCGCGGCGCCCGCCGCCACAACCTCCAGGGCGTCGACGCCGAGCTGCCGCTGGGCCGGCTGGTCTGCGTCACCGGCGTCTCCGGCTCCGGCAAGTCGAGCCTCGTCCGCGAGGTCCTCGAGCCGAGCGTCCGCGCCCGGCTCGGCCGCCGGTGGGGCGGGCGCCGGCCGGCGCCGGTGGGCTGCCGCGCCCTCGAGGGCGCCGAGCGCCTCGGTCGGGTGCTGGAGGTGGACCAGAGCCCCATCGGCCGCACCCCGCGCTCCTGCCCGGCGACCTACGTCGGCGCCTGGGACCCCATCCGCCGGCTCTTCGCCGGCACCGAGCAGGCCCGGCTGCGCGGCTGGGACGCCGCCCGCTTCTCCTTCAACACCGCTGGCGGGCGCTGCGAGGCGTGCCGGGGGCAGGGCACCCGGACCCTGGAGATGCACTTCCTCCCCGACGTCCAGGTCCCCTGCGAGGCGTGCGGCGGCACCCGCTTCGAGGCGGAGACGCGGGAGGTGCGCTACGCCGGGCTGAGCATCGACGAGGTCCTGGCGCTGAGCGTCGAGGAGGCCCGGGAGCGCTTCAGCGCCCACCCGCGCATCCGCCGCGCCCTGGGGCCGCTCGACGACCTCGGCCTCGGCTACCTGAGCCTGGGGCAGCCGAGCCCGACGCTCTCCGGCGGCGAGGCGCAGCGGCTCAAGCTCGCCGCCGAGCTGGCCAAGGCCCAGGGCCGGCGCGCCGCCCCCACCCTCTACCTGCTCGACGAGCCGACGGTGGGGCTGCACATCGCCGACGTCCAGCGCCTGACCGACGCCCTCCACGCCCTCGCCGACGCCGGCCACACCGTGGTGGTCATCGAGCACAACCTCGACGTCGTCGCCGAGGCCGACCACGTGCTCGACCTCGGCCCCGAGGGCGGCGAGGCCGGCGGCCAGGTGGTGGCCAGCGGCACGCCGGAGGCGGTGGCGGCGGCGCAGACGCCGACGGGGCGGGCGTTGGCGGGGTTCCTGGCGAGCCGAGCTGGGTGAGCAGGGCGGCGATCGAGCTGAGCAGGGCCCCGAAGAAGGTGCCACCGCTCCAGGATCTTTAGGAGGAGGTCGCCTTGCGCAGCGCCTCGGCGAGGGCCGTCTGCGGGGCCTGCCCGCCGCCGTCCTTGCCCGCCTCGCGGCCGCCGCCGCGCCGGCCCTTGCCCTTGCCGCCGCGGCCCTTGCGGCGGCAAGGGCAAGG
>NZ_NRSH01000229.1 GCF_016584055.1 Halorhodospira neutriphila
GAGGCGCGCCTCCAGGCTCGCCACCTGCTGCGCCCGGCGCGGGTCGGCGCCGTCGAGCTCGCACGCCACCCAGCCGGCGAGCGCCACCCCGTCGGCGCGGATCGCCTCGGCGCTCAGCTGCGCGGCGCTCAGGCAGCCGAGCTGGATGCCGACGACCAGCAGCACCGGGAGTCCGCTCTCGCGGGCGAGCGCGGCCACATCGGCCGAGCCGGCCAGCGGCACCCGCCAGCCCCCGGCCCCCTCGACGACGGTGAAGCGCTGCGCCGCCGTCCGGCGGATCGCCGCCGCCAGGCCCGCCACGTCGATCACCCGCCCCGCCTCGGCGGCCACCAGGTGCGGGGCGGCCGCCGCCTCCAGGGCGCAGGGGTTGACCGCCTCGTAGGGCGGCGGCTCGGCCAGGGCCTCCCGGAGCAGCTCCGCGTCGTCGTTGCGCAGCCCCTCGGCGGTGCGCCGGCAGCCGGCGGCCACGGGCTTCATCGCCGCCACGGGCCAACCCCGCTGCTGCAGGGCGGCGATAAGGCCGGCGGCGACCACCGTCTTCCCCGCCCCGGTATCGGTCCCGGTCACGAAGATCCCGGCCACGGCCCCCCTCCGGCTCAGCGCCGCCGCCGGATCTGGGCGGCGTCGATGTGCACCGCCCCCGTCTCGTCGACCTGCTGGGGCCGTCCTTCCCGCCCCCAGGCGTGGCCGTAGACCACCTCGTAGGTGGCGGGCACCCGGCCCCCGGGCTGGCGGAAGGCGAGGGAGTAGGCGGCCTCGACGCGGGCGAGGCGGTGCGGCGAGACCAGCCCCCGCGCCCGCCCGGCGGCGGCGTTGGCGGCGCCCAGCGCCTTGAGGTCGCGCATCACCTCGCGGGGCTGCTCGTAGGTCAGGGTGAACAGCTCGCCGTCGACGACCGGGTCGACGAGCCCCGCCTCGAGCATCCGGTCGCCGATATCGTGCTTGTCGACGAAGCGGTGGACGTGGGGGTAGCCGTCCACCTCCGCCCAGGCGGTGCGCAGCTCGTGGAGGGTCTCCGGGCCGAAGGTGGAGAACATCACCGCCCCCTCCGGCGCCGTGACCCGCTGCATCTCCGCGAGGGCCTTGCCGAGGTCCTCGGCCCACTGCAGGGCCACGTTGGAGAAGACCAGCTCGAAGCTGTCGTCCGGGAACGGCAGGGCGTGGAGATCGGCGCAGGCGCAGTGGGGCTTGCGCCGCCAGGGGGGGCGGTACCGGGCCCGGCGCAGCATCTGCGCCGAGGCGTCGACGGCGTAGACCTCCGCCTTGCGGTAGCGGCGGAGCAGCTCGCGGCTGGCGTACCCCGTCCCGGCGCCGAGGTCGAGCACCCGGCGGGGGCGGATCAGCAGCGGCTCGAGGCGCTCGAGCAGGCGATCCGCGACCTCGCGCTGGAGGACGGCCACAGTATCGTAGCTCGCCGCCGAGGCGTTGAAGTGGCGCCGCACCCGCGCCCGGTCGAGCCGGTAGTCATCCGCTTCCGTCACTGCGCTCCCCTCGCAAGAACAAGCCAAGCGACGCCGCCACCTCCCCGGGGTGGGTCAGCAGCGGCAGGTGTCCCGCCCCCTCCAGGATACGGCAGCGGCCGCCGGCCCGGTGGGCGGCGGCCGCTGCCGTATCCTGGAGGGGGCGGGA
>NZ_NRSH01000230.1 GCF_016584055.1 Halorhodospira neutriphila
CCTGAGACCCCCGAGGCCGAGACGGCCCCGTCGGCGCCCGACGGGGCCACTGCCCCCGAGCCGCCGAGCCCAACGAGCAAGGACAAGACCATGGCGAGCAGCACCTCGAGCGATCAGATCACGGTCAGCCGCGACGAGTACCTCCGCCAGTACCGCTTCGGGCTGGCGCTGCAGACCTGCACGACCCCCTTCCTGATGACCGACGCGGAGGGGCGGATCAGCTACGTCAACGACCCCATGCGGACGCTGCTCGAGCGCCGCGAGGCGCAGCTCGCCGCGGCCATCCCCGGCTTCTCCGCCCGCGATCTCGAGGGTCGGCTGCTGCTCGAGCTCTTCCCCCCCATGCGCCACCTCGCCGGGCGCATGGAGCGCGTCCGCGCGGACGCCCTCCACGAGCAGCTCGAGATCGGGGACCTGCACTTCAACGTCTACATCACCGGCGAGGACAGCGACCACGGGGCGTTCCTCGGCAACACCCTCGAGTGGTTCGACGTCACCGAGCAGGTGGAGCGCCAGCGCAACGAGGAGAAGGCGCAGCAGGACGTCCAGGAGCTCATCGGCCGGATCCGCAAGGGGGAGCTGAGCGAGCGGGTGGAGACGAGCCACATGTCCGAGGGCTTCATCCGCTCCTTCAGCGAGGATATCAACCAGATCCTCGACACGACCCAGGCCCCCCTGCAGGAGGTGGTCCGGGTCATGACCCAGGTCGCCCAGGGCAACCTGAGCGACCACATGACAGGGCAGTTCCAGGGGGACTTCGCCCAGCTCCAGGAGTCGATCAACTCCACCATCGACGTCCTGCGCCGGACGGTGGACCAGGTCCGCGAGTCCGCCCAGAACATCGACTCCGCCGCCTCGGAGATCGCCCAGGGCAACCAGGACCTCTCCCAGCGCACCGAGGAGCAGGCCAGCTCCCTCGAGGAGACCGCCTCGAGCATCGAGGAGCTGACCAGCACCGTGAAGCAGACGGCGGACAACGCCCAGGAGTCCGACCGGCTCGCCAAGACGGCCCAGGAGAAGGCCGAGCGCGGCAGCGAGATCTCCGAGCAGGTCGTCGAGGCGATGTCGGCGATCAAGCAGTCGAGCCGCGAGATCTCCGATATCATCACGGTCATCGACGAGATCGCCTTCCAGACCAACCTCCTCGCCCTCAACGCCGCCGTCGAGGCGGCCCGCGCCGGCGAGCACGGCCGCGGCTTCGGCGTCGTCGCCGCCGAGGTGCGCAAGCTCGCCCAGCGCAGCGCCTCGGCGGCCAAGGACATCAAGAACCTGATCAAGGACAGCAGCGAGAAGGTCGAGAACGGCACGCAGCTCGTCAGCGAGTCCAACAGCACCCTCCAGGAGATCCGCACCGCGGTGCAGACGGCCACCGACAAGATCGGCGAGATCGCCTCGGCGAGCGAGCAGCAGTCCGCCGGCATCGACGAGATCAACAAGGCGGTCAGCCAGCTCGACGAGGTCACCCAGCAGAACGCCTCGCTCGTCGAGGAGATGGCCTCGGCGGCGGAGTCGCTCGACGAGCAGTCCTCGAGCCTCGTCGACATGATGGCCTTCTTCGGCGGCGGGGGCGCCGGCCAGGGCGGCGGCTCCGCCGCCGAAGAAGGCCATCATGTCGA
>NZ_NRSH01000231.1 GCF_016584055.1 Halorhodospira neutriphila
GCCTGCTCGGCGGCGGGGCCGGCGCGAGCCCGAGCGCACCGCCTCGCGGCGTGCGTCGACTGCCACGCCGCCCCCGCCGCCGAGCAGGCCCGGAACGGGGTCGGGGCCGGCGAGGCGCCGGCCTTCTGCGCCTCCTGCCACGACTACGCCGGCGTGCAGGCGGGCTGCTTCCAGTGCCACAGCAACGAGAGGGGCGCCCGATGAGCGACGAGCATCCGCACTCGCGCAGCCGCCGCCGCCTGCTCGGCGGGGCCACCGTCAGCCCCGCCAGCGCGGCGGCCGGCGACGGCGGGCGGGCGGTGCGCTGGGGGCTGCTGGTGGACGCCGGGCGCTGCCGCGCCGGCTGCGAGGCCTGCGTCGCCGCCTGCCGCGAGGAGAACGGCTGGCACGGCCGCGGCGAGGACCCGGGCGCGGCGCAGTGGATCCGCAAGGTCACGCTCCGCAGGGACCGGGGGCCGAGCCGCACGCTGCCGGTGATGTGCCAGCACTGCGCCGCCCCGCCGTGCGCCAAGGTCTGCCCGGTCGGCGCCTCCTTCAAGCGCGACGACGGCATCGTCCTCGTGGACAAGCACCGCTGCATCGGCTGCCGCTACTGCATCATGGCCTGCCCCTTCCAGGCCCGCTTCTTCGCCCACGAGCCCATCGACACCGAGCCCGGCGACTACCCGCGGGGCCGGGGGACGGCGGAGTCGTGCACCCTCTGCGTCCACCGCATCGACCGCGGCGAGCGCCCGGCCTGCGTCGAGCGCTGCGCCCGCGAGGGCGGCGGGGCGCTCGTCTTCGGCGATCTCAACGACCCGGGCAGCGAGATCGCCCGCCGCCTCGCCGCCCACGGCGGCGAGGCCGTCCGCGCCGATCTCGAGCTCGACCCGGGCGTTCGCTACCAAGGGATCTCGTAAGAGGAGCGCAGCGACCATGGCCTCGACCCTCCGCTACCAGCTCGTCGGCCGCCGCCAGCCGGGCTTCTGGCTCCTCGGCCTCGGCGCCGGCGCGGTGCTGCTCGCCGGCCTGGGGGCCGCCTACTACATGGCCGCGGCCGGCCACGCCGTCACCGGGATGAGCAACCGGATCGTCTGGGGGCTGCCCCACGCCTTCGCCATCGCCCTCATCCTCGCCGCCACCGGGGCGCTGATGGTCACCGCGCTCGGCTCCCTGCTCGGCCGCGCGCCGCTGCGCCCCCTCGGGCGCCTCGGCGGCGTCACCGCCGCCGCGCTGCTCCTCGGCGGGCTCGCCGTGCTCGTCCTCGACCTCGGCCGCCCGGACCGGCTGGTGGTGGCCATGACCCACTTCAACCCGGCCTCGAGCTTCGCCCGCAATATCGTCCTCTACAACGGCTTCCTGCTGATCGTGGCGCTCTACCTGGCCACCCGCATGGCGCCGGCCGCCTACCGCTACGAGCGCCCCGCCGCCGCCCTGGCGCTGGCCTGGCCGCTGCTGCTCGCCGCCAACGTCGGCTCCATCTTCGCCCTGCTCCCGGCGCGGGAGGCCTACGGCGGCGCCATCATGGTCCCCCTGCTCATCGCCGCCGCCCTGGCCTACGGCACCGCCGCCCTGGCCCTGGCCGCGCTCGGGGTCCTGCGCGGCCAGGGGCGGCGGGCGCCGGCGCCGCTGG
>NZ_NRSH01000232.1 GCF_016584055.1 Halorhodospira neutriphila
CGGCGGCCATCGCCCGCCCCACGCGCGGGTCCGCCGCCAGGCCCAGGTAGTCGTTGCTGCAGAGCACCGTCACGCGCTCGCCCGCCGCCGTGGTCGCCGCCGCCCCGTCGTAGCCGTAGAGGGGCTCGGGCCGGCGCATCAGCCCCGCCGCGCGGCGCTGCTCGAGCGCCGGCGCCAGGCGGGCGTCGAGCTGCGCGGCGGGGTCGCTCACGGCTCGAGGTCGGCGCAGGCGTGCTCGCGCGGCTCCAGCCCCATCCCCAGCCGCTCGAGGAGCCGGCGGTCGTGGTCCTCCCCCGGGTTGCCCGCCGTCAGCAGCCGCTCGCCGAGGAAGAGGCTGTTGGCGCCGGCGCTCAGGCACAGGGCCTGGAGCTCGTCGCTCATCTGCTCGCGCCCGGCCGCCAGCCGGACGTAGGAGCCCGGCATGAGGATCCGCGCCACGGCGACGGTGCGCACCAGCTCGAACGGGTCCACCGGGGCGGCGTCCTCCAGCGGCGTGCCGGGGATGGGGATGAGCTCGTTGATCGGCACGCTCTGCGGCTGCACCGGCAGCCCGGCGAGGGTGCGCAGCAGCTCGGCGCGGTCCTCGCGGGACTCGCCCATGCCGACGATCCCGCCGCAGCAGACCTTCAGCCCGGCGGCGCGGATCCGCTCGAGGGTCGCCAGGCGCTGCTCGTAGGTGTGGGTGGTGACGATCTCCGGGTAGTACGCCGGCGAGGTGTCGAGGTTGTGGTTGAAGTAGTCGAGCCCCGCCTCGGCGAGGCGCTCCGCCTGGCCGTCGCGCAGCGCCCCCGCCGACAGGCACGCCTCGAGCCCCTCCGCCTTGACCGCCCGGACCATGGCGAGCAGCGGCTCCAGGTCGCGCTCCTTGGGGCCGCGCCACGCCGCGCCCATGCACAGCCGGTTGGCGCCGGCCTGCCGGGCCCGGCGGGCCGCCGCGCGGACCGCCTCGACGTCGAGCAGGGCCTCGCTCTCCAGGCCGGTGTCGTGGTGCACGCTCTGGGCGCAGTAGGCGCAATCCTCCGAGCAGCTGCCGGTCTTGACCGAGATCAGGCTGCACGCCTGGACCTGGCCCGGGTCGAAGTGGCGGCGGTGGACGCCCTGGGCCCGGTAGAGCAGCTCCGGCAGGGGCTGCTCGAAGAGGGCGAGGACCTCGGCGGCGCTCCAGGCGGCGGCGGATGAATCGGTCATCGGCGAACCTTGTCGGCTGCTCTCGGCGCGGGACGGCTCACGGGGCCCCTGGGCCCGGGGATTTACGCCCCAGCGCCGCCTTGGCCAAGCTGGGGGCTCCCGTGGAACGGCATGGTAGCAGGGAAGCGGCCATGGTCAACTTTCTCCCTACCCGTTTACTCAACAAGTACGCCGCCCGCGGCCTGGACGCCCTCTATCCACCGCGCTGCCGGCTCTGCGGCGCCCCCGGCGCCGCCGGCCTGGAGCTCTGCGGGCCCTGCCGCGCCGAGCTGCCCTGGAACACCCCCGCCAGCCCGGCCTGCGCCCTGCCCCGCGCACGGGCAGGGCCGCGAGCCGCGGGGCAGGGCGCAGGCCGGGCAGGCGGGGGTGTTCCAGGGCAGCTCGGCGCGGCAGGGCCCGCAGAGC
>NZ_NRSH01000233.1 GCF_016584055.1 Halorhodospira neutriphila
TGAGCTCCTCGCGCAGCACCTCCGGCGGCGTGCTCTCGGGCAGCGGCGCCGCCCGCCCCCAGAGGCGGTAGCAGCGCCCCGGCTCCAGGCGCCCCGCCCGGCCGGCGCGCTGGGCGGCGCTGGCCTGGGAGATCGCCTCCAGGGAGAGGACCGTGCGGCCGTTGCGGCGCTGGGTCCGCCGCTCCAGGCCGGCGTCGACGACGGCCGTCACGCCGGGGACGGTCAGCGAGCTCTCGGCGACGTTGGTGGCCAGGATCACCCGCCGCCCGGAGCCCGGATTGAGCGCCCGGCGCTGCTCGCTTAGGGGGGCGGTGGCGTGCAGCGGGATCACCTCCGCCGAGACCCGCAGCGCCCGGCGCGCCCGCTCGATCTCGCCGCGCCCCGGCAGGAAGGCGAGCACGTCGCCCCGCGTCTCGGCGAGGCCCCGCTCGACGGCCCCGGCGAGGCGCTCGGCGAGGCCGCGCTGGGCGGGCATCTGGCGGGGCTGATCGGCGCAGTGCTCGACGGCCACCGGGTGCTCACGCCCCGCCGAGGCGAGGTGCCGGCCGCCGAGCTCCGCGGCGAGGCGCTCCCCCTCCAGGGTCGCCGAGGTCAGCACCAGGCGGTGCTCGCCGTCGGCGCGCAGCAGGGCGAGGAGCAGGTCCGTGTCCCAGCGCCGCTCGTGGAACTCGTCGAGGACGACGCCGGCGAAGCCCGTGAGCCGCCCCTCGGCCCGCCAGCGCAGGGCCACGCCGGGGGTGGCGAAGAGGATGCGGGTCTGCGCCCCGTAGCGCCGGTCCGCCCGGACGGCGTAGCCCACCTCGCCGCCGAGCGCCGCGCCGGCGGACTCGGCGACGAAGGCGGCGAGGCTCGTCGCCGCCACCCGGCGCGGCTCCACCACGAGGACCGGGCCGCGCTCGGCGGTCCACAGCGGCAGCCGGGTGGACTTCCCCGAGCCCGTGGCCGCCGTGACCACCACGTGCCCCGCCTCGAGAGCGGCGCGGAAGTCGGCGTACAGGGCGTCGATGGGCAGGCTCTGCGGGGCGTCGGCCATAGGGCGGGCATTCCATCAGGCGCGGGCGCGGATTGACAACGCCGCCTCGCCGCGCCGGTCCACAAGCTCCAGGCTGAGCGCGCCGTCCGGACCCCGTAGCCGCCAGGCGGCGCCGATCCCGCCGCCGAGCTCGGCGCGCCCGCGCCCATCGCCGACGGTGAGCCCGCCGCTCTCGGCGCGGAGCTCGCGCCCGTCGGCGAGGCAGGTCAGCCGCGCCCCGGCCCCGCCGGGGACGGCGACCTCGATCGGCCCCCATCCACGGCAGGCGGCCGCCACCGCGGCCGGCCCCGGATCGGCCAGCGCCGCGGCCCGGAACGGGTCCCCCGGCGCCGTCACGGCCTCGTCGACGGCGGCGAGCAGCTCGCCCCAGGGCACATCGAAGTACTGCGCCGCGGCGCCGAGGCTCGGCTCCGGCTGCTCGCGCAGCCAGGCCCGCACCGCCTCGGGCCAGCCCGCCAGGCCGAGCCTCAAGGAGCGGCCGCGCCGCTCGCCGCCGCCGGCGTACTTGGCGGTATAGCCCCGGGGGGTGACCATCACCCCCGAGCGCGCGAAGCTCGNCCGAGCTGCCGACGATCACGGTGGTGAGCATGTCCACCGCGCAGCGGTGGAGGGCGTCGAGGCGGGCGTGCTCGACACGCTGGCCCTCCCGGTAGGCGGCGCGGACCACCGCCACCGGCGTTCCGGGGGCGCGGTCGCGGAGGAGGATGCGCTGCGCCGCCCGGAGGTGCTCGGTGCGCCGGCGGCTGGCCGGGTTGTAGAGGGCGACGACGAAGTCGCCGCGCGCCGCCGCCTCGAGGCGCCGGGCGATGGCCGGCCAGGGGGTGAGCAGGTCGGACAGGGAGATCGTGCAGAAGTCGTGGGTCAGCGGCGCCCCGGCGAGCGCGGCGGCGGCGGCGAGCGCCGTCGTCCCCGGCACCACCTCGACCTCGAGGTCCTCGCCGGGCCGCCACCCCTGGGCGAGGAGGTGCTCGTAGGCCGGCCCCGCCATGCCGTAGACCCCGGCGTCCCCCGAGGAGACCAGGGCCACGCGGCGGCCGGCGGCCGCCTCGGCGCAGGCCGCCTCGACCCGCTCGCGCTCCTCGGTCATGCCCTTGCGGACGACGGCCTTGCCCGCGAGCAGCTCGGGGATGAGCGCCAGGTAGGTGGCGTAGCCGACGACCACCTCGGCCTCGGCGACGGCCTGCCGGGCGCGCTCGGTCATGTGCCCCGGGCTGCCGGGGCCGAGCCCCACGAGGTAGAGC
>NZ_NRSH01000234.1 GCF_016584055.1 Halorhodospira neutriphila
CGAGGCGCTGCGCGCGGCGACCGGCCGGGCGGTGGCCGAGGCGCGCTGGGGCCAGCGGGTCCGCGACCCGGACGCCATGGCGCGGATCACCGTCGAGGAGGTCACCGCGCAGCTCGACGCCGCGCTGCAGGAGGCCGCCTAGGTTCGCTCCTCCGGGCGGAAGAGCCGCCGGTGCTCGTCGATGGCGAAGCGGTCGGTCATCCCGGCGATGTAGTCGGCCACGGCCCGGGCCCGCCCGGCCTCGCCGCGCCGGGCCGCGCGCGCCTCGGCGGCGGCCCGCGGCTGCGGCGGCATCAGGCCCGGGTCGGCGAGGAAGGTGTCGAAGAGCGCCTGGACCACGCGCCGGCTCTTGTGGACCATCCGCGCCACCCGGAAGTGCTGGTAGAGCCGCTCGTGGAGGAACGCCTTCAGCCCCTGGTGGCGCTCCGCCATGGCCGGGCTGAAGCCGATCAGCGGCGAGGCGCGCCGGCGCACCGCGGCCAGGTCCTCCGGGGCGGCGGCGTCGAGGCGCGCCTCGGACTCGGCGAGCAGGTCCCGGACCTGGGCGTCGATCATCCGCCGGACCACCTCGTAGATCGTCCGGCGCTCGTCGAGCCCCGGGTAGGCCGCCTCCACCTCCGCGAACAGCGGGGCGAGCAGCGCCGTCTCGCGGCACTCGGCCACGCTGATCAGCCCCGAGCGCAGCCCGTCGTCGACGTCGTGGCTGTTGTAGGCGATGCCGTCGCAGAGGTTGACGAGCTGCGCCTCCAGGCTCGGCTGCCCGCCGTCGCGGAAGCGCGCCGCCACGGCGCCGAGGCGCTCGGCCTTCTCCGGCGAGCAGCGCTTGAGCAGGCCCTCGCGCGTGGCGAAGGTGAGGTTCAGGCCGTCGAACTCGGCGTAGCGCGCCTCGAGGTCGTCCACCACCCGCAGGGACTGGATGTTGTGCTCGAAGCCGCCGAGCCCGGCCATGCGCTCGGCGAGGGCCTCCTGCCCGGCGTGGCCGAAGGGGGTGTGGCCCAGGTCGTGGGCGAGGGCGAGGGCCTCGACGAGGTCGATGTTCAGGCCCAGGGCCTGGGCGCAGGTGCGGGCGATCTGGCCGACCTCCAGGGTGTGGGTCAGCCGGGTGCGGTAGAGGTCGCCCTCGTGGTTGATGAAGACCTGGGTCTTGTACTCGAGCCGCCGGAAGGCGGCGCTGTGGATGATCCGGTCGCGGTCGCGCTGGAGCTCCCCGCGGTGGCCCGGGTGGGGCTCGGGGTGGCGGCGGCCGCCGCACTGCGGCTCGGTCACCGCGCAGGGGCGCAAGGGGGGTGGCTGGAAACCGCGTCTCACCTGTCGGCTCCTCCCGTTGCGGCGGTAGCGGCCTCTTGAGGATAGCAGCCCGGCGGCCTGCGCCGCTTCCGCCTTGCCCGGGCGGCCCGAGCCGGCCCCCCGGCGGGTGGGCGGCGGTGCGGGGTCCTCGAGCGCGCCGAGCATCGCAGCCCGAGCGGGGACGCCGAGCGGCGCCAGCCGCTCGGCGAGCGCGCGTTGTCCGAGCGAAGCGAGTTTAGCGCGCGGCCCCGCT
>NZ_NRSH01000235.1 GCF_016584055.1 Halorhodospira neutriphila
GCCTCGGCCAGGGCGGCGACGGCGCGCTTGTCCGCCTCCGCCACCGGCTCGCCGGCAGCCGCGAGCCCCTCGACGAGCGCCACCCCCGCCCAGAGGGCGCCGCCGGCGGCGCAGTCGCCGAAGGCCCCCGGCAGCGGCGCCAGGACCTCGCGCAGCGCCGCCAGGGCGCGCTGCTCATCGCCGCGCAGGAGCTCGAGGAGGCTGCGCTGGTACGGCCAGCGGGCCTCCTGGGCCCGCTCCCCCGCGTCGGCGGACCACCCCCGGGGCGCGCCGGGGTCGAGGCAGCCGCGCAGCAGGGCGACGGCGTCGTAGCGGGGGGCGCCGCGGGCCCGGCGCAGGGCGTCGATGGCCGAGGCCAGCTCGGGCGCCGGGTCCGCCCCCGTGGCGGCGAGCGCCTCGAGGCTCGCCATGAGCCGGCCGAGCCCGCCGCCGAGGGCGTCCAGGAGCTCGCCGCCGCCCGCCGCGGCGTGGGCCTCACCGCCCCCCTCGCCCCCGGCCTCGAGGGTCTCGAGGGCGTCCACGCCGGCCTGCATCTCCGCGGCGAGGCGCTCGTAGCCGGCGGCGGCGGCGAAGCAGAAGGCGCCCTGCAGGCGCTCGAGCTCGGCGCGCAGCAGCGCGGCGGGGCTGCGCCCGGCGCAGACGGCCTGCCACTGGGCGGTCGCCGCATCGACCCCGTCCCGCAGCTGCGGGAGCAGCCGCGTCAGCTCGCGCGCCGGCTCGAGGGCGCCGGCTGTCGCCTGTCTCTCGCTCATGGATTCGTTACAATGCCTTGACGCAATCGACTCCTCGCGGTGAGTGCCCATGGCCGCTCGGCTCGGCGTGGTGATGGACCCCATCGACGCCATCAAACCCCAGAAGGACTCGACGCTCGCCCTGCTGCTCGAGGCGCAGCGGCGCGGCTACGCGCTCTACTACCTCGAGCCCGGCGATCTGGCCCTCGACAACGGGACCGCCGTCGGCCGGGCGCGGCCCCTGAGCGTACGCGATGAGCCGCGCGACTGGTACCGGCTCGACGCCGCAGCCCCGCTCGCCCTCGGCGAGCTCGACCTGATCCTCATGCGCGAGGACCCGCCGGTGGACGCCGCCTACCTGGCCGCCACCCACATCCTCGAGCGCGCCGAGGCCCAGGGGGCCCGCGTGGTCAACCGCCCGGCGGCGCTGCGCGACGCCAACGAGAAGCTCTTCGCCCTGCGCTGGCCCCACCTCTGCCCGCCGAGCCTGGTCGCCGCCGACACCGGGCGCCTGCGCGGCTTCATCGCCGAGCACGGCACGGCGGTGCTCAAGCCCCTCGACGCCATGGGCGGCGCCTCCATCTTCGTGCTCGCCGAGGGCGACCCGAACACCACGGTGGCCCTCGAGACGCTGACCGGCGGCGGCCGGCACTACGCCATGGCGCAGCGCTACCTCCCGGAGATCGCCGGCGGCGACAAGCGCGTCCTGGTCTTCGACGGCGAGCCCTACCCCCACGCCCTGGCGCGGGTGCCGGCCCAGGGCGAGACCCGCGGCAACCTCGCCGCCGGCGGCCGCGGCGAGCCCGCC
>NZ_NRSH01000236.1 GCF_016584055.1 Halorhodospira neutriphila
GGGCCGGGCCGCGGCTCGCCGACCTGGAGGTGGTTGTCATCGGGGCCTCCACCGGCGGGCCGGTGGCCCTGCAGCGCGTGCTCACGCAGCTGCCGGCGGGCTTCCCCGTGCCGGTGCTCGTCGTCCAGCATATGCCGGCCTCGTTCACCCCCGCCTTCGCCGAGCGCCTCAACGAGCTCTGCCAGGTGCGCGTGCGCGAGGCCGCCGAGAACGACCTGCTGCGCCCCGGCGAGGTCCTCCTCGCCCCGGGCGGCCGGCACCTCGGCGTGCGGGGCCGGGCCGGGGCGCTGTGCGTCTACACCTACGAAGGGGCCTCGGACCACTTCTACAAGCCGAGCGTCGATATCGCCTTCCGCGAGGTGGCCGAGCTCGCCCCCCGCGGCGCCCTCGGCATCGTCCTCACCGGCATGGGCGCCGACGGGGCGAAGGGGGCGCAGGCGCTTAAGGAGCGCGGCTGCTGGGTCTGGAGCCAGGACGAGGCGAGCAGCGTCATCTACGGCATGCCGGCGGCGGTGGCCAAGGCAGGGCTCAGCGACCAGGTCCTGCCCCTCGATGAAGTCGGCGAGGCGCTCGCGCACCTGCGCTGAGCGCGAAGGGCACGAAGGCCTATGCGGATCTGGACGGTGGCCAACCAGAAGGGGGGCGTCGGCAAGACGACCGCGGTGACCAGCCTCGCGGGCCTGCTGGCCCAGCGCGGCAGCGCGGTGCTCATGGTCGACCTCGACCCCCACGGCTCGCTGACGAGCTACTGCGGCCTCGACCCGGAGAGCGTCGAGCCGAACCTCTACGACCTCTTCCGCGCGCAGGGCCGGGGCGGGAGCGGGGCGGTGAGCACCCACCCGACGGAGGTCGAGGGGCTCGACCTGCTCCCGGCCTCGACGGCGCTGGCGACCCTCGACCGCCAGCTCGGCAACCGCAAGGGCATGGGGCTGGTCATCCGCCGCGCCCTGGCCTCCCTGGCCGACCGCTACGACTACACCCTGCTCGACTGCCCGCCGATGCTCGGCGTGCTGATGGTCAACGCCCTGGCGGCGTGCCACCACCTGGTCGTCCCCGTGCAGACCGAGTTCCTGGCCCTCAAGGGGCTCGAGCGCATGGTCCACACCCTGGAGATGATCGAGCGCTCGCGCAGCGACGGGCTGGCGTACACCATCGTCCCGACGCTCTTCGACCGCCGTACCCGGGCGGCGACCCGGGCGCTCGAGGAGCTGCGCCAGCGCTACGGCGAGCGCGTCTGGCAGGGGACCATCCCCGTGGACACCCACTTCCGCGAGGCCAGCCGGCAGGGGCTGCCGCTGACGGTCCAGCAGCCGTGGTCCCGGGGCAGCATGGCCTTCCGCAAGCTCCTCGAGCACCTGCTCGCCCAGGAGGCCGCGGACGCCGCCGAGGTGGCCGGCCATGGCTGAGGGGGACGGCGGCCACCCGGAGGGGGAGCTGCCGCAGAACCAGCGGGCGCTGAGCGACTACCTCCAGGCCCTCCTCGACGAGGTCGACGACGGGGGGGAGGCCGGCGCGGAAGGCGCGCAGGCCGCCGGG
>NZ_NRSH01000237.1 GCF_016584055.1 Halorhodospira neutriphila
GCCTTCCTCGGCACCGTGGGCGTGGACGCCGTGCGCTACCTCGTCGGCGACGAGGCGGCCGGCTACTCGCTGGTCTTCAGCGTCGCGGCCGTCACCTTCCTGGTCTCCGCCTGGCTCGCCGCCCGCGTCGAGCGCCCCAGCGAGGCCGTGCTCGACCACCAGCGCACCACGACGACCACGACTGCACAGAGCTCGTTGCCATGACCGCCACACCCGCCGCAGACTCGTTCGACGTCGCCGTCGTCGGCGGCGGCCCCGCCGGGGCGACCGCCGCTACCCACCTCGCCCGCCAGGGGCGCTCGGTGCTGCTGCTCGACCGCCCCGGCGAGATCAAGCCCTGCGGCGGGGCGATCCCGCCGCAGCTCATCCGCGAGTTCGAGATCCCGCAGGAGCTCCTCTGCGCCCGCGTCCACGCCGCGCGCATGGTCTCGCCCGCCGACCGCCACGTCGATATGCCCATCGAGGGCGGCTACGTCGGCATGGTCGACCGCGACGTCTTCGACGACTGGCTGCGCCGGCGCGCCGCCGAGGCCGGCGCCGAGCTGCGGGAGGGGACCTTCCGGGCGCTGAGCGAGGACGACGGGGGCGGCGTCCGGCTGACCTACCTCGAGGGCCGCGGCGGCAGCGGCGCCGAGCGCCACGAGGTGCGCGCCCGGCTCGTGGTCGGGGCCGACGGCGCCAACTCCGCCGTCGGCCGGCAGGCCGTACCCGGCTCCAAGGAGATCCCCCACGTCGCGGCCTACCACGAGATCATCGAGCCGCCCGCCTCCGCCGAGGGGGCCTGCTTCGACCCGCAGCGGGCCGACGTCTACTACCGCGGCTCGCTCTCGCCGGACTTCTACGGCTGGGTCTTCCCCCACGGCGAGCAGGTCAGCGTCGGCGTCGGCAGCGCCGTGAAGGGGTTCTCGCTGCGCCAGGCGACGGCCGAGCTGCGCGCCGCCGCCGGCCTCGAGGGCACGAGGACCCTGCGCCGCGAGGGCGCCCCCCTGCCCCTCTACCCGCTCAAGCGCTGGGACAACGGCCGCAACGTCGTCCTCACGGGCGACGCCGCGGGGACCGTCGCCCCGGCCTCCGGCGAGGGGATCTACTACGCCATGGCGGGCGGCCAGCGCACCGCCGAGGCGGTCGACACCGCCCTGCACAGCGGCGACGCCAAGGCCCTCGCCCAGGCCCGCAAGGCCTTCATGCGCGAGCACGGGCAGGTCTTCCGCGTCCTCGGCGTCATGCAGCGCTTCTGGTACACCAACGACGACCGCCGCGAGCGCTTCGTGCGTATCTGCGCGGACCCGGACGTCCAGTCCCTGACCTGGGACGCCTACATGAACAAGCGCCTGGTGCGCGCCAAGCCGCTGACCCACGCCCGGATCTTCTTCAAGAACATCGCCCACCTGACCGGCCTGGCGCCCGCCTGAGCCCGGGCGAGCCGCCCCGCCCGCGGGTGTTGCGGCGCCTCCCCGTGGGGGCGCCCTCCGCCCCGGGAGTGGCTCCGGCAGGCCCGCCTCTC
>NZ_NRSH01000238.1 GCF_016584055.1 Halorhodospira neutriphila
GGCCTGGGTGGGCTGGCTCCGCGAGGCGCTGGGCCTCATCGCCCAGCGCCCCGGCGCCTTTATCGGCTACACGGCGGCCGCGGCCCTGGCCCAGGCGGCGGCCCACGCCGTGGCCTGGCAGCCGGTGCGGGTCCTGCTGATCCTGGTCGTGGCCGTGCTGGCCCTCGGGGTCTTCCTCCGCCTCGCCCTAGTCGTGGACTACAACCGCCCGGCGCGGGCGGACGATGTGCTCCCCGGCAACCTCGAGGTGGCCACCGCCGTGGCCGTCAGCGCCGTGCTGTTCACCGCCTACGGGGCGCTGGGGCCGGCGATCTTCACGCCGCTCGGCGACTCTCTGGAGGCGGCCCTGGCGGGGCTCGGCCTCTACGAGCCCCGGCTCGAGAGCGGGGCGCCGGCGCCCCGGCCCGTGGCCTACTTCCTGGTGGGGCCCGTGCTGGTGGCGGGCGGGATCTGGGGGGTGAGCGCCGCCGCTGCGGGGCTTGTGCTGCTGCTGCTGGGGCAGTGGTTCCTGCTGCCGATGGTGGCCCTGCACGCCGCGCCCCCGGGGATGGCGATGGCGGTCAGCCCCCGCGCCTACACCGCCAATCCGGCGGCGATGACCGGGCTGCTCGGGCTGCTGGCGCTCGGGCTCGGCGCCGTGCTCCTCAGCGCCGGGTGGCTCGGGCCGCTGCTGGCGCCGGTGCTCGGGGCGCTGCTCTACACCTCCTACCGGGACGTCTTCCTCGGCCGGGACCACAACCACCCGAGCGGCCCGCCGGTGCCCACCCCGTCCGAGCTGGCGGCGGAGTCGCGCGGGGAGAGCAACCCGCCCGACTGACCCCCCCTTACGTGACCGTGGTCTGGCTGCCGGCGGCGGCGATGAGCTGGCTGCGGCCGAGGCAGTCGACCATGTCGTCGATCGCCGCCGCCGCGTCGGCCCAGACCGAGTCGCCGTCGCTGCGCTCCATGTCGCGGTAGCGGTCGCGCTCCGCCCGGAGGATCGCCGCCATGCGCTCGGCGGGGAAGGGCTCGACGTGCTCGGAGTCCGCGGACTCCGGCGTGCCGGGCAGCAGGGCGTAGAACCACCCCGTGGGCTCGCCGTTGCCGCGGTGCGGCGGGACGAGGCCGTGAGCGATGAAGCCGCCGGCGACCGTGACGGCCTGGCCGTGGCGCTCTGCGTACTGCGGGCTGACCAGTGCGGTGAACATAGCCCTTCTACTCCCGGGCCCGAGGGGCCCTGCACGCTGCGAGGAACTTAAGCGACCTTATGGTGCTATGCAACATAGTTTACTGGCTGAGCGCGGGAATGTGAACAGGTAGTCATGTTTCTGCGCCCGCCGGCCGCCCCGGGTGTACGCGCCCCTCGATCCCTTGTACAAAGGGGGGCGGCAATATCGTGCCGCCTGGGTTCCGGTAAGGCGACGGGAGAGCAGGTCGAGATGGGCAGTCGAGAGAAGGTCGCGGCGGCAGGCCTGGCCCTGGTCATGGCGGCCGGGCCCGTGGGCAGCGCCAGCGGTGCGGACG
>NZ_NRSH01000239.1 GCF_016584055.1 Halorhodospira neutriphila
CGGCGGCGTCTGCCTGAACGTCGGCTGCATCCCCTCCAAGGCGCTGCTCCACGCCGCCAAGGTCGTCGACGAGGCCGAGCAGCTCGGCGCCCACGGCCTCGAGTTCGGCCCGCCGCGGCTCGACCTGGAGCGGCTCAACGCCTGGAAGCGCGGCGTCGTCGAGCAGCTGACCTCGGGGCTCGCCGGCCTGGCCAAGCAGCGCAAGGTCGAGCGGGCCACCGGCGAGGCCGCCTTCGTCGACCCCTACCGCGTGCGCATCGCCGGCGAGGCGGGCGAGCGCACCGTCAGCTTCCGGCACTGCATCGTCGCCGCCGGCTCGCGGCCGGCCTTCCCGCCGTTCATCGACCCCGGCCACCCGCGCGTGATGGACTCCACCGACGCCCTCAAGCTCGAGGAGGTCCCGGAGCGGCTGCTGGTCATCGGCGGCGGCATCATCGGCCTCGAGATGGCCGCCATCTACAGCGGCCTCGGCGCCCGGGTGACCGTCGTCGAGCTCGCCGACCGGCTCCTGCCGGGCGCCGACCCCGACCTGGTCAAGATCCTGCGCAAGCGCATCGCCAAGCGCTACGAGGGGATCTTCCTCAACACCGAGGTCACCGCGGTGGAGCCCGACGAGACAGGGGTGACGGTCTCCATGGCGGGCAAGGACGCCCCGGCCTCCGAGCGCTTCGACCGCGTCCTCGTCGCCGTCGGGCGCCGGCCCAACACCGACCGCATCGGCGCCGAGGCCGCGGGGCTGGCCCCCGGCGCCGACGGCTGCCTGGCGGTGGACGAGCACATGCGCACCGCCGTCGGCCACATCCACGCCATCGGCGACCTCGCCGGGCAGCCCATGCTCGCTCACAAGGCGGTCCACGAGGGCAAGATCGCCGCCGAGGTCATCGCCGGCGAGCGCAGCGCCTGGGACGCCCGGGCGGTGCCGTCGGTGGCCTACACCGACCCGGAGGTGGCCTGGGTGGGCGTGACCGAGGAGCAGGCCAAGGCCGAGGGCATCGCCTACGAGAAGGGGACCTTCCCCTGGGCGGCCAACGGCCGGGCCCTCTCCCTCGACGCCTCCGACGGCGTCTCCAAGATCCTCTTCGACGCCGAGACGGGCCGGGTCATCGGCGGCGGCATCGTCGGCCCCGGGGCGGGCGACCTCATCGCCGAGATCGCCCTGGCGCTGGAGATGGGCGCCGACGCCCACGACATCGGGCTGACCGTCCACCCCCACCCGACCCTCTCGGAGACGGTGGCGATGGCCGCCGAGGCGGCGGCGGGGACGCTCACCGACCTGATCCCCAAGCGCTGAGGAGGGCGTCTCCCCGCGGCGCTCGAGGGCGGTGGGGGCGCTGCGGGGTCTGCCGAGCGCGCCCTGCGGGTCCCCTGCGCTTCTCGCCCGAGCGGGGCCGCGCGCTAAACTCGCTTCGCTCGGACAACGCGCGCTCGCCGAGCGGCTGGCGCCGCTCGGCGTCCCCGCTCGGGCTGCGATGCTCGGCGCGCTCGAAAGGACGCCGGGGCC
>NZ_NRSH01000240.1 GCF_016584055.1 Halorhodospira neutriphila
GGCGGGGAGGCGCCCGCCGAGCCAGACCGGGATCCCCGCCGGGACCCGCCCGGAGAGCTCGGCGATATCGGCGCTGGCCATGCGCACGCAGCCGTGGGAGCGGGCCACGCCCAGGGGCTCGTCGTCGGGGCAGCCGTGGATGTAGACCAGCCGGCGCATGGTGTCCACCTCCCCGAGGCGGTTGCGTCCGCGCTCCAGGCCCGAGAGCCAGAGGATGCGGGTGAGGATCCAGTCCCGGCCCGGGCTCGAGGCCCGCAGCCGCGGGCCCCAGAGCTCGCCGGTGGGCCGCCGGCCGACGAACACCGCCCCCAGGGGCGCCCCGGCGCCGATGAGCGCCCGTACGCAGTGCCACCCCTCGGGGGTGCAGCCGCTGCCGCGGCGCTGGCCGGGCCCGTTGGCCGCCGTGGAGACCGGCGCGCTCCAGCCCGGGCGCTCACCGTCCCAGAGGGTCAGCTCCTGGCGGCCGAGGTCCACCCCGATCCACGGCCCGGCCGGCGCGGCGGCTACGCCGCGTCCCACTGGCTGTACGGGTGGTGGATGAGGCAGACATTGTAGTAGCGCGGATCGTCGGAGACCTCCTCGCCGAGCCAGGGCGGGCGCTCGAAGGCCTCCTCGGCGTCGGCGAGCTCGATCTCGGCGACGATGAGCCCGGCGTTCTCCCCCTCGAAGACGTCGATCTCCCAGGTGTGACCGCCCCAGGCGAGCTCGTAGCGCACCTTCTCGATGAGGGGGCGCTCGCAGAGCTCGGCGAGCATCTCCTCGGCATCCGCGAGGGGGACGGGGTACTCGTACTCGCGGCGCTCGACGCCGAGGGTGGCGCTCTTGATGTTCAGCCACGCCTGCTCGCCGGCGGTGCGCACGCGGATCGAGGCGCGCGCGGCGCCGATGAGGTAGCCCTGGCGCATGCGCTGCCCCTCATCGGCGTGCTCCCGCCACGACTCGTCCCTTATCAGAAACTTACGCTCGACCTCTCGCGCCAAGGCAGCCTCCGCTAGAGTGGGGATGAAATCGGTTACCATACAAGGTAAATCCCGGATCGTCACCGCGCGATCCGGCCGCGCCCCCTCGCCCCTGCGGCGGCAAGGGATTAGACTGGCAGCTTCGCCGCAACCGGAGAGAGTCTCGATGCCCCAACTCGTACTCCTGCGCCACGGGCAAAGCGAGTGGAACCTGGAGAATCGATTCACCGGCTGGCACGACGTCGACCTCACCGAGCAGGGGGTCTACGAGGCGCGGCAGGCCGGCGAGGCCCTGAACGAGCAGGGGGTGGCCCCGGAGCTGGCCTTCACCTCGGTGCTCAAGCGCGCCATCCGCACCCTCTGGCTGGCCCTCGAGGGGCTCGACCGCATGTGGATCCCGGAGGTCAAGAGCTGGCGGCTCAACGAGCGCCACTACGGGGCGCTGACGGGGCTCGACAAGGCGGAGACCGCCGCCGAGTACGGCGAGGACCAAGTCCACACCTGGCGGCGCAGCTACGACACCCCGCCACCG
>NZ_NRSH01000241.1 GCF_016584055.1 Halorhodospira neutriphila
ATCGGCGGCGTGCGCCTGGAGGACGGCGTGCTGCAGTGGCGGGACGAGGCGAGCGGGCAGGCGATCACCGTCGACCCGCTCAACCTCCGGCTCGACACGCTCCGCCTCGGCGAGCCGGCCACCCTGCGCGTCGACGCCCTGATCGGCGGCGAGGAGCGCCTCGAGCTCACCGCCGAGGGGCGGCTCGAGCTCCGCGAGGGCGAGCCGTGGGTGGCCGCCGACTGGCAGCTGGCGCCCCTCAACCCCAAGGGGCTGCTCGCCGCGCTCGGGCAGCCGGCCCCGGAGACGGCCGACCCGGCGGCTCTCACCCGGCTCGCCGGCGAGGGCCGGGTGGTGGCGACGCCGCAGCGGCTCGACCTCGAGCGCCTGGTCCTGGCGCTCGACGGCACCGAGCTCCAGGGCAAGGCGGCGGTCGACGACTGGGGCGGCCCCGCCGTGCGCTTCGCCGCCCGGATCGACGCCCTGGACGTCGACCGCTACCTGCCGCCGCCGCCCGAGGAGGGCGCCGGCGCCGAGGGCGGTGACGGGGGCGGCGCCGCGCCGGCCGGAGGCGGCGCTGGCAGCGGCAGCGGCGAGGGCGAGGAGGGGGCCTCGCCGCTGACCGCCCTCAAGGCCGTCGAGCTCGACTTCCCCCTGGCGCCGCTGCGCAGCCTCCGGCTGGACGGGCGGCTGGAGATCGGCGAGCTGCGCGCCAGCGGCCTCCAGCTCGAGTCCGTGGCCGTGCAGCTCACCGGCGCCGACGGCCGCCTCGGGGCCGAGTCCCTCGAGGCCGAGCTCTACCAGGGCGCCTACAGCGGCTCGCTGTGGCTCGACGCCCGCGGCGCCGAGCCGGCCTTCGAGCTGGCGCAGACGCTGCGCGGGGTCGCCTTCGCGCCGCTGCTCGAGGACCTCGTCGGCCGCGACTGGCTCCACGGCACGGGGCGCTTGCGCCTCGAGGGCGCCGGCGGCGGGGCCGATGTCGGGGCCCTGATCGAGGACTTCGACGGCGCCGGCGAGCTGGCCGTCGAGGAGGGCGCCGTGCTCGGGCTGAACATCCCGCAGCGCTTCCGCGAGGCGGCGGCGCGGCTGCGCGGCGAGGAGCCGCCGGCGCCCCCGGAGGAGTCGGCGCGCACCGACTTCAGCTCGCTGACGGCGAGCTTCGACATCGCCGGCGGCGTGGTGCGCAACGACGACCTGCGCATGGCCTCGCCGGTGCTCCAGGCCGCGGGGCAGGGGCAGGCGGACCTGCTCGCCGAGACCGTCGACTACCGCCTGCAGGTGACGCCCGCCGAGGGGCTGAGCCAGTCCGAGGAGCCGCTGCTGCGCCGGCTCGGCGGGGCGGAGGTGCCGGTGGCCATCACCGGCCCCCTGCTCGCCCCGGAGATCGGGCTCAACCTGCGCGAGGCCCTCAGCGCCGAGGCGAAGGAGCGGCTCGGGGCCCTGGAGGAGGAGCTCGAGCAGGAGGCCGAGCAGGCCCGCGAGCAGGCCGAGCGCGAG
>NZ_NRSH01000242.1 GCF_016584055.1 Halorhodospira neutriphila
CACCAGCACCAGGTGCGCCGCCCCCGCCGGCTCCCGCGGCAGGCGCGCCAGGGGGAAGTCGCACCAGATATCGCCGTTGACCACCCAGAACGGCCCCCCGCCGAGCAGGCCCAGGGCGCGGTGGATGCCGCCGCCCGTCTCCAGCCCCCCCGCCGGCTCGCGGCTGTAGGCGACGGCCACGCCCCAGGCGCTGCCGTCGCCGACGTAGGCCTCGATCTGCTCGCCGAGCCAGGCGGTGTTGATCACCACCTGCTCGACGCCGGCGGCGGCCAGCCGGGCCAGGTGCCAGGCGATCAGCGGATGGCCGCCCACCGGCAGCAGGGGCTTGGGGCGCTCGTCGGTCAGGGGCCGGAGCCGCTCGCCGCGGCCCGCGGCGAGGATCATGGCGCGCAACCGTCCCCCTCCCCGGCGAGCGCCAGGATCTCGCCCACCACCTCCTCCAGGCCGGGCTCCGCCTCCGCCGCCGCCTGCAGGTAGCCGATGAAGCGCCCCCGGTCCTCGAGGTAGCGGGGCTTGCCGTCCCGGTAGCGCAGCCGCGCGAAGATGCCGAGCACCTTCAGGTGGCGCTGGACCCCCATCCACTGGCAGTCCGCCCAGAAGCGGGCGAAGCCCGCCGGCACCGGCAGCCCCGCCGCCCGGGCCCGCTCCCAGTACTGCTGCAGCCCGTCGCGCACGAACCCCTGCGGCCAGCTGATGAAGGCGTCCCGGAAGAGGCAGACCGGGTCGTAGCTCACCGGCCCGAGCACCGCGTCCTGGAAGTCGAGCACCCCCGGCTGCGGCGCGGCGACCATCAGGTTGCGGGGCATGTAGTCCCGGTGGACGTAGACCGCCGCCTGCCCCTGGCAGCGGGCGACGATCTGCGCCAACCGCCGCTCGAGGCGCCGCCGCTGCGCGCCGCCGGGCTCGACCCCGCAGTGGCGCCCCAGGTACCAGTGGACGAAGAGATCGAGCTCGGCGTGCAGGAGCCGCTCGTCGTAGGCCGGCAGCCGCCCCGGGCGGGTCGCCGCCTGCCAGCGCACCAGGCTCGCCAGGGCGGCGTCGTAGAGCGGCCCCGGCTCCCGCCCGGCGCCCAGGGCGTCGAGGTAGGTCTCCCGGCCCAGGTCCGTGAGCAGCAGGAAGCCGCGCTCGAGGTCGCTGGCCAGCACCTCGGGGGCGTGGACCCCGGCGGCGTGCAGCAGCCCGGCGATGCGGACGAAGGCCGCCACCGCCGGGCGCTGCCCGGGGGCGTCCATCACCACGCGGCTGCCGCCCTCGCCGTCGAGGGCCCGGAAGTAGCGCCGCCGACGCCAGGGCCGCCCGGGCCCGCGGATCGTCACCGGCCTCGCTCTCCATCCTCCCCATTCGGCGCCAAGGCCGGGGCGAATGCAAGCGCCGGCGATTTGCCAGCCGCCCCCCGCTGTGCCAAGGTAGCCTCCTTGTCGCTGGAGACGGCCCACGGCCCCCTG
>NZ_NRSH01000243.1 GCF_016584055.1 Halorhodospira neutriphila
GCTTCGCCGAGCGAAAGCCGTGCCACCCACCCGAGGCGGCGCGGCGATCCCCTGGGCGGGGCTCCAGGGGTGAACCGGGCGGTCCCGGATCGCGGGACGGCCCGGGGATCACGTTGCCGAGCGCGCACCCACAAGATCTCGTGGGTCGAAGCGCAACGCAATAATGCCCTTCTTCCTCCCTGCGCGGCCCGGCTGCAACCACTTCCCGCCTCGCTCCCTCGGCGGGGGGCGGTGTGGGCGTCGTACGGTCGCGGGCGGGGCGCGGCGCCTGGCCGTGCACCAGCGCGATGCATCCGGCGGAGCGCCGCTGCCCTGAAGCGGTGCGCTCGCCCCGGCGGAGCGCCCCCGGGCGCCCTGCGGCGCGCCGGTCGAGCGGGTGGCACGCCCTATGCAATGGCAGTGAGGGCGCACAGATCGTCCTTGCCATTCCAAAGGAGTGCCACCATGACCGAGAAGAACCGCCTCTCCCGCCTCCCCCTCCTGGCCGCCGGCGCCGGCCTGGTGGCCGCCTCGAGCGGCGCGCTCCACGCCGAGATCAGCGGCAACGCCGGGGTGGTCTCCCAGTACATCTTCCGCGGCGGCGTCGAGGATCGACGGACCGCCTTCCAGGGCGGGCTCGACTACAGCGACGATAGCGGCCTCTACGCCGGCACCTGGTTCTCGACCCTGGATGACGATTACGAGGATCCGGCGACCAACGAGATCGACCTCTACGCCGGCTACAGCGGCGCCGCCGGGGAGCTAGGGTACGACCTCGGGCTGCTCTACTACTACTACACCGGCGACGCCACCGACGACAGCAGCGTGCCCGAGGCCAGCGCATCGGTCTCCTACGGCCCGGTCGGCCTGGGCGTGAGCGTGGCCCTGGACACCGCCGACTGGACGGCGGCGGGGGATACCTACCTGAGCGCGAGCTTCGAGCAGCCGCTGCCCGACGACTTCACCCTCGGCCTCAGCGCCGGCTACTACCTCTACGCCGACGACACCGAGCTCGACGACGGCTCGGTCTCGACGGCCAAGGAGCAGGATAGCGCCTTCCGCGACGCCACCGTCAGCATCAGCCACCCCCTGGCCGCCACCGGCGCGGAGATGAGCATCAACTACACCGTCGGCGGCGAGGATCGTGCCGAGAACGACCTCGACAACCACTTCTGGGCCGGGGCGAGCTGGACCTTCTAGCGCGCCGGCCGCGGCGCCCTAGGCGGTGAGCCGGCGGCGCAGGCCCACCGCCTCGGCGACCGCCGCCTCGTCGAGGGTCTCGGCCCCGGCGAGGTCGGCGATGGCCCGCGCCACCCGCAGCAGGCGGTGGTGGCCGCGCGGGGAGAGGCCCAGCGCCTCGGTGGCCCGCTCCAGGGTCGCCGCGGCCTCGCGGCTGAGCGGGCAGGCGCGGTGCAGCGCCTCGCCGTCGAGCTCGGCGGCGAGGCGGCCGGAGCGCGCCTGGGC
>NZ_NRSH01000244.1 GCF_016584055.1 Halorhodospira neutriphila
GGCGCCAGGCGGCGCTCCCCGCCGGGCGCCGGCGGGCGAACCTCCGCGGCGCCTTCGCGGCGCCCCGCCGGCCCCCGGCGCACGTCGCCCTGGTGGACGACGTCGTCACCACCGGCGCCACCGCCGCGGCGGCCGCCCGGCAGCTCATCGAGGCCGGCGCCGAGCGCGTGGACCTGTGGGCCGTGGCGCGCACGCCGCCGTGACCGGCGCCGCCCCTGCCGCGGGGCTGCCTCCCCCCGGCTCAGGGGCCGAGCGGCAGGTGGAGGTCGCCGGCGATCCCCAGGAAGATCGCCCCGCCGAGCCAGGCGTTGTTGAGGAAGGCGCGGAAGCAGGCGCTGCGCTCGTAGGAGCGGATGAGGTACTGCTGGTAGGCGCCGAAGCCGGCGGCGGCGGCGAGCCCCGCGTAGTAGAGGGGGCCGAGGCCGGCGCGCAGGCCGACCTGGATGAGGGCGATGAGCATCAGCAGCTGCAGGATGCCGATCATCGGGCGGTCGAGCTCGCCGAAGAGGATCGCCGTGGACTTGACCCCGAGCTTGAGGTCGTCGTCGCGGTCGACCATGGCGTACATGGTGTCGTAGACGGTGGTCCAGAGGATGTTGGCGATCAGCAGCAGCCACGCCATCGGCGGGACCGCGCCGGTCTGCGCCGCGAAGGCCATGGGGATGGCCCAGCCGAAGGCGGCCCCCAGGTGGACCTGCGGCAGGTGGCTGTAGCGCTTGGTAAAGGGGTAGGAGGCCGCCAGCGCCACGGCGCCCAGCGACAGCAGGATGGTCAGCGGGTTGGTCAGCAGCACCAGCCCGAAGGCCACCAGGCACAGGGCGACGAAGAGCAGGAGCGACTCGCGCTCCGTCACGCGCCCCGTGGCGAAGGGGCGCCGGCAGGTGCGCTTGACGTGGGCGTCGATGTACCGGTCGGCGTAGTCGTTGATGACGCAGCCGGCGGCGCGCATGACCACGACGCCGAGGACGAAGATGGCCAGGGTATCGAGATCCGGCAGCCCCCCGGCGGCGAGCCACAGCGCCCAGAGCACGGGCCAGAGCAGCAGGAAGTTGCCGATGGGGCGATCGAGGCGGGCTAGCTGGAGATAGGCACGCAGCCGATCCGCGATCCAGGAGTCACTGCGGCTGTACACGTCCCCGCTCACCCTCGGCCTCCTCCAGGCACGTCGTCGACGCCAGAAACACCTCGGTCACCAGCAGGCGCTGCTGCGCCGCCCACAGCAGCGAGCGCCGCGCCCACGCGCCGCACCCGCCCGGCAGCCCGTAGGCCGCCATGCGCCGGGCCAGCGGCTCGGTGCCGCGCAGGCGCGCCACCGCCAGGCG
>NZ_NRSH01000245.1 GCF_016584055.1 Halorhodospira neutriphila
GGCTGCTGCTCGTCGAGGGGGGCGGGCTCCTCGCCGGCTTCGGCGGCCTCTTCGGCCTGCTCCTCGGCGCCGCCCTGGCGGTCCCGTGGGCCGTGCGCTGGATGGCCGGGGCGGCGGCGCGGCCGGCGGGCTGGATCGCCGGCACCCCGGGGCGGATGGCCGCCCGCGGGGTGGTGGCCGGGCTCTCGCGCTCCGGGGTCGCCGCCACGGCCCTGGTCATCGCGGTGGCGGCGGTCATCGGGGTCAGCGTGATGATCGACAGCTTCCGCGCCGGGCTCGTCGACTGGCTCGACGCCACCCTGACCGCCGACGTCTACGTCCAGGCCCCCGGGCCGTCGGGGCAGCCCCCGCCGCCGCTGGACCCGGCGCTGGCCGAGCGCCTCGCCGGCGTCGAGGGGGTGACGGCGGTGGGGACGATCCGCCACCTGCGGATCCCCGCCGAGGGGGGCGAGATCCGCCTGCGCGCCTACGACCGCAGCGGCATCGGCGAGCTCGGCATGCCCTACAAGGAGCGCGGCGCGGAGGCCTGGGTGCGCTTCCAGCGGGGCGAGGCGGTCTACGTGACCGAGCCCTTCGCCGCCCACCGGGATCTGGCGGTGGGCGATACGCTCACCCTGACCACCCCGGCCGGCGAGCAGCGCCGGCCCATCGCCGCGGTGGTCAAGGACTACACGAGCAGCGAGGGGGCGGTGGTCGTCTCCCGCGCCTTCTACGACGCCTACTGGGCGGACGAGCGGGTGACCGGGATCGCCGTCTACCTCGCCGACGGCGCCTCGCCCGCCGCCCGGATCGAGGCCCTGCGGGCGGCGGCGGGGGCGCTCGGCGAGGGGGTGCGCATGCGCTCCAACGCCGAGATCCGCCAGCGCTCGCTGGCGATCTTCGAGCGGACCTTCGCCGTCACCCGGGTGCTGCGGCTGCTGGCGGCCGTCATCGCGGCGGCCGGCGTCTTCGGCGCCCTGCTGGCCCTGGCGCTGGAGCGCGCCCGGGAGGTGGCGGTGCTGCGCGCCCTGGGGCTGACGCCGGCCCAGGTCTGGGGCCTGGAGCTGGGGCGCACCGGGCTGCTCGGCCTCCTGGCCGGGCTCCTGGCGGTGCCGCCGGGCCTGGCGGTGGCGGCGGCCCTGACCGGCGTGATCAACGAGCGGGCCTTCGGCTGGAGCCTGGCCCTGGAGCTCGATCCGCTCCTGCTCGGCCAGGCCGTGGCCCTGGCGACGGCGGCGGCGCTGCTCGCCGGGCTCTACCCGGCCTGGCGCTCGGCCCGCATCTCTCCGGCGGAGGCGTTGCGTGATGAGGC
>NZ_NRSH01000246.1 GCF_016584055.1 Halorhodospira neutriphila
GGTAGACCGGCTGCGGCGCGGGCGCCGCCGGCTGCGGCGAGTCGCGCGTGATGCGCACCGACTCCTCGCCCTCCGAGATCTCGATCTCGTGGATCCCGGACTCGTCGAGCAGCTCGATAAGGCGTTTGATCTTGCGAATATCCATCGTCGACGGAATCCTGTTGGTCAGGCCTGTCCACCCATGCGCCGTATGGCCGCACGGACCGCGAATTCGTAGCCGTCGGCGCCGAGGCCGGTGATCACCCCCGCCGCCGCGTCGGCGAGGTAGGAGCGCTGCCGGAACCCCTCGCGGGCGTGGACGTTGGAGAGGTGGACCTCGATGAACGGGAGCTCTGCAGCGAGCAGCGCATCGCGCAGGGCGATGCTGGTGTGGGTCAGCGCCGCCGGGTTGATGACGATGAAGCCGACGCCGGTGTCGGCGGCCTCATGGATCCAATCGACCAGCTGCCCCTCGTGGTTGGACTGCCCCGTCGCCAGCTCGACGCCGGCCGCCTCGCAGACGGCGTGCAGGCGCTGCTCGATATCCGCCAGGGACGTGCGGCCGTACTGCTGCGGCTCGCGGGTCCCCAAGCGGTTGAGATTCGGCCCGTGGAGGACGAGCAGTCTCGGCATTGCGCGCCAGCCATCCCGACGTACGTAATGCGGGATTTTGACCGAAGCGCCCGGCCTTGTCCAGTTCAGCGGCGATACCTGCTAAATCCCTACTCATTCACGCGGGATCCGCGACAGACACCCGCCGCCTCGGGCCCCCCCGTCGGGCCCGAGGCGGCGGGCGGGGCGCCGGGCGCTACGGCTCGAGCGCCCGGCGCGCCCGCTGCGCGAAGGCCTCCGGCCCCTTGAAGCCGACCACCCGCTGCTCGGCGCGCTCCTCGCCGGCGGCGCTGAAGAAGAGGATCGCCGGGGGCAGGTAGACGTCGTGGGCCTGCATGAGCCGGCGGTCGGCGTCGGTCATCGCGGTGACGTCGACGCGCAGCTTGGCCGCCCCGTCGAGGGCCCGGCGCACGCGCGGATCCGGCAGCGTCCGCGCCTCGAGCTTCTGGCAGTAGGCGCACCACTCGGCGGTGATCTCTACCACCGCCGGCCGCTGCGCCTGGCGCGCCCGCTCGAGGGCCCGCTCCAGGGCCTCCGGGCCGCCGTCGACGGCGCGCCAGTCGGTGAGCGCCGCGTGCTGCGGGCTGCCCGTGAGCGCGGCCCACGGGCGGAGCGGATCCGTGGCCCCCGTGGCGGCGCCGAGCCACTGCGCGCCCCCCGCCGCGGTGAGCACGGCCACCAGGGAGAGGCC
>NZ_NRSH01000247.1 GCF_016584055.1 Halorhodospira neutriphila
ATGGCGGAGCGCAAGGCAAGACGGCTGCTGCGCCGGCTCCACGAGCAGCGGGCGGCGGCGCAGGAGGCCGCCGGCGCGGAGGCGCAGCAGCCCGGCGGCGAGGCGGCAGAGGCTGCCGCGGCGGAGGAGCCGGGGCTGCTCCCCCCGCCGCTGGAGGCGTCCGGGCAGGGCGGGCCGGGCGTGGCCCGCCGCCCCCTCGGGGCCGAGGCCATCGAGGAGAAGGCGGGCAACTACCTCCTCTCCTTCGGCTTCCCCGGCTCCGGGAAGACTACCTTCCAGTCCTTCCTCGCCTACTACATCACCCACATCGGCCCCTTCGACGCCCACTTGCAGGTCTCGCCCCAGGAGAGCGCCCAGGGCTGGGAGCCGATGGCGCTCTTCAACGAGTGGATGCGGATCTGGGGACGGGGCGGCTTCCCGCCGGCGAACCCGGTGGACGAGGGCGACGCCCGGGAGGTGACCTTCCGCGTCCAGCCCCTGCGCGGGGTGACCACGCCCCTGGAGCTGAGCCTCCTCGAGCTCTCCGGCGAGCTGATGACGCCGGTGGTGGCCGAGCGCTACAGCGACCCCGCCATGGCCGAGATCCTCGGCCGCTACCTGGCCAACGAGCGCCTCCGCACGCTCCTGTTCCTCGTCGTCGACCCGGACTGCGGCGAGGAGAACGACGTCCTCTTCCAGAACCTCCTCACCTTCCTCGACCTCCACTACCCGGGCTTCCGCCGGCGCATGTCGCTCGCCGTGCTGGTCTCCAAGCCCGAGCGGGCCCTGCGCCACCTCCAGGCGCGCGACCCCCGCTACGAGGGCTGCAAGGCCCTGCGCGGCGAGGCCTGCGAGGCCTACGTGCAGCGCTTCGCGCCGCGGACCTACCGGATCCTGGACGGCTGGCCGAGCCAGGAGCGGGTCCAGATGATGGCCCTGCACCTCGGCGAGATCGCCGAGGAGGGCGGCGCTCCCCGCCTCCGCGAGCCCGACTACGCCGATATCCACGACATCTTCGCCTGGATCTACGAGCAGCTCACCAGCTGGCGCCTCGGGCCGACCTGGTGGCAGCGGGCGCTGGAGTGGCTGCGGCCGTGAGCCGCCCCGGCGGCGCCGTGCTCGGCCGCTGCGCCTTCGCCACGGCGCGCGGGCTGACGCTCCGCGCCGGCGGGGTCCTGGCGGGGCTGGAGGAGGCCCCGCAGGCGCTGGAGTTCCGCGGCCGGGGCGGCGATCTCCGCCCCCTGCCGCGGCCGGGCGAGGAGATCGTCTTCCGGCGGGTGCTCCGGGGCCCGGCCGGCGA
>NZ_NRSH01000248.1 GCF_016584055.1 Halorhodospira neutriphila
CCGTGGCTAGCCGCGCCCGCCGGGGCGCCGGCCTTCCGGCGGCGGGCCTGCTCCTCGCGGCGGCGGCCCTCGGCGCCGAGGCCCGCGAGGGGCCGACCGACCCCTTCCACGGCGCCCTCGAGCGCCTCAGGGGCGAGCCGGAGGCGCCCGCGGAGGAAGCGGCCGAGCCGGAGACGCAGATGCGCTCCCTGCGGCTGACCCACGCCGATGCCGAGGCCGTGGCCCAGCTGCTCACCGACGGCAGCGGCTGGCTCGACGAGGCCGGCGACGCCGCCGTCGACCCGCGCACCAACACCCTCATCCTCCACGGCCCGAGCGCCCGCCTGGAGGCCGCCGCCGAGCTCGCCCGCGAGCTCGACCGCCCCGTCCCGCAGGTGATGATCGAGGCGCGCATCGTGCTCGCCTCCGGCGACTACTCCCGGGAGCTCGGCAGCCGCCTCGACCTGCGCAGCGTCGACGACGAGCGCTTCCGGCTCCGGGCCGCCACCTTCGCCGACGGCGACTCGGGCCCCGACGACGGCCTGATGCCGGACCTGCCGCAGCTCGGCGACGGCGGCCGGCTCGGCATCGCCATCGGCAAGATCGGCGAGCAGCTCCTGCAGCTCGAGCTCTCGGCCATGGAGGCCGAGGGCCGCGGCCGCGTCGTCTCCAGCCCCCGCGTGGTCACCGCCGAGCGCCAGGAGGCGCGTATCGAGCAGGGCGTCCAGATCCCCTACCAGGAGACCGCCGAGTCCGGCGGCACCGCCGTCGCCTTCCGCAACGCCGCGCTGTCGCTGACGGCCGTGCCCATCGTCACCGAGGAGGAGACGGTGGTGCTCGAGCTGCGGGTAACCAAGGACGCCGTGGGGCAGGTCTTCAACGGCGTGCCGAGCATCGACACGCAGTCGGTGGCGACGCAGCTGCGCGTCGGCGCCGGCGAGACCGTGGTCCTCGGCGGCGTCCGCGAGCACGAGCACCGCGAGCGCGAGCGCCGGGTGCCGTGGCTGGCCCGGCTGCCGCTGATCGGCTGGCTCTTCCGCCGCCACGAGGAGCAGCGCAGCCGCCAGGAGCTGCTGATCTTCGTGACGCCGCGGCTGCTCGAGCGGGGGCAGTGAGCGGCCCGAGCCGGCCCCCCGGCGGGTGGGCGGCGGTGCGGGCTCTGACGAGCGCGCCCCTGCGGGGTCCCCTGCGCTTCTCGCCCGAGCGGGGCCGCGCGCTAAACTCGCTTCGCTCGGACAACGCGCACTCGCCGAGCGGCTGGCGCCGCTCGGCGCCCCGCTCGGGCTGCGATGCTCAGCG
>NZ_NRSH01000249.1 GCF_016584055.1 Halorhodospira neutriphila
GGCGTTGGCTCAGGCGGCCGTACACCCTCACGCTGCGCGGGACGATCCACCGTATCGCCCGCACCCGCCTGCGCCGCCGGCTCGCCCAGCGGGCCCTGGCCGACGCCGCGGCGGTCTTCGCCGTCTCGGCGTCGCTGCGCCGGACCGCCGTCGAGCTGGGCTGCCCCCCCGCGCGGATCGAGGTGGTGGCCAACGGCGCCAGCCTCGAGCGCTTCTTCCCCGAGGACCGGGAGGCGTGCCGCGCCGAGCTCGGGGTGCCGGCGGACGCCCGGGTGCTGATCACCGTGGGGACCCTCAATGAGCGCAAGGGCTTCCACCGGGTCATCGAGCAGCTGCCGGCGCTGCTCGAGCGGGAGCCGCGCCTGCGCTACCTGGCCGTCGGCGGCGGGAGCCCGGACGGCGACGAGGAGCGGCAGCTGCGCGAGCAGGCGGCGCGCCTGGGGGTGGCGGACCGCGTCCACTTCACCGGCGAGGTGGCCCCGGCGCGGCTGCGCCGCTACTACTCGGCGGCCGACCTCTTCGTGCTGGCGACCCGCTTCGAGGGGTGGGCCAACGTCTTCCTCGAGGCCGCCGCCTGCGGGCTGCCCACGGTGACCACGGATGTCGGGGGCAACGCCGAGGTGATCGCCGCGCCGTGGCTGGGCCGCCTCGTGCCCTTCGGCGACGGCCCGGCGCTGCGCCGCGCCATCCTCGAGGCCCTGGAGGCGCCGTGGGACCGCGAGGCCATCGTGGCCTACGCCCGGCGCAACGGCTGGGAGGCGCGCATCCCGCGGCTCGTCGAGCGCCTCCGCGGGCTCGCCGGCGAGGCGGCGATCGCCCCGGCGGCAGGGGAGGGTGCGCGGCAGCGATGAGCGCGGCGGACCCGGCGCTGGCGGACTGGGTGGCGCCGCTGACCCGCGGCCTCGCCGCGTGCCTGGACGACGCCGGCGCGCTCCACGAGCCCAACGGGGAGGGGCCCTCGCCGGGCGATCACTACGCCTACGTCTTCACGGCCCTCGCCCTCTACGAGCAGCCGCAGGGCAGCGACTGGCGCCTGCCGCTGCGCTACTGGCTGGCCCTCGAGCCGCGGCGGCGGGGCCACGCCCCCTTCAACCGCCTCGGCCTCGGCCTGCTCGAGCGCCGGCTGCGCGACGCCGGCGCCCCCGCCGAGGACCTCGCCCTGGTGGCGCGGGGGCGGCGCGCGTGCCGGCTGCGCCGGCGCTACCCGGCCAACAACTGGGCGCTCCTGGCGGCGACGGTACGGCTGCTGGAGGCCCGCACGCCGGGGCA
>NZ_NRSH01000250.1 GCF_016584055.1 Halorhodospira neutriphila
AGGCGGTGGACGCCGAGGCCCCCTACCGCTTCCTGGAGGGGGCCTCGGCGTCCACCGCCTCGGCGCGCAGCAGGGCGAGGGCGCCGTAGGGCGGCAGCCCGGCGGCGCGGCGCTCGGCGAGGTGGGCCTCGGCGAAGGCCGGGTAGCCGCGCTCGAGGAGCGTGCGCAGCAGCGGGTGCTCGGGGTGGCGGGTCTGCAGGAGCACCTCGCCGGGCCGCTCGCCCCGCCCGGCCCGGCCGGAGACCTGGACGAGGAGCTGGGCGAGGCGCTCGGTGGCGCGGAAGTCGGCCCCGAAGAGCCCCTGGTCGACATCGACGACCGCCACGAGGGTCACCGCCGGCAGGTGGTGGCCCTTGGCGAGCATCTGCGTGCCGATCAGCAGCTGCGCCCCGCCGCGCTGCGCCTTGGCCAGCTGCGCCTCCAGCGCGCCGCGGCGCCGGGTGGTGTCGCGGTCGATGCGCACCTGCGCCACGTCCGGGAAGCGCCGCGCCAGGGCCTCCTCGAGCCGCTCCGTGCCCGGGCCGAGGGAGCGCAGGTCGGCGCCGGCGCACTCGGGGCACTGCGCCGGGACGGGGGCGGCGTGGCCGCAGTGGTGGCAGCGCATCCGCCCCTCGCCGCGGTGGAGGGTCAGCCGGGCGTCGCAGCGGTGGCACTCGGCGACCCAGCCGCAGGCGTGGCAGGTCAGCACCGGGGCGTAGCCGCGCCGGTTGAGGAAGATGAGCGCCTGGGCGCCGGCGTCGAGGTGGCGCTGCAGGGCGTCGAGCAGCGGCGCCGAGAGGCCGCCGTCGAGCCGGCGGCTGCGGATGTCGAGCACCCGCAGCGACGGCGGCCGGGCGCCGCCGGCGCGCCGGCTCAGGCGCAGCCGCGTGTAGCGGCCCTCGCGGGCGTTGTGCAGCGACTCCAGCGAGGGCGTCGCCGAGCCGAGGACCACCGGCACGTCGAGGGCCTGGGCGCGCAGGACGGCCAGGTCCCGGGCCGAGTAGCGGAAGCCCTCCTGCTGCGCCAGGGCGGCGTCGTGCTCCTCGTCGACGACGATCAGCCCCGGGCGCGGCAGCGGCGTGAAGACCGCCGAGCGGGTGCCGAGGATCACCCGGGCATCGCCGTCGCGGGCGGCGAGCCACGCCTCGGTGCGCTCGCGCTCCGCCAGCCCCGAGTGCAGCACCGCCACCGGCACGGCGAGGCGCGCGCGCAGGCGCTGGAGCAGCTGCGGGGCGAGGCCGATCTCGGGGACGAGGAGCAGCG
>NZ_NRSH01000251.1 GCF_016584055.1 Halorhodospira neutriphila
ATCCGGACGCCCTCGCCGCCGCCGCGGGCTCGATCCGCGGCGGCGGCCTCCTGGTGCTCCTGACGCCGGCGCTCGCCGACTGGCCTGGCGCCCCGGATGCGGCCCTGGACCGCCTCATCCCCGCCGGCCGGGGGCGCGGCGAGGCCGGCGCCCGCTTCGTCGAGCGGCTGATCGGCTGCCTGCGCAGCGCCCCCGGCATCGAGCGCTACGGCCCCGACGACGCCCCGCCGAGCCTCGTCCCCGGGCCGCCGGCCGCGGCCGGCCCCGAGCACGGCTACGGCTGCCGCAGCGCCGACCAGCGCAATGCCGTCGAGGCGGTGGTGGGCGTGGTCACCGGCCACCGCCGCCGCCCGGCCGTGCTCAGCGCCGACCGCGGCCGGGGCAAGTCGGCGGCGCTCGGCATCGCCGCCGGCGAGCTCCTGCGCCGCGGCCGGGTCCGCCGGGTGAGCGTGACCGCGCCGTCGCTGACGGCGGCGGAGCCGGTGCTCGAGCACGCCGCCGCCTACGCCGCCGGCACCTTCGCCGACCGGCGCACGGTGCGCATCGGCGCCGGCGAGCTCGCCTTCCGCGAGCCCGAGGCGGTGCTCGAGCGGGCCGGGGCGGACGAGCTGGTCCTCGTCGACGAGGCCGCCGGCCTGCCCGTCGCGCTGCTCACCGCGCTGCTGCGCGGCGCGCCGCGGATCGCCTTCGCCACCACCGTCCACGGCTACGAGGGCACCGGGCGCGGCTTCGACCTGCGCTTTCGCGCCGTGCTCGACGCCGAGACGCCGCAGTGGCGCGCCGTGCGCCTGGACACCCCGATCCGCTGGGCGCCGGGCGACCCGCTGGAGGCGTGGCTCGCCCGCGCCCTGCTGCTCGACGCCGACCCCGGGGAGCCGGACCCGCCGGGCCCCGATGACGCGCTCCGGGTCGAGGCGCTCGACCGGGACGCCCTGGCCGCCGACGAGCCGCGCCTGCGCCAGCTCTTCGGCCTGCTCGTCAGCGCCCACTACCGCACCCGCCCCCTCGACCTGCGCCAGCTGCTCGACGCCCCCGGCATCCACCTCCTCGGCGCCGTCTGCGGCGGCGAGTGCCTGGGGGTGGCGCTCGCCGCCGAGGAGGGCGGGCTGGACGCCGAGACGGCGCGCCAGGTCTGGGCCGGCCGGCGCCGCCCCCAGGGCCACCTGCTGCCGCAGATGCTGGCGACCCACGCCGGGCTGGAGGCCGCCCCCCGGCAGCG
>NZ_NRSH01000252.1 GCF_016584055.1 Halorhodospira neutriphila
TCGACGGCGCCGACGGCTGGACCGCCGCCGGCGCCGTCGACGGCCTCGGCGCGGCCAGCCCGGTGGTGGTCGTCGGCGAGCCCGGTGGGCGGCGCCCGCCGCTGCCGGCGAGCGCCCGGCGCAGCGGCACCCTGCGCCCCGGGCAGTGGCGCTCGCCGGAGCAGGCGACGCTCTACCTCCACACGCAGCCCGCCGGCGCGGTGGTGGCGGTCGGCGGCGCGGACTACACGACGCCGGCGCGCATCCCCGTCGAGCCGGGGCGGACGTACACCGTGCGCGTCTACGGCACCGACGCGTACCGGGGCACCCGGATCGAGGTGCGCGTGGGTCCGGATACGCCGGTAGCCTACCGCTCCGTCGCGCTCACCGAGCGGCGCTTCGGCGAGCTCGACCTCAGCGCCGCCGGCACGGGGACGGTGATCTGCCTCGAGGACCACGGCGTCCGCGCCCCGGCGATCCAGCGCCCCGCCGAGGCCGGCCGCTACCGCGTCCGGGTCAGCCGCGGCGGCGAGCGCTACCAGGACATCGTCGATGCGCTCACCCTGCGCCCCGACGAGCGCATCCGCCGGCACTACGCCGCCCCGCGCGACCGGGAGCCGTACCACTACGGCTGGCGCTGGGCGCTGAGCCTCGCCGCCCTCGGCGGCGAGCCCGGCGACGCCTACGCCGTCCCCGGCGACGGCGGCGAGGTCCCCTACGAGGCGCTGGCCGCGGAGATCGACGCCGTCGAGTCCGCCTCGCGGGGCGCCTTGAGCCTCCAGCTGGGGGTCCTGGGGCAATACTTCGCCGACGCCCTGCCGGTGACCGCCGCCGGCGGGCTCGGCTACCGGCTGGCGCGCTTCGACGTGACCGCGGAGGGGCCCTTCGGAACCACGCGCGAGGCGCAGGTGGACCTGGGAACCCTCCAGGCCACCGTCGGGCTCGGCCTGTGGCACCCCTTCAGCGCCGGCCCGGCGTGGCTCACCGTCAACCGGGCCTGGGAGCGCAGCCGCTGGGCGGACGGGGAGGCCGCGGTGGCGATGCCCTCCGGCCGGGCGGGCAACGCCTACACCTTCGTCGAGCTCGGCGGCCAGCTCGGCCCCTGGAGCGTGGCCGCCCGCCTGGGGACGGGGGAGGGCGGGCTGCGCCCGCTGCTGCTGATCGGCCTCGGCGCCGCGCAGATGACCGCGGGCTACCGCCACCCGCCGCAGGTC
>NZ_NRSH01000253.1 GCF_016584055.1 Halorhodospira neutriphila
CCTCGCCGAGGGCCGCGGCGGCGTCGGCCATGTCGGCGACTCGCCGCCAGCGCTCGCCGGGGCCGGGGGCCCAGGCCGGCCGCTGCAGGGCGAGCAGGGGAGTGCCGGTGCGCGCGCTCGCCGCCGCGGCGTTGGCCGAGATGCGCGCGGCGAAGGGGTGGGTGGCGTCGACCAGGGCCTCGATCTGCTGCGCGCGCAGGTAGGCGGCGAGCCCCTCGGCGCCGCCGAAGCCGCCGCGGCGCGCGGGCAGATCGGGCAGCCGGGGGGCACGGGTGCGCCCGGCGACGGAGTAGGTCGCGGCGAAGCGCCCGTCGCCGGCGAGGCGCTGGCCCAGCGCCAGGGCCTCGCCGGTCCCGCCGAGGATCAGGGTGCGCAGCGGCCCGGCCGTCACGGCGTTGCCTCTTGCGGCGCCCACGGGGCGGCGCCGGCGATGCCGCCGTCGCGGTCGAAGAGCAGGACCTCGAGGTGGCTGCGCCCGGGGTCGATGAGCCCCAGGGCCGTGCGCTGGGCGGCGCGGGCGATGGCGTCGCCCAGGGGCAGCCCCGCCGCCCGGGCGTGGCCGGCGGCCTCGGCGACGGTATTGGCACCGGCGATCCGCGCCCGGCACGCCGGGTCGGCGCCGAGGCCGGCGGCCATCTCCGCCAGCGCGCCCAGGTCGGCCTGCCCCCGGCGCGAGTGCAGGTCCAGGAAGCCCTGGGCGAGCTTGGCCATCTTGGCGATCCCGCCGGCGAGGGTGATCCGGGGCACGGGGTGGCGGCGCAGGTACTTGAGCGTGCCGCCGGCGAAGTCGCCCATGTCGATCAGGGCCTCGTCGGCGAGGGCGTGGTGGGCCCGGACGGCCTGCTCCGAGGTGCGGCCGGTGCTGGCGGCGATGTGGGCCACGCCCGCCGCGCGGGCGACGTCGACGCCGCGCTGGATGCTGTGGATCCAGGCGGCGCAGGAGAAGGGCACCAGCACGCCGGCGGTCCCGAGGACCGACAGCCCCCCCTCGATGCCGAGGCGGGGGTTGAGGGTCTCGGCGGCGAGGGTCTCGCCGCCGGGGATGGCGATCTCCAGCTCGACGTCGCCGCCGGCGCCGAGGGCGGCGGCCGCCTCGCGGATCGCCCCTGCGATATAGCCCCGCGGCCCCGGGTTGATGGCCGGCTCGCCGACGGCCACCGGCAGGCCGGGGCGGCGGACGGTGCCG
>NZ_NRSH01000254.1 GCF_016584055.1 Halorhodospira neutriphila
CCACGCCCCGGCACCGGCCCCAGCGCCCTCACTCCCCCCTGCGCCGGCTCCACGAGCAGGGCGCGGAAGTCGTTGACGTTGGTCAGCGTCGGCCCCGTCTCCAGCAGGGCGCCGAGCGGCTCGAGGCAGCCGAAGCTGTCGTTCTCGGCGAGGTGGCGCTGCGGGTCGAGCCCCTGCGCCCGCGCCCGGGCCAGCGTCCCGGGACCGACCACGGCGCCGGCGTTGCGCTCGGTGCCGTCGATGCCGTCGGTATCGGCGCTGAGCAGGTGGATGCCGGGCACGCCGTCGAGGGCCTCGGCGGCGGCGAGGGCGAGCTCGGTGTTGCGGCCGCCCCGGCCACCCCCGCGGACGGTGACCGTCGTCTCGCCGCCGGAGAGCAGGACGCACGGCGGGGCTGCCGGCACGCCGTGGCGCTGGCAGGAGCGGGCGATGCCGACGAGCACCCGGGCGACCTCGCGCGCCTCGCCCTCGAGGGCGTCGCCGAGGATCAGGGGCGTCACCCCTGCGGCGTGGGCGCTGCGCGCCGCCGCCTGCAGCGCCGTATAGGCGCTCGCCACGACCCGCTGCTCCACCCGCGCCAGGCGGGGGTCCGCAGGCGCCGGCGGCGCCTCCCCGCCGTCGAGGGCGGCGGCCACCGCCGCGGGGACGCCGCCCGTATAGCGCTCGAGGATCCGGCGGGCGTCCGCGGGGCGGCTGCTGTCGGCGGCGACCGGCCCGGAGGCCACGGTGGCCGGGTCGTCGCCGGGGACATCGGAGATGACCAGGGCAACCACCTGCGCCGGGGCGGCGCGCAGGGCCAGGCGGCCGCCCTTGACCGCCGAGAGGTGGCGGCGGACGGTGTTGATCGCCGCGATGGGGGCGCCGCTGCGCAGCAGCGAGGCGGTGACCGCCTGCTTCTCGGCCAGGGTCAGCGGCGGCGCGGGGGCGGTGAGCAGCGCCGAGCCGCCCCCGGAGAGCAGCACCAGGGCCAGGTCGTCCTCGCCGAGCCCGTCCAGCTCGGCGAGGAGCTGCTCGGTGGCGGCGGCGCCGGCCTCGTCCGGCACGGGGTGGCCGGCCTCGTGGACCGCCACGGACGCGCAGGGGACCCCGTGGCCGAGAAGCAGGCGGTCACCGCCTCGCTGC
>NZ_NRSH01000255.1 GCF_016584055.1 Halorhodospira neutriphila
GGGCGTAGCGCAGCGAGCCGGCCAGCGCGTCCCACTCCAGGGTGAGCCGCCAGCCGTGGCCGGCCAGGGGCTCAGGCCGCAGCCCGCGGCGGCGCCCCAGGGCGCCGCCGAGCAGCCGCCAGTCCAGTCCCTCGAGCAGGCGCTGGCCGCCCCTCTGGGCCTCGGCGCGGCACAGCGCCACCGGCCGCCCCTCCCCCTTCAGGCGCAGGCCGCGGTCGGTCCGCTCCCAGGCCACGGCCTCGAGCCGCGCCAGGCCGTAGAGGCGCCGGCCGCAGGCCACGAGGGGCGTCCAGCCGGCCCGGCAGGGGCAGGCGCGCAGCGCCTCGGCGGGGAGCCGCGGCGGCGCCGGCAGGAGCGGCCGGCCGGCGCGCTCCAGATGGAGTGCCAGCCCGGCGGCGGCGCGCAGGTCGGCCTGGCGGCGGCTGTAGCCCTGCACCGGCTGGCCGCGGGTCGAGAGCAGGAGGTCCGTGCGCCCCTGGCGCAGGCGCAGGAGGCCGGCCTGCTCGTCCGCCTCGACCCGGCCGGGGGCCGCTCGCCAGGCCAGCCGCCCGAGCCCCTCGGGCGGCCGGCCGCAGAGCCCGGGGTGGCCGTGGGCCGTGGCCGCCAGCAGCCCCGCCGTCCAGGCGTTGTAGACGCTCAGGTGCATGTAGCCGTCCCAGCCGCCCTCGGCCCCGGCCCGCCGCGCCGGGGTCAGCCACAGCAGGCCGTCGCCGCGGCGCTGCGCGGCGCAGCGCTCGCGCACGGCCCTTGCCGCGGCGCCGAGCGCCTCGGCGGCGGGGGGGGGCGGGCGCCCCGCCGCCGTCGAGGGCGCCGTGGAGGACGGCGAGCAGGCAGGCGTCGCCGAAGAGGCCGTGGCTGGTGCGCCCGAGCCCGCCGCAGTAGCCCCCCGGGGAGAGCACGAAGCGCAGCCACCCCCAGTAGCGCAGCAGCTGCCGCTCGAGGCGGGGATCGCGGTGGGCCCGGTAGGCGAGCCACAGGCACAGCAGGGCCTTGAGGTGGTAGGCGAAGGGCGTGGCCCCCTGCCCGGCCCGCGGCCGGCGCGGGAAGTCGATGAACCCCCCCTCGGCGGTGCGCCAGCGCGCCGCCCGCCG
>NZ_NRSH01000256.1 GCF_016584055.1 Halorhodospira neutriphila
CGGCGCCGATGGCCGCCTCGGCCAGGGCCAGGTCCGGCGCCGCCAGCCGCGCCCAGGCCAGGGCCATGAGCAGGCCGAAGACGATGAACAGCACCACGCTGCGGAACAGGGCCCGCCCGGCGACGATCTGCACGGCCAGGCCGAGCAGCCCGAGGCCGAGCAGCAGGTCGAAGAGCAGCTCGATCCCTGCGCTCACGGCGGCGTCCTCCCCGGCCCCCCGCGGGCCCGGAGCGCGAAGCGGGCGATGAGGTGCGCCGAGACGGTCGCCGCCACCAGGGCCCCCACCCAGATGAGGGCGAGCTTGGCGACCGCCCAGCCCGACTCCGCCTGCAGCGCCACGCCGAGGATGACGCAGCCGAGGCCGAGGTTGTCGGCCTTGGTCAGGGCGTGGAGCCGGGCGAAGCACCCCGGGAAGCGCAGCAGCCCCACGGTGCCGGTCAGGAAGAAGGCGGCGCCGAGGAGCAGCAGCGCGGCGCTGGCCAGCTCGAGGGGGGTCATGGGCGCCGCTCCCGCCGCCGGCGCCGGGGGATGCGGGTGAAGGCCACCGCCAGGACGGCCGCGAGGAGGACGAACAGCAGCGCCACATCGCGCAGGGCGGGCGACTCCATGGCGGCGGCGAGGAGGAGCAGCACCGCGGTGGTGGTGGTGCCGAACAGGAGCGCGGCGAGCATGCGGTCGGCGGCGGTGGGGCCGCGGTGGACGCGGGCCAGGCCGGCGAGCAGGTTGAGCAGCAGGAACAGGGCGACGGCGAAGGTCAGCGTCTGCACGGCGGATCCCTCCTCAGGCGGGCCCGGCGACAGCAGCGCCCCCGCTGCTATCCATACCGTAGACCCTGGCCACCCGCGCCTCCAGGGCCCGCACCTCGTCACGGGCGCCGGGGACGAGGGCGTGGACCACGAGGGTCGAGCCGCGCAGGTCGGCGGCCAGCGTCCCCGGCAGCAGGCTCACCGCCGCCAGGAGGACCACCCGGGGCTCGCCGTCGGGCAGCGCCAGGGGGTAGGTCAGCCAGGCCGGGTGCAGCGGCATGCGGGGGTGCACGGCGCGGTAGCCGATATCCAGGGCGCCGAGCAGCGAGCGCCCGAGGAAGAGC
>NZ_NRSH01000257.1 GCF_016584055.1 Halorhodospira neutriphila
CCCTGCGCCGGGCGGGCCTCGCGGGCCGCGGCGCGGCGGCGCTCGGCCAGCCAGCGGCGGTAGTCCTCGAGATCGCCGTCGAACGCCCGCACGCCGCCGTCGGCGACCAGCCAGTAGGTGTCGACGGTGGCGCTGAGCAGGTGGCGGTCGTGGGAGACGACCACGACGGCGCCGCCGAAGCCCTGCAGGGCCACGGTCAGGGCGTGGCGCATCTCCAGGTCCAGGTGGTTCGTCGGCTCGTCGAGCAGCAGCAGGTTGGGCTGCTCCCAGACGATGAGCGCGAGCACGAGCCGCGCCTTCTCCCCGCCGGAGAGCGGGGCGATGGGCGAGGTGGCCAGCTCGCCGTGGAAGGCGAAGCCGCCGAGGAAGTCGCGCAGGCGCTGCGGGGCGGCCTCCGGGGCCTGGCGCTGCAGGTGCTCGAGGGGGCTGGCCTGGGGGTCGAGCTGCTCGAGCTGGTGCTGCGCGAAGTAGCCCACGCGCAGCCGCGCCGAGCGCGTGCTCCCGCCCTCGAGGAGGGTCTCGTCGCCGGCGAGGGTCCGGACGAGAGTGGACTTGCCGGCGCCGTTGGGGCCGAGCAGGCCGATGCGCTCGCCCGGCCGGAGGCTGCCGGTCACCCCGGTGAGGACCGGCGCGCCGTGATAGCCGAGGCTGGCGCGCTCCAGGGTCAGCAGCGGGTTCTCGCCGGCCGGGGCCTCGGGGAAGGCGAAGTGGAACGCCGAGTCCGCGTAGACCGGGGCGACCCGCTCCATGCGCTCGAGGGCCTTGATCCGGCTCTGCGCCGCGCGCGCCTTGCTCGCCTGGGCCCGGAAGCGGTCGATGAAGCGCTGCATGTGCGCGATCTCGCGCTGCTGCTTCTCGTAGAGGGCCTGCTGGCGCGCCAGGCGCTCGGCGCGCTGCTGCTCGAAGGCGGTGTAGCCGCCGCGGTAGCGGGTCAGCTGGCACTGCTCGATGTGGAGGATCTCGTCGGCGACCTGGTCCAGGAACTCGCGGTCGTGGGCGATGACGACGAGGGTGCCGGGGTGCTCGCGCAGGCGCTGCTCGAGCCAGAGCACGGTCTCCAGGTCGAGGTGGTT
>NZ_NRSH01000258.1 GCF_016584055.1 Halorhodospira neutriphila
CCTGCTCGGCGCCGTAGCGCAGGGCGGCGAGCTGGCCGACGCCGCCCTCGCCGCCCCCCTCCGCCTGGCCGCTGGCCGGCTCGCCGCCCTCGGAGGGCGCCACGCGGATCCGCTGGATGGCGTTCCCCGCGCCGCTCTCCTGGGTCGAGAGGACCAGCCGCGGCCCCTCGCCGTCGTCGACGATGGAGGCGCGCACCCCGTCGGCCTGCTCGTTGATGGCGTCGCGGACGCCGGACAGGGTCGACTGCTCCTCGCCGATGCGCACCCTCTGCTCCTCGCCCCGGCCGTCGACCAGGGTCAGCCGCCCCGTGCCCAGGGCCTCGGAGCGCTCCTCGAAGGCCCCGCTCGGCGTGGCGAGCCGCTGCCCCTGGGCGAGCTGCTCGACCCGGACGGTGTGCTGCCCCGGCAGCGCATCGTCTTGGGCGGAGAGCGAGGCGACGCTGCTGTCGCTCGACTCGGCCTTGACCCCGGAGTAGGCCCCCGCCTCGCCGAGCCCCTTGACCGCGTCGCGGAACTGGCTCATGGCGCTGCGCATCTTGCCGAGCCCCGAGAGCTCCTGCTGGACCTCCTGCTTGCGCTGGTTGAGGCGCTTCTCGGTGGGGGCCCGCTCCGCCTGGACCAGGTCCTGGACCATCTGCTTGGTGTTGGTGCCCGCGCCAACACCCATCTTGCTGATCATGTCGGGCATTTGATCCAGGGGCGAGGCCATGTGGGCTCCTCCTGTGGGCTGGTGCCTACGCTTGGTCGTTGAACAGCAGCCCGCGGACCTCTTCCATGCGCTCGGCGAGCTCGAGCATCTCCTCGGGCGGAATCTTGCGGACCACCTCGTCGGTGCCGCTGACGTAGACCGTCACCACCGTGCGGCCCGTCTCCTCATCGACCTGGAACTCCAGCTCGCGGCCGATGCGCCGGCTCACGTCCTCCAGGCGCTCGACGGCCTTGGCGAGGGCCTCCGGATCCTCCGCCCGGTGGCGCTCCAGCGGGGTCAGGGACTCGATCGTCTCCCGGGTGTACTTCCCCTCGGCCCCCCTGCCGGC
>NZ_NRSH01000259.1 GCF_016584055.1 Halorhodospira neutriphila
CCCCGGCCCGCTGTCCGCCACCGCCACCTCGCCCCACCGGCCGCCCGGATCGCGGCGCGTGGTCACCTGGACCCAGGCCAGGCCCTCCCCGCCCAGCACCGCCTCGAGGGCGTTCTGCAGCAGGTTGACCACCACCTGGCGGATGGCCACCGGATCCGCCCAGACCGCCAGCGGCTCCGGATGGCGATCGCTGAGCAGGCCGATCCGGTGGCGGCGGTACTCGGGGATGACCAGCTCGATCGCCTCGCCGACGAGGGTGTTGAGGTCCGCCGCCTCGCGCTCGCCGGCGTCGGAGCGCAGGAAGGCCCGCAGGCGCCGGACGACCTCGGCGGCCCGCTCGTTGCCCCGGACGACCGCCTCGAGGGCCGCGGCGACCTCCTCGCGCGGGCGGCCGGCCCGCAGCATCCGCTGCGCCCCCTGGGCGTAGCTGTTCGCCGCCGCCAGGGGCTGGTTGACCTCGTGGGCGATCCCGCCGGCGAGGCTGCTCACGGCGCCGAGCCGCCCCGCCCGGGCGAGCGTGTGCAGGTGCTCCCGCGCCTGGCGGTCGGCGCGGTCGCGCTCGCTGCGCGCCGCGGCGAGCAGCAGCCCCGTCACGCCGAGCATGGCCAGGTGGGCGTGCAGCGAGAGCAGATCGGCCACGGGGCCGACCTGGGCGAACGGCCCCTTGCCGAGCGCCGTGCAGCTGAGCGCCGCCGCGGCGACGGCGAGCACCGCGGCGCTCGTCACGGCGGGCCCGAAGCGCAGCGCCACGGCCAGGATGAGGGGGAAGACGGCGTAGGAGGCGGCGAGCGCCGCCGGCGCGCTCAGGCTCCCGCCGTGGACGGCCAGCGTGAAGGCGCCGGCGGCGGCGATCCAGGCGACCCCCTCCAGGTGGCGCACGGCGGGGCGGCCGGGCCAGCCGACGGCGAGCAGCGGCGGGGCGAGCAGGACCACCCCCATCGCCTCCGCGATCCAGGACAGGCCGAGGAGCCGCGGCAGCTCGGCGGAGAGG
>NZ_NRSH01000260.1 GCF_016584055.1 Halorhodospira neutriphila
CCCCACTGGCTCTACGAGGGGCTGGCCCTGGGCTACAACGCGGCCGCCTTCGCCGGCGTGCTGGCCGCGGCGCTGCGCCGCCGCCCGGACTTCCTCTACGAGCGCTACACGCTCTTCAGCTTCGCCGGGCTGCTGGTGGCGCGGCTGCTGCGCCGGCCCTTGATCCTCGAGGTCAATGCGCCGCTGAGCCTCGAGCTGCAGCGCCACGGGGCGCTGGTCTTCCGGGGGCTGGCGCAGCGCATCGAGGACTGGCTGTGCCGCTCGGCGACCCGGACCGTGGTGGTCAGCCACGCCATGGCGGAGATCTTCACGGCGCGCGGCGTGCCCCGCGAGCGGCTGCTGGTGGTGCCCAACGGCGTCGACGGCGAGCGCTTCCACCCCGGCGTCGACGGCGGGCCCGTGCGCCGCCGCTACGCCCTGGAGGGGTGCCGGGTGGTGGGCTTCGTGGGCTGGATCCGCCCCTGGCACGGCGTGGAGGGGCTCCTGCAGGCGGCGGCCCCGCTGGTCGCGGCCGACCCGGGCCTGCGGCTGCTGCTCGTCGGCGACGGCCCGGCGGTGGCCGGGCTGCGCCGCCAGGCCCGGCGGCTGGGTATCGAGGACCGGGTCGTCTTCACGGGGGCCGTGGCGCGCGACGAGATCCCGGCGCACATCGCGGCGCTGGATATCGCCGTGCAGCCGGACGTCACCGACTACGCCTCGCCGATCAAGCTCTTCGAGTACCTGGCCGTGGGGCGGGCGGTGGTGGCCCCGGATAAGCCCAATATCCGCGAGGTCGTCCGCGACGGGGTGAGCGCCGAGCTCTTCGCCCCCGGGCAGTGGCCGCAGCTCGGCGAGCGCCTCGCCCGGCTGCTCGCCGAGCCGGAGCGCCGCCGCAGGCTCGGGCAGCGGGCCGCCGAGCGGATCGCCGAGGGCGGCTACACCTGGCTCGGCAACGCCCGGCGGGTGATCGAGGCGGTCGCCGCCGAGGCGCCGGTCTCCTCGGTGGAGGG
>NZ_NRSH01000261.1 GCF_016584055.1 Halorhodospira neutriphila
CACGGCGCCCCCCCGGCGCAGGCGCTCGACGAGATCCGCCGCGGCGGCGCGGCGGCGCTCCAGCTCCGTGAGGGCGAGGACATCGGCGCGCAGGGCCTGGAGGGCGGCGAGGAGCTTGCGGCGCTGGCAGGCGAGCTCGGCGGGGGTGGCGGCGCCGCGCTCGCCGAGGGTGAGGAAGTAGTTCTGGAGGTTGAAGGCGGCCACGCGCACCGTCCCCGGCGCCGGCGGCGGCAGGGCCTCCGGCCGGGGGTTGGCGGCCTGCCAGCGCGGCGGGCGCACGGGGTGGAGCCGCCAGCGCCCGAAGGCGTGGGTGAGCACGCCCTCGAGGCCCGCCGCCCGGCTGCCCACCCGGCGGGTGCCGCCATCGCCGAGGTGCGGGATCGGCCGGGGGGAGCGGCGGTAGGCGCCGTCGTCGAGGATCAGGCGCTGGCCGCGCAGCGCCGGGTCGGCGGGCCCCTCCCCGGCGGGGAAGTTGGTGGCCCGGAAGGCCCGGCGCCGCGGCGTCAGCGCCAGGCTCCCGTAGCGGGCCAGCTCGCCGTTGGCGGTCACCGCCATCGGCGTCTCGATGCGGACGCGGACCCCCTCGAGGCGGTCCCGCTCGGCCTCGGGCAGCGGCCAGGCGACGGCGCGGCTGTCGACCTCGCCGCGCCCGCAATCGGCCAGGGCCTCGAGCCCCTCGAGCTGCGGCCGGCCGCGGTAGGCGCCGGCGTAGCCGGTCAGCCGCAGCCGCCGCCCGGGCTCGATGGCCTCGGCCCAGCCCGGCTCGGGCTCGGGGGCGTAGACGAACAGCCCCGAGGGCGCGCCGTCCGGCGCCGGCGCCGCGCCCTGGACGAAGAAGCCGTCGAGCCCGGCGTCGCCGAGGAAGGCGGCGGTGACCACGGCCTCGACGGTCACCGGCCCCTCGGGGGCGAGGCGCTCGGTGCCCTGCCCCGCCAGCGCGTGGACCGGCGTGGTCCCGGGCGCCCCGCACTCGC
>NZ_NRSH01000262.1 GCF_016584055.1 Halorhodospira neutriphila
CCTGCGCCGGCAGCGGGCCGCCGGGCTGGTCAACGCCGTGCTGCGCAAGCTCCGCCGCCAGCCGCCCCCGCCGCCGGCGGACGAGGCCACCCGCTACGCCCTGCCCGGCTGGCTCGCCGAGCGCCTGCGCCGGGCCTGGCCCGCGGACTGGCCGGCCCTCGCCGAGGCCGGCAACGCCCACCCGCCGATGGCCCTGCGCGTCAACCTCCGCCGCACGAGCCGCGAGGCGTACCTCGCCGAGCTCGCTCGCTGCGGCCTGGCGGCGCAGCCCGGGGCGGTGGCCCCCGAGGCGGTGGTCCTCGAGGCGCCGTGCCCCGTCGAGCAGCTGCCCGGCTTCCGCGAGGGGCGCGTCTCCGTCCAGGACGAGGCCGCCCAGCTCGCCGCGGCGCTGCTCGACCCCCGGCCGGGCGAGCGGGTCCTCGACGCCTGCGCCGCCCCCGGCGGCAAGACCCTCCACCTCGCCGAGCGCTGCCCGGAGGCGGCGATCACCGCCCTCGACCGCTCCGCCCGCCGCCTCCGCCAGGTCGCCGACAACCTCGCGCGCGCCGGCGCCGAGGCCGAGCGCCTCGCCGCCGACGCCGCCGAGCCCGGGCGCTGGTGGGACGGGCGCTCCTACGAGCGGATCCTCCTCGACGCCCCCTGCACCGGCACCGGCGTCATCCGCCGCCACCCGGATATCAAGTGGCTGCGCGGCCCCGACGACGCCGGGCGCATGGCGGGGGCCCAGCGCCGCCTGCTCGAGGCCCTCTGGGGCCTCCTGGCCCCCGGCGGCCGGCTCCTCTACGCCACCTGCTCGATCCTGCCCGAGGAGAACGAGGCGGTGGCTGCCGCCTTCCTGGCCGACCACCCCGAGGCGCGCCTCGGCCCCGCCCCGGCCGCCGGCCGGCCGACCGGCCACGGCTGGCAGATCCTCCCCGGCGAGGCGGGGATGGACGGCTTCTTCTACGCCTGCCTCGAGCGGCCCGGGTAGGG
>NZ_NRSH01000263.1 GCF_016584055.1 Halorhodospira neutriphila
GCCGACCGGCTCTGGTACCCCGGCCTCCACCGCCGCCGGCGCCGGCTCATGGACCGCTGGCGCGCCCTGCCGAAGGCCCCGCCCGAGGCGCTGAGGCGCCGCTTCCGGGCCGCCACCATCCGCATCCTCCTGCACCAGCCCCGCCACGGCGGCGAGGCCAGCCGGGCCCGCGCCCAGTGCCGCAGCCTGCTCGAGCAGGCCGAGGCCGGGGGCGACCCCGACGCCCTCCGCCAGCGCCTCGCCTCGCTGACCCGCAGCTTCGCCGACCTGCGCGGCGACCACCCGGACGAGGCCCGCGCCCGCCTCCTCCTCCAGCGGCTCTGGCGCCGCCTCGAGGCCGAGCACTGGCCCTCCCCGCTGCGCGCGGAAGCCGCGCAGCCGCGCCCGGAGGCCACGGTCCTGCTCGAGAAGGTCCAGGAGATCGAGCTCGCCGTCGCCCGCGGCCAGCTCGCCGCCGCGCAGCGGCGGATCATCGAGGCGCGGCGCCTGCTCAGCCCCTCGCGATGAGCCGCCTCCGCCGCCTCGCCCGCCACCCCGCCCTGCGCTACTGGCTGATCCAGCTGCCCGAGGTGCTGCTCGTCGCCGCCCTGGCCGTGCTCGCCGTGCGCGCCGGCCTCATCGGGGCGGGGACGGCGGCGCTGCTCTTCCTCCTCTGGACCAGCAAGGATGCCGTCCTCTGCATCGTCTTCGTGCGCGCCGAGCGGGCCGGCCACCCCCTGGGGCGCGACGCCCTCGTCCACGCCCGCGGCGAGGTCGTCACCCCCATCGCCCCGGAGCACCCTGGTCAGGTGCGCATCCACGGCGAGCTCTGGCGGGCCCGCAGCGCCGAAGGGCGGCACCTCGCCGCCGGCGAGCGGATCCGGGTCCTCGGCGTCGAGGGCATGACCGTCTACGTCCTCCCCGCCGAGCCGCCGTAGGCCCGGATCCTGCCGGCGGCTCGGCGGGGAGGACGTAGA
>NZ_NRSH01000264.1 GCF_016584055.1 Halorhodospira neutriphila
TCCGCCCCTGCCTGACGCTGCGCGGGGCCAGCGGCATCGACGGGCTGATCGCCGCCGGCGCCGGCTACGCCCACGAGCGCAGCGCCGGGGCGACCGTGCTCCTCGGCGACCTCGCCGCGCTGCACGACCTCAACAGCCTCGCCCTCGCCGCCGTCTGCCCCCACCCGCTGGTGATCGTCATCCTCAACAACGACGGCGGCGGGATCTTCGACCTCCTCCCGGCCCGCGGCCACGGCGAGCGCCACGAGCGGCTCTTCCGCATGCCCCACGGCTGGCGCTTCGAGCACGCCGCCGCGCAGTTCGGCCTGCCCTACACCCATTGCCGCACCGCCGCGGAGCTGCACGAGGCGTACACCGAGGCCTGCACGCGCCCCGGCGGGAGCGTCATCGAGCTGAGCTGCCCGCCGCAGCAGGGCAGCGACCGGATGGCGGCCCTCTTCCGGGACCTGGAGCGGGCGGCGCCGTGCTGAGCGCCGGCGATCCGGGCCAGCCCGCCCTCGTCCTCCTCCACGGCTTCATGGGCGACGCCGCGGAGTGGGGGCCGGTCGCCGAGCGGCTGAGCGGACGGCACTACTGCCTCGCCCCCACGCTGCCCGGCCACGACGGGCGCCCGCCGGCCGCCGAAGACTTCGCCGGCCTCGCCGAGGCCCTCTGGCAGCGCCTGGCCCCGCAGCTGCCGGAGCGCTTCGCCCTGGCCGGCTACTCCCTCGGCGGGCGCCTGGCCCTGGCCCTGGCGCAGCGCTGCCCGCAGCGGCTCACCGGCCTGATCCTCGAGGGGGCGCACCCCGGGCTGCGCGACGCCGCCGAGCGCGAGCAGCGCCGGGCCCACGACGAGGCGTGGGCGGCGCGCCTCGAGCAGGAGCCGCGGGCGCAGGCGCTGGCGGCGTGGTACCGGCAGCCGGTCTTCGCCTCGCTGAGCGAGGCGCAGCGCCGGGCCCTGGTCGA
>NZ_NRSH01000265.1 GCF_016584055.1 Halorhodospira neutriphila
CGCGCAGCGCGCCGGCCAGGGCCTCGCCGGCGGCCTCGAGGTCGGCCATGCCCGCCGGCGGGGCGAGGCGGGCCAGGCGCAGGTCCAGCTCCTCGGCGCTGGCGACCCCGCGCCGGGCGTAGACGCGGCGCAGGACCGGGTGGAGGTCGGGCGGCAGGTCCTCGGGCAGCGCCGCCGGCGTGCGCCGGCGGATGCGCTCAGCCACCCTCCCCTCCGGCGGCCAGCCAGCGCGCCAGGGGCCGGGGCCGGCGCCACAGCCGGCGCAGCCCCCCGCGGGTGAGGGCCACGGCGTGCTCGGCGCCGGCCTCGGTCTGCAGCTCCAGGGCGTCCCACTGCCCGACGGCGTCGCTCTCGCCGCGCAGCGCCGCCAGCGCCGGCGCCGCCAGCGTCCGCTCGACGGCGGCGACGGCGTCGAGCCAGGCCGTGCCGTCGGCCGTCGCCAGCGCCGTCTCCGCCCAGCTGACGCTGAGCAGGGTCCGCCCCTGGGGCTCGACGGCGGGCATGGCGCCGACCAGCTCGCCGTGGCTGGCGCCGGCGAGCGCGGCCAGCCCGCACCAGGCCGGCTCGTCGCTGTAGACCCGCTCCCAGGGGAAGGCGCCCGGCGCCGGCGGGCACGTGCCCGCCCCCCAGGGCCACAGGGCGTTGACGGGGAGCGCGCCCCGCTCCTGGCGGTCCCGGTTGATGGGGTGGTCGTAGAGCGCCATCTCGAGCTCGTTGAGCACCGCCGACCACGCCGGCGCGCCGCCCTCCGGGCCGCGCAGGGCCGCCGGGTCGATGCAGCGCCCGGCGAGCCGGTAGGGCGACGGCCGCTGGGGCAGCGGGTGGGGCGACTCGAGGTACCACCGCCCGCTGGCGGCGCGGTGCAGGCGTACGCCGTGGCCGGCGAGCAGGTCGGCCAGGTCGGTCTCCAGGCGGGCCGCCTGGAGA
>NZ_NRSH01000266.1 GCF_016584055.1 Halorhodospira neutriphila
CCCGGGCCCACGGGGCGATGATGCCGGCCGACTGGCGCCAGCGCCTCGCCGGCTTCGACGCCCTCCTGCTCGGCGCCCTCGGCGACCCGGGGCCGGGCAGTGACCCGGAGCGCTACGCCCTGCCCGACAGCGTCTCCCTCGCCCCCCTGCTGGAGATGCGCCGGGCGCTCGACCTCTGGGCCTGCGAGCGCCCGGCCGTCCCCCTGGCCGGGGCCCCGATGCCGCTGGCGAGCCCCCGGGCCCTGGAGACCGACCTGCTCGTCGTCCGCGAGAACAGCGAGGGGGAGTACGTCGACCAGGGGGGACGGCTAGCGGTCGGTAGCCCCCAGGAGACGGCGACGCAGCTGGCGGTCTTCACCCGCGTCGGTACCGAGCGGGTCATCCGCCACGCCTTCGAGCGGGCGCGGGCGCGCGCCCTCGAGCGCCGGCAGGGGCAGCGGGCCGCCAAGGCCTTCCCCCGCGACGACGGCACGGCGGCGGAGGCCTCGCTCTGCCTGGTCACCAAGCGCAACGCCGTGCGCCACGCCGGCGCGCTGTGGAGCGAGGTCTTCGCCGAGCTCGCCGCGGCGTACCCCGAGGTCGCTACCCGCCACGAGCTCGTCGACGCCTGCGCCATGAAGCTCGTGACGGAGCCGTGGGCCTTCGACGTCGTCGTCGCCAGCAACCTCCACGGCGATATCCTCACCGATCTCGCCGCCGTGCTCGCCGGCGGCATGGGCCTGGCGCCCTCGGCGAACCTCAACCCGGCGGACCGGCGCCGCCCCCCGCTGTTCGAGCCCACCCACGGCAGCGCCCCGGACATCGCCGGGCAGGATCGCGCCCACCCGGGGGCGATGATGCTCACCGCCGCGGCCATGCTCGAGTGGATGGGCGTGGAGGACCCCGCCGCCGCTGCCGCGGCGGTGAGCATCATC
>NZ_NRSH01000267.1 GCF_016584055.1 Halorhodospira neutriphila
GCTCGGCTCCGTCAACCTCGCCGCCATCGACGAGCACCGCCAGCTCGAGGAGCGCCGCGGCTACCTCGACGAGCAGCACGCCGACCTGCAGCAGGCGCTCGAGACCCTCGAGGGCGCCATCCAGCGCATCGACCGCGAGACCCGGGCGCGCTTCCGCGAGACCTTCGAGCAGGTCAACGCCGGGCTCGGGCACTTCTTCCCGCGGCTGTTCGGCGGCGGCCGGGCCTACCTGGAGCTCACCGACGACGACCTGCTCTCCACCGGGGTGGCGCTGCTCGCCCAGCCGCCGGGCAAGCGGGTCTCGAGCATCCACATGCTCTCCGGCGGCGAGAAGGCGCTGACCGCGGTGGCCCTCGTCTTCGCCATCTTCGACCTCAACCCGGCGCCCTTCTGCCTGCTCGACGAGGTGGACGCCCCCCTCGACGAGGCCAACGTCGGGCGCTTCTGCGACCTGGTCGAGGAGATGTCGGAGCGCGTGCAGTTCGTGCTCATTACCCACAATAGGACGACGATGGAGCGGGTCTCGCACCTGCTCGGGGTGACGATGAACGAGCCCGGCGTATCGCGCCTGGTCGCGGTGGACGTGGACGAGGCGATGGATATCGCCGAGGCCGGCTAGAGAGCGAGCATCGACGAAGGGGGAGGCATGGACCCGATACGCTGGACGATCCTGGGCGCAGGCGTGCTGGTGCTGATAGGGATCTACGCCCTGGGCCGCTGGCGCGAGCGCCGCCGCCAGGCCCGGCACGGCGAGGCCGGCGGGGACAGGCCGGAGCACGCCGCGGCGCCGCGCTACGGCGCGGGCGGGGGAGAGCCCCGGCGCGCCGAGCGCGGCGACATCATCGGGGTCCGCAA
>NZ_NRSH01000268.1 GCF_016584055.1 Halorhodospira neutriphila
CTGGCGGGGCTTCCGCTTCGAGGCGGCCCACCGCCTGCCGCAGGTCCCCGCGGGCCACCCCTGCGCCCGCATGCACGGCCACAGCTACCGGGTCGTCCTCGAGGCCGAGGCGACGGACGCGGCGCTCCACGCCCTCTGGGCGGCGGTCGAGCCGCGGCTGCGCTACAGCTGCCTCAACGACCTCCTCGCCAATCCCACCAGCGAGCACCTCGCCGGCTGGCTCTGGGCGCAGCTCCGCCCCCGCGAGCCGGGCCTGCGCCGGGTCCACGTCCACGAGACGGAGCGCTCCGCCTGCACCTACGACGGCGAGCGCTACACCATCTGGAAGGCGGAGGGCTTCGAGGCGGCGGTCCGGGTGCCGGGGGCCGGCGACGAGCGCAGCCGCCTCCACGGCCACGGCTACCGCCTGCGGCTGCACGCCGCCGCCCCCCTGGATCCGCGCCTCGGCTGGGTGGTGGACTACGGCGATCTCAAGGCCGCCTTCGCCCCCGTGCGCGAGCGCCTCGACCACCACCGCCTCGATGAGATCGACAGCCTGGCCGACGGCGACCCGGGGACGCTGGCGGCGTGGATCGCGGCGGCCGTCGGCGAGCGGCTGCCGCAGCTCTCCCGGGTCGATCTCCTCGAGCGCGACGGCTGCGGGGCGGTGGCGTATCCGGGCGCGCCGTGAGCTACGCCGTCCACAGCCTCTTCTACACCCTGCAGGGCGAGGGGGCGCGCAGCGGCCGGCCCGCCGTCTTCATCCGCTTCGCCGGCTGCAACCTCTGGAGCGGCCGGGAGGCGGACCGGGCGGCGGCGGTCTGCCGCTTCTGCGACACCGAGTTCGTGGGGACCTCGGGGCCCGG
>NZ_NRSH01000269.1 GCF_016584055.1 Halorhodospira neutriphila
CGATGCGGCGGCCTTCCCGTGGGCGACGCTGCTCGTGAACGTCGGCGGCTCGCTGCTCATCGGCGCGGTGGCCGCTGCGGCCGCCGGCCGGGGGGAGGCGGAGCTGCCCACCCACTGGCGGCAGTTCGCGGTCAACGGCCTCTGCGGCGGCTTCACCACCTTCTCGGTGCTCAGCCTCGAGAGCCTGCAGCTGCTCGAGCGCTCGCCGGCGCTGGGCGTGCTCAACCTCGCCGCCACCGTGGCGCTGTGCCTGCTGGCGGTGGCCGTCGGCTACGCGGCCGGCGCCCGGTTGCTGGCGCGGGGGCGGGCCGATGGCTGAGCCGGCGCCGGCGCTGATGCTCGCCGCCCCGGCCTCGGGGCAGGGCAAGTCGATGGTCACCGCCGCCCTGGCGCGGCTGCACCGCAACGCCGGGCGGCGGGTGCGGGTCTTCAAGCACGGCCCCGACTACCTCGACCCCATGCTCCAGGAGCGGGCCAGCGGGGCGCCGGTCTACCAGCTCCACCCGTGGATGACCGGCGAGGCCGAGTGCCGCTGGCGCCTTGCCGCGGCGGCCCGGGAGGCGGAGCTCGTCCTGGTCGAGGGGGCCATGGGGGTGTTCGACGGGGCGCCGTCGAGCGCCGACCTGGCCGCCCTGGCCGGGCTGCCGGTGGCCCTCGTGGTGGACGCCCGGGCCATGGCCGAGACCTTCGGCGCCGTGGTGGGCGGGCTCGCCGGCCACCGCGCCGACGTGCGCGTCGCCGGCGTCATCGCCAACCGCGTCGGCAGCCGCGGCCACGCCGAGCTGCTGCGCCGCAGCC
>NZ_NRSH01000270.1 GCF_016584055.1 Halorhodospira neutriphila
TCGAGACCGAGCGGGTGGCGGGGCGGCCCCGGCCCTCGAGGACGATCCGGCGCCGCCCCGCCACCCGCTCGGTCTCGACGGTGAGCGAGGCCGGCTCCCCGCCCCAGCGCGCGCTCAGCCGGCCGTGGTGGATACCCGCCTCGTCGAAGGCGAGCGAGCCGGAGAGCGCACCCAGGCGCAGCCACGGCGGCAGCGCCGCGGTGACCCCGGAGAGCGCCACCCGGCCCTCGACCTGGGGCGGGCCGCCGGCCTGCGGGGCCAGGGGCAGGGCCAGGTCGAGCCCGACGCGCACCGGCCCCGCGGCCTCGACGGGGACCGCCTCGCCGAGCCAGCCGCGCCCGAGCGGCGAGCCGGCCAGGAAGCCGAGGGCGTCGCCGGCGTCCCCCCGGGCCTGCCCCGCCACCGCCAGGCGCGGCCGGCGCAGGTCGGCGATGGTGACCTCGACACCGCGCAGGGCCACGCCGGCGGTCCGCCCCGCCCCGTCGATGGCCAGCCGCGCGCCGCGAAAGCGCAGCGCCGCGTCGATCCCCGTGATCGCCGGCCACCCCGGGGCGTAGCGCAGCACCCCGCCGCGCACCGCGGCGTCGACGGCGAAGACCCCCTCCTGGCCGTCGAAGGGGAAGTCCGCCGGGTCGCCGTGGAAGAGCAGGTCGGCCCGCGCCACGCGCCCGCCCTGCAGGGCGGTGCCCAGCCAGCGGCGCACCTCGGGCGGCGTGACGCCCGCGGGGACGTAGCGTGGCACCGCCGCGGCCTCGACCCCCTCGACGGCGGCGCGTACGTCGAGGCGGGGCCCGCCG
>NZ_NRSH01000271.1 GCF_016584055.1 Halorhodospira neutriphila
GGCGCTGTGCAGGGGCGCGCGCCGCAGGCGGGTGAGCGCCGCCGCCGCGGCCTGCCCGTGGTGCAGCAGGTAGAGCAGCGGCGGGCTCACCCGCCTGCGGCGCGCGCCCCTGCACAGCGCCCTGACCGCCGCGGTGCTCGGGATCGCCCTGGCGCTGCCGGCGGCCTTCTGGGTGGCGCTGGAGAGCGCCGAGCGGGCGGCCGGCGGGTGGACCGACGGCGCCGCGCGGATCTCGCTGTTCCTCGAGCGCGACACCGGGCAGGCCGCCGTCGAGGCGCGCGCCGCCGAGCTGGCCGCACGCCCGGAGATCGCCGGGACCGAGACCATCTCCCCGGAGCAGGCCCTGGCGACGCTGCGCGAGCGCTCCGATTTCGACGCCGCCCTGGAGCTGCTCGACCGGAACCCGCTGCCGCCGGTGATTGTCGCCCGGGTCAGCGGCGAGCGCGATCCCGGCGCCGTCGCGGCCCTCGCCGAGCGGCTGGCGGAGGCGCCCTACGTCGAGCGCATGCGCCTCGACCAGCAGTGGCTCGAGCGCCTCCACGCCCTCGTGGCCCTGGCCGAGCGCGCCCTCGGCGTGCTCACGGCGCTGCTGGCGGTGGCCGTGGTCCTGGTGGTGGGGAACACCATCCGGCTGACCATCGAGAGCCGCCGCGAGGAGATCGGGATCGTCAAGCTCATCGGCGGCAGCGACGGCTTCGTGCGCCGGCCCTTCCTCTACGAGGGGCTCGGCTACGGCCTCGCCGGCGGCGCCCTGGCCTGGGCGCTGGCCGAGGCCGTAGCCGAGCCCCTCGTAGAG
>NZ_NRSH01000272.1 GCF_016584055.1 Halorhodospira neutriphila
CGCCCGGGCCGCCCGCCACCGGCGCCACGCCCGCGCCAACGCCGAGCTCGCCGCCTACAGCCTGCGCGCCCTCGACGCGGTCTGCGAGCGCACGGGCATCGAGCTCGAGGGGCGCGGGCGCGGGGCGCTCAAGCTCTTCGACGAGCAGCGCGCCCTCGGGCACGGCCTCGCCGAGGCCGAGGCCGTCGCCGACCTGGGCATCCGCCACCGCGCCCTGACCCCCGAGCAGGCCGTCGCCCGGGAGCCGGCGCTGGCCGAGGGCGCCGAGCGGCTCGCCGGGGCCATCGAGTTCCCGGACGACGGCTGCGGCGACGCCCTGCACTTTACCGAGGCGGTCAGCCAGCAGGCGGCGGCCGCCGGCGCCGAGCTGCGCCTGGGCACGACGGTCCACCACCTGCTCGGGGGGCGCCGCGGCGTCTCGGGGGTGGCCACCGACAGGGGCCCGATCACCGCCGACGCGGTCGTCATCGCCGCCGGCAGCTACGCCCCGCGCCTGACCCGCCCCCTCGGCCTGCGGCTGCCCATCGAGCCGATCAAGGGGTACTCGGTCACGCTGCCCCTCGCGGGGGCGGACGGCGCCGCCCCGCAGGTGCCGATCATCGACGACGCCCGCAAGATCGTGGTCACCCGGCTCGGCGAGCGCCTCCGGATCGCCGGCAAGGCCGAGATCGCCGGCTTCGACACCCGCCTGCGCGAGCGCGACTGGCGGGCCGTGCGCGAGCAGGGGCTCGCCCGCTTCCCGCGCCTGGCGCAGCGGCTCGCCGAGGCCCCCTCGCAC
>NZ_NRSH01000273.1 GCF_016584055.1 Halorhodospira neutriphila
GGCGCGTCAGCCCGCGAGGCTGCGCACGCGGGCGTTGAGCCGCGACTTGTGGCGCGCCGCCTTGTTCTTGTGGATGACGCCGCGGTTGGCGGTGCGGTCGATGACCCGGACGGCCTCCCGGTACGCCTCCTGGGCCTGCCCATGGTCACCGGTCTTGACGGCCTTCAGGACCTTCTTCATGGAGGTGCGCATGGCGCTCCGGCGCGACTTGTTGCGCAGCCGGCGGGCTTCCTCCTGACGGGCACGCTTCTGAGCGCTCGGGATGTTCGCCACGGTCTCACTCCTGCTCGTTGATCCACGGTGACTGCGCCGGCCCGCTCACCGCGCAAGCCGGCATCCAGAATTCTTTAAGCCGCTCATTCTTTGGGCTGCACCGCCCTTTGTCAAGTCAGCGGCCGTCCTCCCCGTGGGCGGCGACCCGGTCCAGGGTCCAGTCGATGAGCGCCGCGGCGACGGTGTCGCTGGCCTCGCCGAGGGCGGCGGCCGCGGCCGCGGGGCCGCTGCCCGGCAGCCGCCGCTCGGCGCTGAAGCGCCGGGTGGCGACGATCCGGCGCCCGTCGGCGGTGAGCAGCCGGGCGTCGAAGCGGACCACCGCCTGCCCCGGGGCCTCGCCCCGGCGCTCGAGCTGGAAGGCGTGGAGGGTGCCCTCCAGGGCCCAGTCGGCGGCGGTGCGCTCGGCGTCGACGGCCACCCGCGGCACCCGGCCGTCGGCCTGGAACGCCTCGCGGAGCCGGTCGCGCCAGAGCACGGGCACCGGGG
>NZ_NRSH01000274.1 GCF_016584055.1 Halorhodospira neutriphila
CGCCGCGGCGGCGCGCCGCCGAGCGGATCGTCGCCATCGGCGCCTCCACGGGCGGGACGGTGGCCATCCAGCGCGTGCTCGAGGCGCTGCCGGCGAACGCCCCGCCCGTGCTCGTCACCCAGCACATGCCGCCGGGCTTCTCCGCCGCCTTCGCCGAGCGCCTCGACGGGCTCTGCGCCGTGAGCGTCCACGAGGCCAAGGACGGCCAGCGCGTGCTCCCCGGCCACGCCTACATCGCCCCCGGGGGGACGTACCACCTCGAGCTCGTCCGCGACGGCAGCCGCTACCAGTGCCGGCTCAGCGACGCCGAGCCGGTGAACCGCCACCGCCCCTCGGTGGACGTGCTCTTCGATACCGTGGCCGCGGCGGCCGGGCCCAGCGCCGTCGGGGTCCTGCTCACCGGCATGGGCAACGACGGCGCTGCGGGGCTCGCCCGGCTGCAGGCGGCCGGCGCGCCGACCATCGCCCAGGACGAGGCGAGCAGCGTCGTCTGGGGGATGCCCGGCGCCGCCGTCAAGGCGGGCGCGGCGGACCGGGTCCTGCCCCTCGCCGAGATCGCCGGGGCGGTCCTCGAGGCCGTTGCCCCGCCTTCTTCTGAATAGGTAGCGTAAGAGGTCCTTATGGCTGAGCCGACGGATCGCGACCCCTCCCCCTCGAGCCGGCAGGGCGGGGGGCTCGCTCGCACGCTCCGGCGCTACGCGCTGCCCACCGGGGCGACGCCCGCCGCGGCCAGCGTCGCCCCGGTGGG
>NZ_NRSH01000275.1 GCF_016584055.1 Halorhodospira neutriphila
AGCAGGACCACGCCGCCGGCGGCGAGGGCCAGGCCGGCCATGAGCGCCACCACCTGCGCCCCCTGGCGGACGATCCGCCGCGCCGCGGCCAGCACGGCGCTGACATCGATCGGGGTCACCGCCGGGAAGCGCTCGCTGAGCTGCGGCAGGAGGCGGTCGGCGGCGTCGCCGAGGTGGACGCTGGTCAGGTAGTCCGGCTGCGCCGCCTCGAGCATCCCCGGGGCGGCGATGACGAAGAAGTTCGGGTTGAAGGTGGTCCAGTCCACCTCGCGCAGCGAGGTGACGGTGCCGCTCACCGGCTCGCCGTCGACGCGCACGGTCAGCGTATCGCCCACCGCCAGGCCCGCCTGCTCGGCGTACTCGCGCGCCACCGACCACTCGGCGCCGGGGTCGTCGCCCCACCACCGGCCCTCGAGCACCCGGTTATCCGGCGGCAGCCGCCCGCGCCAGCTCAGGTTCAGCTCGCGGGTGGCGGTCTCCCGCGCCCGCGGCGAGGCGTAGTCCTCGGGCGCCACCTCGCGCCCGTTGATGGCCGCTAGGCGCCCCTGGACGACGGGGTAGAAGGGGGGCTCGGCCCCCAGCTCGGCGGCGAGGAGCGCGCGCAGCGGCTCCACCTCGCCGGGGGCGATGTCGAGCAGGAAGGTATCCGGGGCGTCCTCGGGGATGCCCGCCTGCCAGGCGGCGAGCAGGTCCTCGCGCACCACCGAGAGCAGCAGC
>NZ_NRSH01000276.1 GCF_016584055.1 Halorhodospira neutriphila
GGAGCTGGGGCGGCGGCAGGCGGTAGACCGCGTACGGCGCCTCGCTCGGCAGGAGGGTGCACGCCTGGCAGGCCCCGGCGAGCAGGGCGAGCAGGAGGGCGGTTCGCGCTCGGCGCAGTGCGGTCACGGCTCGTACTCCTCGATCTCCTGGCGGCGCAGCAGCTGCCCGGGGTCCTCCTCGAGGCGGCGGGCGAGGCGGCGGAAGGCGGCCAGGGTCCGGTGCAGCTCGGCGAGGGCGGGGCCGAGCTCATTGAGCCCCTGGGCGCCGCTGCTCAGGGCCTGGCGGTTCTCGGCGAGGAGCCGCTCGGCGCTGCGGCTGCTGCGCTCCAGGGCGGCGGCGGCGCGGGCGGTGCTCTTGAGGGCCTCGCTGCCGGGGCCGGCGAGCAGCGCCTCGGCCCGCTGCAGGAGGGCGTCGGCCTCGGCGAGGGTCGACTCGGCCTGGGTGCCGGCCTCGGCGAAGCCCGCCACGCCGCGCCGCAGCTCGTCGCGCTGCGCGGCCAGGGCGGCGGTCGTCTGCTCGAGGTGCTCGAGGCTGGCGTGGATGCGCTCCAGGTTCTCGGGGGAGAGGAGCCGGTTGGCCCGCTCGACGAAGGTGTCGACTTTAGAGAGCAGGGCGTCGCCCTCGGTGCGCAGCCGGGCGATGGGCGAGCGCTGGGCGGGGATGCTCGCCGGCC
>NZ_NRSH01000277.1 GCF_016584055.1 Halorhodospira neutriphila
CCCCCGGGGCGCCGGCACCGCCGCCGGCCAGGCCCCACGGGGCGTGGCGCCGGCGCTCGCTGATCAGCGCCCCCGCCACCTCGGCGAGGGCCTCGTACTCGCGCACCACGCCGTCGCCGCCGGCGTGGCGCCCCGCCCCACCGGAGCCGCGGCGCACGGCGTAGCGGCGGATGCGCAGCGGGTAGGCCATCTCCAGCGCCTCGATGGGGGTGTTCAGGGTGTTGGTCATGTGGGTGTGGATCGCCGAGCGCCCCGGCCCCCGCGGCCCCGCGCCGGCGCCGCCGGCGAGCGTCTCGTAGTAGTCCCAGCGCTCGCCCTCGGCGCCGCCGCCGAGGGCGAGGTTGTTCATGGAGCCGTGGCTCGCCGCCGGGATCCGCCCGGGCAGGGCCTCGGCCAGCGCGCCGCAGACGGCGTCGACCACGCGGCTGCTGGTCTCCACGTTGCCGGCGGCCACCGCCGCCGGGCGCCGGGCGTTGAGCAGCGAGCCCTCGGGCACGCGCAGCGCGATGGGGCGGAACGCCCCGGCGCAGGCCGGCGTCTGCGCCGGCACCAGGCAGCGGAAGGTGTAGTAGACGGCGGCGGCGGTCACCGGCAGGGGGCAGTTGACGTTGCCGTCGACCTGCCCGGCGCTGCCGCGGAAGTCCACGCCCACCGCGTCGCCGCCGTCTACTA
>NZ_NRSH01000278.1 GCF_016584055.1 Halorhodospira neutriphila
ATCTGGTAGGCGCCGGGCGGCCCCCTCCCCGCGGGGCGGCCCGGCGCCTACCAGATCAGCCCGCCGGTCGCCTCCGACAGGTCCACCCCGAACGCCTCGACCCACTGCGCGTCGCGGATATAGGCCACGCGGCCGATGGTCACCGCGCTGGCCGCAGCGCCGGCCGGCGCCCAGGCGCCGTAGTCCTCGGCGCTGAAGAGCAGCCCCTCGAGGCCGTCCGCCTGGACGAGGAAGACGCCACGCCGGGCGTCCTCGCCCCCCGAACGCCGGTAGAGCAGCTCCACCGTCGTCCCCGCCGGCAGGATCGCCACCGGCGGGACAAGGCAGCCGTGGCTGCGGCACTCGGCGGTGTAGGGCAGCAGCGGCTCCGGCCCCTCGGCGTAGCCGCCGCTGTCGTAGACCCGCACCACCCCGTCGAGCCGGAAGAGCCGGCGCCCGTCGAGGGCCACCGAGAGGCTTGGCGTCCCCGCCGGCGGGCCCGCCGGATCGGCGGCCCCCGCGGCCTGCAGCCGCTCGAGCAGGGCGGGGTCGGCGCCCCGGGCGACGGCGAGGCGGGCGTGGCTCAGGGCCGTGGCGCCGAGGTGATCGGCGGCCCGCGGGT
>NZ_NRSH01000279.1 GCF_016584055.1 Halorhodospira neutriphila
TAGCCGACCATGCGCGGGCGCCTGACCGAGGCGTGCACCTTCTGCGAGGGCCACTGCCGCTACGCCTCGGCGCTCGTCGACAGGCGCCCGCGCATGGTCGGCTACCAGGCCGCCGGCAGCGCCCCCTTCCTGCGCGGCGGCCCGGTGGCGGAGCCGGAGACCGTGGCCACGGCCATCCGCATCGGCAATCCCCAGTCCTGGCAGCAGGCGCAGGCCGTCAGCCGCGAGTCCGAGGGGTGGTTCGACGAGCTCACCGACGAGGAGATCCTCACCGCCCAGCGGACCCTCGCCGCCCGCGAGGGTGTCTTCTGCGAGCCCGCCTCGGCCGCCTCCGTGGCCGGGGCGATGCGGGATATCCGCAGCGGCCGCATCCCGGAGGGCAGCACCGTCGTCTGCACCCTCACCGGCCACGGGCTCAAGGACCCGGACGTGGCGATCTCCCAGGCCGGCGACGCCGTCCAGACGGTGGACGCCGAGTACGAGGCCGTCCAGCGGGCCATCGTCGACCGGCTTTGAGCGAGCGGCTGCTGCGCCTGCGGGTCCCCGGCCTGCTCGGCCCAGGGAGCGGGCCGAGCAGGCCGGGGACCCGCAGGCGCAGC
>NZ_NRSH01000280.1 GCF_016584055.1 Halorhodospira neutriphila
GCCCTCGGCCTCGCCGAGCCCGGCGCCTGGCCGCGCACGGCCATCGACATCGAGCGCCTGCGCCTGGCGGGCCGGACGGCGGGCCGGGCCCGCCTGCGCCTGATCCCCGGCGAGGAGGCGCTCTACCTGCGCGAGGCGAGCCTCCACGGCAGGACCGTGGACGTCGTGGCGAGCGGCGCCTGGCGCGACGGGCGGACGACGGTCAGCGGCCGCCTGCAGGCCGGCGACGTCGCGCAGCTGCTCGCCCTGCTCGGGGCGCCGCCCGCCGTGGCGGTGGCCGAGGTCGACCTGGTCGCCGAGCTCGACTGGCCCGGGCCGCCGTGGGCGGTGCGCGCCGAGCGCCTCGGTGGCCGGCTCCGCCTGGCCATGGACGAGGGGCGGATCACCGAGGTCGACCCCGGCGCCGGGCGCCTCGTCGGCCTGCTCGGCCTGCGCATGCTCCCGCGGCGGATCCTGCTCGACTTCCGCGACCTCTTCGGCGAGGGCTTCGCCTTCGACAAGCTCAAGGGGCGCATCGAGGCGGTCGATGGTATTGCAAAAATTGATAGGTTGCGTATCGCAGGGCCGGCCGCCCGGGTTATGATCGAGGGC
>NZ_NRSH01000281.1 GCF_016584055.1 Halorhodospira neutriphila
TCACCGGCGTACCGCCGCCCGAAGAGGTGATCGTGTAATCATAGCGCGTGCCGGTTTCCGCCCCGGCGAAGGTGAAGGACACCGCGCTTTCAGTCGCCGACGTGACCGGATCTTGATCGAGCGAGACGGTATAGCCCGACGGCGCCGCGACATCCTTGGTGGCGGTATCGGTCGCCGCCGCGCCGGTATTGCTGGCGCTGTCGGTCAGCGTGACCGAAAGGGTCAGCGTGCCGTCCGCGAGCCCCGAAACATCGATGCCCGAAATCTGCTGGGCCGCCGTGCTGATCGTGCCCGCGCCGGTCACCGGCGTACCGCCGCCCGAAGAGGTGATCGTGTAGCTGTAGCGCGTGCCGGTTTCCGCCCCCGCGAAGGTGAAGGACACCGCGGTTTCAGTCGCCGATGTGACCGGATCCTGATCAAGCGAGACCGTATAGCCCGACGGCGCCGAAACGTTTTTGGTGGCCGTGTCGGTCGCCGCCGCGCCGGTATTGCTGGCGCTGTCGGTCAACGTGACCGACAGGGTCAGCGTGCCGTCCG
>NZ_NRSH01000282.1 GCF_016584055.1 Halorhodospira neutriphila
CCGAGGGCGCGCCGGGCGGCGTCGAGCTCGCCGGCGCGCCCTCGGCGCCCTGGTCAGCCGCGACCCCCGCGCCCTGGACGCCAGCGGCGTGGCGGCGGCGACCACCGAGTCGGTCCTCGAGAACGGCAACGACGCCGTCTTCGCCACCCTCTTCTGGTTCCTCGTCGCCGGCGCCCCCGGCGCCCTCGCCCACCGGCTCGCCAACACCCTGGACGCCATGTGGGGCTACCGCAGCCCCCGGCTGCGCGACTTCGGCCGCACGGCGGCCCACCTGGACGACCTGCTCGGCTGGCTGCCGGCCCGCCTGACGGCCCTGACCTACACGGCGGTGAGCCGCCGCCCCCGAGCCGCCTGGCGCTGCCTGCGCACCCAGGCGCGGCAGTGGCCGGGACCGAACCCCGGGGCCGTGCTCGCCGCCGGCGCCGGCGCCCTCGGCGTCACCCTCGGCGGGCCGACCCCCTACCCCGGCGGCGTCCGCCAGCGCCCGCACCTCGGCGCCGGGGCGGCCGCCGAGCCGGCGACCATCGCCCGGGCGACGGCGCTCCTCCAGCGCGGGGCCCTCCTCTG
>NZ_NRSH01000283.1 GCF_016584055.1 Halorhodospira neutriphila
GTCTTCATGGGGTGCTCGCCGGAGCGGCTCTTCCACCGCGAGGGCGGGAGCGTCGGTACGCCCGCCGGTGCTCCTCGTCGCCGGGCAGCTCGAGGCCGCGGAGGCCGAGGCGGCGCTCGCCTGCGCCGAGGCGGCCGGGATCCCCATCCTCGCCGACATCGGCAGCCAGCTGCGGCTGCTCGACCACCCACTGGTCATCGGCGGCGCCGAGCTGCTCCTCGCCGCGCCGGCCGGCCGCCGGGCCCTGGAGGCCGCCGGGCACGTCATCCAGCTCGGCGGCCGGCTCACGGGCAAGCGCCTGCCGCAGTGGCTCGCCGAGCGCCCGGGGCCCTACTGGCTCGTCAGCCGCCACGCCGGCTACCTCGACCCCCACTGGCGGGCCGAGCCCATCCAGGCGGAGATCCCGGCGTTCTGCCGGGCGCTGGCGCCCCCGCCCCAGGGGCCGCTGCCCGGGCTCGAGGCGGCCCGCGCCGAGGTCGCCGGGCGGACGCAGCGCGCCCTCGCCGAGGGCTTCGGCGAGCCGCAGGCCGCCCGCCAGATCGCCGCGGCCCTACC
>NZ_NRSH01000284.1 GCF_016584055.1 Halorhodospira neutriphila
CATCGCGCCGGAGCGCATCGCGCCGCTGCTCGCGGACCTGCCCAACCCGCGCACCACCGTGGCCGCCGGCGGGCTCGGGCCGGCGCTCGGGGCGCGCCTGCGCCGGCCGGTGGCGCAGCTGATCTGCCTCTGCTCCGTGGGGGCGGCCGTACGCCTGGTGGCGCCGTACCTGGCGGACAAGGCCCGCGACCCCGGCGTAGTGGCGGTGGACGAGGCGGGCCGCTTCGCCGTGGCGGTGGCCGGCGGCCACCTCGGCGGCGCCAACGCCTGGGCCGAGGCGGTCGCCCGGCGGCTCGGCGCCACGCCGGTGATCACCACCGCCTCGGACAGCGCCGGGCTCCCCGCCGTGGACTTGCTGGGGCGGGAGCAGGGCTGGCGGGTGGCGGCGCCGCGGGCCGCCCTGCGCCGGGCGGCGGCGGCGCTGGTCAACGGCGAGCCGGTGGCCCTGGTCGAGGCGGACGCTACGTGGCGGCCGCCGGCGCCGCCGCCGGCCAACCTGCACCGCCTGCCCGGCCTCGAGGGCCTCGGGGCCGGGCAGGCGGTGCAGGT
>NZ_NRSH01000285.1 GCF_016584055.1 Halorhodospira neutriphila
CGGCAAGAGCATGCTCGCCGAGCGGCTGCCCGGTCTGCTGCCGCCGCTGCCCGAGGCCGAGGCCCTGGAGGCGGCGGCGGTGCGCTCGGTCAGCGGCGAGGGCGTGGACCCGGCCCTCTGGCGGCGGCCGGCCCTGCGCGCCCCCCACCACGCCACCACGACGGCGGCGCTCATCGGCGGGGGCCAGCCGCCGCGACCCGGCGAGGTCTCCCTCGCCCACCGCGGGGTGCTCTTCCTCGACGAGGTCCCCGAGCTGCCGCGCAACGCCCTCGAGGCGCTGCGCGAGCCGCTGCAGGCCCGGCAGGTGACCATCGCCCGCAGCGGCGCCCGCGTGACCTACCCGGCGGCCTTCCAGCTGGTGGCGGCCATGAACCCCTGCCCCTGCGGCTACCTCGGCGACCCGGGCAAGGAGTGCCGCTGCACGCCGGAGCAGGTCGCCCGCTACCGCAGCCGCCTCACCGGGCCGCTGCTCGACCGCTTCGATATCGCCGTCGAGCTCCCCCGCCTGAGCGCCCGGGAGCTGAGCGAGGCCGCGGAGCCCGAG
>NZ_NRSH01000286.1 GCF_016584055.1 Halorhodospira neutriphila
GCGGGGGAGCCGATCTCCCGCCGGGCCGCCGCCCTGGGGGCGGGGCTGGCCCTGGCCGGGGCCGTCTACATGACGCTGCTGCCCTTCGAGTTCGCCGACCTGAGCCTGGAGCAGGCGTGGGCGGCCTACTCGGCGATCCGCCTCGATACCCCGATCGATGCCGACCGTGTCCAGTGGGCGGCCAATATCCTGCTCTTCCTGCCCCTGGGGTTCTTCTGGGCCGCGTGGCTGACCCACGGCGTAGGCGGCCGCGCTGCCCGCGGGCTCCTCGCCCTGGCGGCGGTGCTGGTCAGCCTGGCGGCGACCTGCGCCGTGGAGTTCCTCCAGGTATGGCTGCCGTACCGCCAGCCGGCGATCGCCGATATGTCGGGGAACCTGCTCGGCGGCGCCCTCGGCGCCGCCGCCTGGCTCGCCCTGCGCCCCCACCTGGGGGCGTGGCTGCGCACGCTGCGCGGCGGCGGGCTGCCGGCGCTGCGCCTGGCGCTGCTCGCCTACGCCCTCGTCTACGTGGCGCTCGGCCAGCT
>NZ_NRSH01000287.1 GCF_016584055.1 Halorhodospira neutriphila
GCCTCGTCGGTCTGCGGCTCGCGCATGGCTCCATCTCCTGTGGCTTGTGGGCGGAGACGGAGCGGGGGAGGGGCCGGCCGCGGCGGCCGGCCATCGGCTCCCGGAAGCTCCCTACGCCGGTATCAACCGGATCAGGTTCCAAGGGACTCTCTCAGCCCGCCGGCGGCTCCCCGGCGGCGGGCACCCCCGCTTCCGTCTGGTGCGCTTATTAGAGCATTGCGCTCCACAGTCGCGCAAAAACGGTGGCACGATACCGCGCACTGCACACTTGAGCGTAGAAGGGGTGACGGGAATGAGCACCACGGGGCAACAAGACCCCCGCGGGCTGCTGACGGGCTGGCTCGAGGAGGCGGTGGCGGCGGTGCAGGCGCCGCGCTGCCTGCCGGGCTCCCTCCCCCGGCCGCCGCGGGGCCGGACGGTTGTCGTCGGGGCCGGCAAGGCGGCGGCCGCCATGGCCGCCGCCGTCGAGCGGCTCTGGGGCGGGCCGCTCGACGGCGGCGGC